>DASZYH010000332.1:0-52087 GCA_035545515.1 Opitutaceae bacterium
GCACGCGATTGTTCCGCCCATCGACGTCCACCGCGTGCAGCTCTTCCCGAAACTGGCCTTCGTGCGGCGGCAGCGAGGCAAAGTACACCAGCGTGCCGGCATCCGCCCATCCGACGAAGGGCAGCCGGATCGTGAACGTCAGCGTCCGGTGGAGAAACCCCTCCTCCACGTCGGTGTCGGCGAACACCGTGGCCTTGGTCCCCGGCCGGTCGAGCGCGCGGATGACCAGCGAAAGCACGGCACCCTCGCGCACGGTATAGGCGATGTGCCGGCCGTCGGGAGCGAGTTCGACCTGTCCGATCCGGTCGGGACGGAGCAGCGCCACGAGCTCCGCCCGCGACCCGGCGGCGGCGGGCATCCGCGGTGCCGCCGCGGCCAGTGCAACGGCGACCAGCGTCACGAACCCGCGCCGGACCCAGCCAGGCGCACGTTTCTCCCATGGGCGAGAGGCGGAACGCGCTCGCGCAGTCTGGCCGTGCAGCGAGGGGTGGACGCGCGGCATGGGCGTCATTTCCCGGCGGGCGGCGAGGCCCGCACCTTCAGCAACGCGTCGCGGAGGGCCACAAACTGGGCCTGCGCCGGGGTGCCCTGGGCGGCGGCGACGCCGCGCCGGACGAGGTCCAGCGCGCGATCGTAGTCCTTCCGGTTCACCTGCAGCACAGCGGTATAGTACAGCAGCCGGATGTTGGTCGGATACTCCTCGAGCGCGCGACTCAGCAGGGCGAGTTGGGGGTCGCTCAGCACCGCATCCGACCGCGCCCAGATTTCCGCGGTCAATGCATACGCCTCGGCGAGGGGGGGAAGCTCGCTGATCGCCCGCTGCAGCGCTTGCAGCGCGACGGCCGCCTGCGCGCGGCTGAGCTCGCCATGGACCCGGGCGACGGCGAGCGCGTCGTCCAGCCGCATTCGCGCGAGCTCGACGTACGCCCGGGGCCGCACGAGCTCATCCGGGTTCGCAAACACCGCCTCCAGCAGCGGCCGCGCCGCCGCGCGCTGGCCGAGATCGCAATCCAGCAGCGCCGTCGCCACCCGCACGCCGGTGTCGGTCGGCACCCGTTCGCGGGCGCGGCGGAGGGTATCGCGCGCCATCTGGATGTACTGCGGCGCGAATTCCGGGTGGCGCGTCTGCACGAAGCGGATCTCGAGGCGCTCCCATTCGCCGCGGATCCGGCCGATTTGCGCGTAGGTCGCGGTGGACACCGCGACGTCCGGGACCCGCGTCACCGGCGGCCGCAGGACGATCCGGTGATCGATCGCCTCCGGCAGGTAGTCACTCAAGCGGTCGCGCAGCCCCGCGTATCCGAGCTGGAAACACTCCCGCGCCAGTGCGTCGCTCGGCCCGACCCGCGACGCCGCGTCCGCGAACCGCCAGAGGGCCGGGCGGCGGTCGGGTGCGCCGGGCTCCAGGCACCACCGGGCAAACAGCTCCGCCTCCGCCTGCCAGTGGGCCAGCGCCGCCGGATCGGCCGGCGGCGCGCCGAAGAGGTCGACCAGCGATCCGATCGGGCGCGGCGCATCCGGGTCGGCGCCCAGCCGCGCCGCTTCCTCCGGCGAGGCGCAGGGAAATTCCGGGAACCGGACCTCGTCGTCGGTGAACTCCGCCTGCGTCAGCAGCCGCGAGAGTCCCTCGACAAACCAGGCCGGCAGCGGCGGCACGCGGCGTTCGATCGCGTAGCGGATGTGCTCGGGCGCGAACACCAGGCGGTCGGCGTTGAATGTCCGCGGATCGATGACGCCGAAGACCATGTCGACATCCACGTCGTTGAGCTCGAGGTTCGGCAGGATCCGGACGGCCGTGGCGCCGGCCGGGGCCGCGTCCGGCTTCCGGTCGGTCCCGCCAAACTGCTCGACCAGGCCCTGCGAGAGCGACGGGGAGCCCGCCGATTCGACCAGGATGGCTATGCGCGGCGCGGTCGTGCGAAACCGGAACCGGGCCGGGAGCACGTATTCGAGCAATTGCGTCAACCGCTCGTTGCGTCGGATAAAGTCCGCCGCAAGGTCGTCGTCGCAGCGGGCCAGCACCTCGATGCCGGGGCCCGAGGCATAATGCCAGGGGCGGGCGCCGGTGACGTCGGACACGATCATCGGCGGCAGCTCGATCGGCGGCTGAGCGTCGGCGGCAAAGCCGAGCGGCGCGGCCGCCAGTAGGAGCGGGAGTGCCCAGCGCAGCCGCCGGCCGGCCGCGGACCGGGCCTGGCGCGGCTCGCGCGTCGGGAGGTCGGATCGAAGCTTCATCTCATTCCGTGACACCCCACCCCGGGAAAGTCGCCGGCGTCAGGCTTCCAGCTCGGGCACGACGAACGGCTCGCGATAGGTCCCCTTCAGCAGCGCGTTCGGCCGCGCCGCGTCCGGGCCGGTGAAGCGGTTACCGGCGAGGGCGAGCGGCTCCCCGAAGGTCAGTGGCGTGCGCGCGAGGTCGATGTGGTTTCGGTGCAGGTGTTCCAGCATCCGGCCGCAGGCCTCGGCGAACCCCGCATCGCCGCGGATCTTTGCGCGAATCTCGTCCTCGGGCCGGGTGGTGCCGGCCTGATGAGAGATGTTGCCGAGATGGCAGAGCGAGCTCGAGACGTTGCCCTCCGCGACCGGGCCGTAGAGGTCGGCGGCGCGACGGCTGTGCACGGCGTCGATGAAGTTCTGCATGTGCCGGTCCCGGCCCTTGAACTCGCGGATCAGCTTCCCGTGGCGATCGTAGGCCCGGGCGGTGAAGTAGTCGGCGATGATGACGGAGCCGCCCTCGCATTCGATCACGTTGCCGATCGAGACGCCGCGATACTTGTCCATCGTGGCCGCCAGCGCGTGCGCGGTGGCCGCGCCGGCGAGGGCCGGATCGGCGTGCACCGTTGCCTGCGCCGCCGCAGACGGCAGCCCGCGCACTTCGAAGATCAGCGGCGCCGCGGCGTAGTCGTGCAGGATCACGTGCGTGTTGGGCGTCTCGCCGTCATCGACATAACCGAGCCGGCCGCCGACGCTCAGCGTGCGGGGTGGCAGGCCGGGCTCGCCGAGAAACCACCGGGCGACATCCATCTGGTGAATGCCCTGGTTGCCCAGGTCGCCATTGCCGGTCGGCCACTGCCAGTGCCAGTCGTAGTGGAACCGCGCCCGGTGCGGCGCCGCGAGGGGCGCCGGGCCGCACCAGAGGTTGAGATCGACGGTGGGTGGAGGCGGGGGCGTGGCCGCCACCTTGCCGATGCTGTCGCGGCGCTTGTAGCAAAACCCGCGCGAGACCTTGATCGGGCCCAGGTTTCCCGCGCGGACCCAGGCAACCGCCTCCTGGAGGCCCTCGCCCGACCGGATCTGCATGCCCGCCTGGACGATCCGGCCGTACTTGGCGGCGGCCGCCACGAGCTGGCGCCCCTCCCAGACGTTGTGGCAAACGGGCTTCTCCACATACACGTCCTTGCCGGCCTGGCAGGCCCAGATGCCCGCCAGCGCATGCCAGTGATTCGGGGTGGCAATCGTGATCGCATCGATGTCGCGCGACTCCAGCACCTCGCGAAGGTCCCGGTAGGTGGCGACGTGGTCCCCGGCGAGATGTTTGGCGCGAGCGAGCACGGCGGAGTCCGGATCGCAGAGGGCGACAAGCCGCGCCCCGCGGCAGGCGGCCACACTCTGGAGGTGATTCCGCCCGCGACCGTTCAACCCGAGCACCGCCACCCGGACGGCGGAATTGGCGGACGGCACCTGCGACCAGGAGCGCGGCGCGAGCGCGGCGCCCGCCAGTGCGGCCGCCGACGACTTGAGGAAGGAGCGGCGGGTGAGGCGCATGGCTATTTGCCCTCCGCGTAGCGGGCGTACTCGTCGGCCACGTGGGCCGACTTTTCGTCTCCGGTGTGGAAATAGAAGCGGTACCGAAGGGTCAGGCTGCCACCGGGCGGGACGGTCACATCGCCGGCATGGGGCTGGGTGGTCTTGGGCTCAAAATCGTGCCAGCCGAAAGGATTCGCACCGAACAGGCCGTAGTCGCGCGCCATCCACCAGGTCGGATGCCGCAGGTTCTGCGGGTGGTCGAAGATCGCGACGCCGTAGACCTTCCCCTGGTGTTCGGCGTGGTAATCGCACCAGTCGGCCCGCTTGCCCCAGGCGGCGCCATCGCGGTAGCCGTTGGCGGTGACGATGTGTCCGTCGCCGCCCGTTGGCGTCCCTTTGAACTTGTGCGGCATCGTCATCCATTGCGGCAGCCGGATCGCCATCGTGCCATCCTTGTTGTCCCCGATGTGCAGCGGGGCAGCGGGCAGCGCCTGGAGGGTGACCTCGTAATCGATGAAACGCGCGTCGCCGTCGCCATGGAAACGCAGCGTGCGCTCGTCCGTGCAGATCAGCCTTCCGTCCGGCGCCACGTAGCGGTCGTGCACTCGGAGCACGCCGACGGCGCCACTGGTGGCCTCCTCGATCCGATCGGTCACCGTGTTGCCCTTTTCCTGCGGGGACCGGCCGCGATCGCCACCGCTCTCGTTCCAAAAGTCGACCCCGTTGAGGTAGCTGTGCTCGAAGTACAGCGCCTTGTGCCAGGGATGGTCCGTGTCCTCCCCGGGCGTGCGCTTCATCGGAAAGTCGCGGGTGAGCGAGGTGCCGTCGGCGGCGAGGATGGGATAGCAGTAGGGACGGCTGGCACCGGTGAACACGAACTCGGTGAACAACCGGCCGTCGACGGTGACGCGGACACGATCCGAAAGCCGCGTCAGGGCAACCTGATCCGCCGCGCGCAACGTGCCGCCGGCCGCAAGGAGGAGCCCGAGAACAAGGGGTAGACCACGGGGTTTCACAGGCGCGCAAGACGCACCAACCCCGCCGAGGTCGCAATCCGAATCGCACGCCACAGCGATTCCGCTGAGTCGGCGGGAAACGCGTCGTTGCCGTTGAACGCCGGGAATTGAGCGCCGAGTGACACCGATTCGGTGAGTCCGGACGCCCTCCTCGCGCAACCGATCGCGTTATTTCGGCGTGCCGACCGGAAGCACCGCGACGAGCTCGTCTCGGAGTGCATCAACGGAATAAGCCGCCTGCGCCTGGATGTGCAGCACCGGGACGCCGCCGGCGCGGAAGACGTCGTTCACAAAAGCGTCCCGTTCGATTCGGTCCTCCGCCTCGTGGGAACGGTCGTCGAGCTCGACGCCGGCGATCGGCGCGAGATCGTTCCGGCGCACGAGCAGGAAATCGACGTGCTTCTGGTTGATCCGATTCCAGGCCGAGGCCCGTTCGGGGCGGCTGAGACCGGGCCGGGTGACAAACACGTCGCCGAGGCGGACCTTGGGGAAGACGCGGACATGCTCCGGCACCGCGGCTTCAAGCGCCCCGAGGAACGAGCGCTCGGCCGGGCTCAGGATGGTTTTCCGCGCCAGAAACGCCGGCTTGTCGGTGACGGGCGTCTCGGCGCGCGCCTGGAACACGCGCTTCCCGATGACAACCAGGATGACGAGCGCGGCGACGACGGCGAACACGGGAAACAGCCCGCCGCGGCTGAAGGCCGCCAATGCTTCGACAAACGGGGTGATAGTCATCGGAGAGCCTCTTAGTACCTCAGCGTGTCCTTGAAATCAGCACCAAACCAAGACCGAGAGCACCGTCGACGCGTGCGAAAACCCGAAGGCGGCGGCATGAATTAGTGCCGCAACAAGCCGAAGTGCCGTTGGCCCGGCGAGCAGGGTGATCGCTTCCGGCATGGTCCGCCCGTCGGCGAGGTTGCGCCGCGCGTCCTGCCACGGATTGAGGTGCCACCACGGATTCAAATCCTGCAGGAACGAGGTTGGAAGGAGATTGCCGCCGACGTACGCCAAGCTGCACCCGATATATACCACGCCGACAATCAGCCCAGAGAGCGGAAAAAGCATGAACTCGAGAAGCAACGCCTGCACGGCTCCCGCGATGATTCCGACGAGAAACACGCCATGAGCAAACCGACGTCGTTTCGCCGACACCTCCTGCCGGACCGTGAATTCCCGGTCGATCAGGTTCTTCTCTTCCGGCGTAAGCTCAGGCTGCATTTGGCACCGTAGTTGAACCCGACCAGATTCCAGACGCGGAGCCCGTGGGTCGAGCGAACAGCATCGCCGCTCTGGCGCGGAATGGCTGGCCGAACAACGGAACGGATGCGTAGCGTGGGGCGTGCCCAAGACGGATCCTCTCTGGCTGCTTTTCTACCTCGGTGTCGCGCTGTTCGGCGGCTGGGGCGGACATGTCGCCGCCGAAGAAGCTCCGAGCGCGGTGCCCGTCTGGTTTCTCGCATTTGCCGGACTGCTGGGGGTGCTGTTCAGCGCGCTCGTCGTGGCGCGGGGACTTTGGAGCCGGCTCGGTCAGTCACGCGATCCGGCGATCCTGGATACGCCGCTCTGGGCGTGCTCGCCGCTCAATCCGCAGAGCAACCGGCTCGCCCAGGTGCTGTTCTTTGCGGGTGTCGGCATCGAATGGATTGTCGAGGCACCGGGCTCGCGATTCGAGTCCGCCGGATTTTTCCCGCTCGCGCTCGCGGCCGGAATCGCCGGTGGACTCGTGCTCTTCCGCTGGGCGTATCGACGCGGGAGACGGCGTCAGGGAAGCGGAAATGGAGAATGGTTCGAAAGGCAGGTTAAGGCGGCGAAGCACGAACAGTCCGGGCTAGGATAACGCATCCCGCCGATGACGACCGCCACCGTGCCGCCGACCGCTAATGACCATCGCCTGGCGGTCACGTGTTGGGCCGCCACCGCCATCCTGGCGAGTTTCCTTTGTCTGACACAGCTCGGAGCGATGCTCAGCCTGCTCGCGGGGCGGGTGGGTTTCACGGCGGTCGCGCCGGTCGGGCTGGTGCTCGCCTTCCTGCTCGGTGACCGACTGGCCGTGCGGGCCGGGCTGTCGGGTCGCTCCCGGTGGTGGCCCGCTGGCATCGCGCTCGGAGTGTTCGCCGCGGCGGTGACGGTGTCGGCCTGGTACTTCGACCTGTCGTGGGACGGCCAGTGGTACCATCAGACCGCGATCTACGCGATCGCCCGCGACTGGGATCCATTGAGCGATCCGATGCGGTTGTTCCTGTCGCACCTGAAACTCTGGGTGCGGCATTACGCGAAGGGTCCGTGGTACGTGGCGGCGGCGGTTTATTCGACGACCGGCCAGATCGAGCTCGGCAAAATAACGGCTATCCTGGCGCCGGTGGCGATGGGGCTCGCGGTGTTCGCGGCAGCGCTGGACTGGAACCTGTCACGCCGCCGGGCGGCGGCGATCGCGCTGCTGGTGGCGCTCAATCCCGTCGCGCTGAGCGAACTCACGACCTACCTCGTGGACGGGATCATGATCGGGTTCCTGATGGTGGTCGTCGCCGCGGTGTTCAGCACGTTCCGCCGGCCGCAGCCGATCGTGCTCTGGGTGGGAGTTCTCGGGGCGATCGTGAGCATCAACGCGAAATTCACCGGACTCGTTTTCCTGTGCTTCGTGTTTGCTGCGGGCTGGCTCTGGTGCGCGGCGCGCCAGCGAGCCTGGCTTTGGCGCTACACCGGCTGGAGCGCGCTCGCATTGCTGCTGGGCACCGTGGTGTTCGGGTACAACCCGTATGTCACGAACACGATCTACGTTCACCAGCCCTTCTACCCCGTGCTGGGCTCGAAGGCCTACCCGAGCCTCACCGCGCAGGGCCGCGAGGGCATCATTCTCTACGAAACTCCGAAAAACTTCCTGCGGCACGACCGGCTGGTGCGGCTCGGGTATGCGACCTTCGGCCGGCCGGGCAACGCGCCGTACGCCGGGGTGCGCGACGCAGCGCTGATGGTGCCGTTCGACGCGCGACCTGCCGACCTGTCCGCCTATCGCTACCATGAGACGCGGGTGGCGGGATTCGGACCGTGGTTCAGCGGGATTTTCGTGCTCAGTTTCTTGCTCGGAACCTGGCTGCTCTTCCAGCGGACTCCGACGCGCTGGGCGGCGCTGCTCACCGTCGTGGCGGTCGCCGGATCATTGCTGATCAGTCCGCACCTGTGGTGGCCGCGTTACGGACCCCAGCTGTGGCTGCTGCCGATCGTGCCACTGGGGTTTGTTTTCTGGTCCGCGAACTCCCGGCGCGCCGTCGGCATGGCGTGGGTGCTCAGCGGGATGCTGGTCGTGAACGCGATCGTCGTGGCGGGCGTGCGGCTCCACTGGGAAACGCAGGCGACCCGCAGGCTGCGGGCGCAGTTGACCGAACTCAGCCGGTCCGGGCGCGAGATCGAGATCAGTCTCCAATATTTCGAAATTCCCGTCGGCGAGCGCCTCAAGACCTGGGGCATCCGCTTCGTGCCGAGGCGCCGCAACGAGATCCGCGACGGCACCGAACTGGAAAGCGTCGTCGAAGGCTATCCCGGCGCAATCCGGTATCGATCGATGCCGGAAGCCGCGACGGGCCCCGGGGCCCCATAGAGCATTTGAAACAAAGATGTAGCCGATTGCCGGCGCGATGCCTCAGGTGGTAGGGACTCCGCGCCCTACCGGCGAGCCGCGCAGGCCGGGATCTGGCACGCGCCGCGCGAAGATCCCCGAAACCGGATGGTCACCTCAAACGCGAGATCTGCGCGTAGCGGTTAGCGGAGGTCGCGGAGGTCGGAACGCGCCGGGAGCGTCATTTCCCAATCGCCTGAACGGCGGCGAGGATCGCCCGCTTGGCTTCCACGTAGTGGTTCCAGCCGTTGGGGTCGTGGCGGGTAATCGCAGCGGAGAGGTTACGATAGCTGGCAATCTGCAGATCGACGACATGGAGGAAGGCATTGCGGCGACGCTCCGTCGTCCGTCCGGGCTCGAGCTTGAGTGCCGCGACCTCCGCGCGCCATTGGTCGTAGAATGGAATTCCTGTCGCCTGGAGCCATTGCCGCAACTCCGTGCCAGCCCCCGGCCGCCCCTGCTGGTAGGCGGAAAATTTGGCCTCCGCCTGCTTCTCCAGCTCCTGCTCCGCCTTCACCCGCGGCTGGACGACATCCTCCCAGGCAAGCTCGTCACGCACGCTGTAGGCGTAACGCGGCGATGCCTTAACCCCGATGGCGATGATCGCGCAGAGTGTGACGGCGCCCAGCACCAGGCGGCGCGGGGTTTCGCGGCGTCGCACTTCTGCATCCAGCGGCAGCGCGGCCAGCCAGCCGAAGAGCACACCCGCCAGCAGCCCGCCAACATGCGCCGTGTTGTCGATCTGCGGCGTGACCGCGCCGAAGAGCAGATTGTACCCCGCGAAGACGAGCGTGCTCTTCATCAGAGGCTGCAGCACCGGCTTGGGGATGCCGTGTTTTTCCCGCCAGAGGTAGCCGAGCAGTGCACCATAGACCCCGAAGATCGCGCCCGAGGCACCCGCGCTCCACACTTTGTCTCCATGCCAGAGCAGGGTCGTGAAGCCGCCGGCGATCCCGCTCGCAAAATACATCAGCGTGTATTGAACGCGACCAAGCAGCCGCTCGACGAGGTGCCCAACCTGGAACAGCGCCCACATATTCAGTGCAATATGGAGAATGCCGTAATGGACGAACATCGACGTGAGGAGCCGCCACCACTCGCCGTCCGTCGTCGCCGCGCCATTGTTCGCCGCGTACAGCATGTATGGCTTCATGCTGGCGGTCTCGAACCAGCCGGCCCCGAGGAGGCCCATGACGACGAACGCGATCACGTTTGCCGCGATCAGAACGTTGGTGACCGACCGCCAACCGCTGATGTCGGGCGACACCTGCTGCAGGTGAATCTGGAAACTGGCGGTCTGGTGAAACGCCTCGTCCTTTTCCGCCGGCAGGGTCCGCAAGACGGCCTCGGCTTCGTCGTCGGTCGCACACCAAAACATGAAGGGTTTTTGCGCGGCGCCTGATTCGCCGATGAGGGTCGTGAACTGGATGCGGTTGCCGGCGCGCATCGCATTGCGGATTTCGGCCGGATGGACGAGCAGTTCGCGCGCCGGTCCACGGAATAGCGGCTGACGGGTGCGACCGCGGAACATAAAACCGTCGGTCTGGACTGCCATCGTTCCGGAACCGGATAGATCGCGATTATAGAGCTCGCCGGACTGATAACGGATCTGGAACGTCGGTGCCGTGGCGGTTGGGTCGGCGGTCATGGTTGGGGCGGGATCTTTATTGGGCCCGGATTGAGTCGTGTCGACATCGGCGCCACATGCGTGGCGCGATCGGATCAGCCCGATGGGGACATCGGGGCTCGGCCGAATCATCCACGAGACCGCGGGATGAAGTAATGCGGGACGAAACGACTGACGTTATTGGTCACGAGTGAATCCGACTCACGGATACCCAGTCCCGCGGGTTCGTGGTCGACCACCCAGCCGCCAAACACCGGCCGGTGGCCGTTGAAGGTCGGGATGTCGGCGATGGCCTGATAAACATATCCCTCCTCGCCATAATCGCCGCTCGTCTCCTCGGCCACACGGCCGTCGCGGACGATCGAAACGTTGGCTCCCTCGCGGCTGAGCTTCGGCTTCCGCACGTGGTTCCCGCGAAGCGGCGCCGGATCGAAGAAACACGGCAGCAGGTTGGGATCATCCGGGAAGCACTCCCACGCGATCGCCAGGATGGCCTTGTTGCTCAGGAGCGCCTTCCAGGGCGGTTCGATCCACAGCGTCGGGGCGTCGGGCAGGTATTGGCCGAAGTCCTCATGAAACAACCACTCCCAGGGATAGAGCTTGAAGCAACTCACGACCGGTTGCGACGAACTCTCCGCACTGGTGACGAAGATCTGCTGCGCGGGATCCCAGCCAATGTCGCCGATGGCGGACCACCGCGCCTTCAGCCCCGCCTGAACGGCCGTATCCATCAGGTACGAGACGGTCTGCTCATCCTCCAGGTTATCCTTCACGCTGGTGAAATCGATGAGCTGGACCGTCCGGTTCACCTCGGCGTAGCGCTTCCAGGCGGCGATCAGCCGCTCATGGATGGAATTGAACTGGTCCATCCGCGGCTGCTCGTCCTGCAACCAGTACCACTGGGCCACGGAGGCCTCGACGAGCGAGGTTGGCGTGTCGGCGTTGTACTCGAGGAGCTTCGGCTCCCCATCCGGCATCCACGCGAAGTCGAAACGGCCATAGAGGCTGAAATCGTCGGCATTCCACGAGCGTTCAATCATCGGCACCGCATGCGCGGGGATGCCCAACTGCTCCCAACGTCCTTCGTCGACGACCCGGGTGGCCGCCTCGATGAGGAGAGGGTGGACGCGCCCGATCGCAGCCTCGAGCCGATCGATCTCATCGGCGGTGAATTCGTAGCCCGCGGACTCGTACCAATATGGTTTCGGTCCGCTCGGAGTGTCGTGCGTATGGTAGGTGAGGCCGATTTTTTCGACCCGTTCCTGCCAGCCGCGACGCGGAGAGAGATTGAGGCGTCTCATCAGGCCCCCACGTGTCCCGCCCCGATGTGACCGAACCCACCACGGATCACGCCATGGCTCGCAGGTGCAGCGTGGCCACCGGAACTTCCGTGGAAACCTCCGCCATGGCCGGCAAACCCGAGGCCAGACGGCGCCGACTCACGGTCCGATCGCGGTAACCCGCGGACCGCCGCCCGCGCACGCATCCAGCCCGCAGGAGACGGTCGGCTCATCGGCGGGATCACGCCAGCGAACGCGGCCGGATGCCAGAAACCACCGTAGAAATAGCCGCGCCCCGGGAAGTAGTAATTGAATGGGTACGCATACCAGGCGTGGAACGGAGTGTGGTAGTAGCCCACGCCCGGCACGTAGGCATTGTTCTGCTGGTCGCGCGTGTTGTCCTGGAGGTCGTTGGTATCCCAGGCGGCGGAATCGGTCGCGGGCCGGGAACAGCCGACAACGCCGAGTCCGGTGGCAAGCGCGCCCGAGAGGGCCAGCACGATGCTGTGGGTGCGGCGCATCAGTGCATCGCACTCGCGATGATGATTGCGAAACCAACCAGGGCCGCGCCGTACACGACGGCGGCGGAGGTATTGCGATCCCGGAACACCTGTTCCTGGAGCTTCCCCGGCGTCAGCGCGTCAAAAAGCTTCAGCGCGAGAACGAGGAGGATGCAGCCGAACAGCGTCCAGCCCGCGACCAGAAGGGGACTGTGAAGGGCGGTAAGAAAGCTCATGCGGGGCGGGATCTTACCGGAATGGGCGGGGCACGCAGTTATAAACGAACCGACGGTTTCGCCCAGGGGCGTCGAACTGCACGCCCGAATTCGTGGCCGGCTGTACCGACCAGCGGGGTGGCATCGAGATTGACGGAAGTCCGGACCGCACGCGGACTGCCGGGCGTGTCCCACCCGACCTCCCATCCTGAAGCAGCCCGCGGTGTCGTCGCGGCGTGGTTCAGCTATCTTGTCTGGGGATTGGCTCCCTTGTTCTGGAGGGAATTGCAGGGCGTCAGCGCGTTTGAGCTGATTGCGCATCGTACGCTGTGGTCGCTCCTGCTGCTGTTTGTCGTGCTGTTGGCGCAACGCCGCCTGGGTCAGGTGCGCGTGGCGCTGTCGTCTCCGCGCACCGTGGCGGTCAGCTTCGCAACGGCGGCGCTGTTAGTCGGGAACTGGCTGACGTTCGTGTGGGGCGTCAATCACGGGCATGTGGTGGAAGCGAGCCTGGGGTATTTCCTCGTCCCGCTGGTGAATGTCGGCTGCGGCCGCCTTCTCCTGGGCGAGCCGCTGCGCCGGGCGCAGGCAATCGCGATCGGATTCGCCGCCGTTGGCGTCGGTTGTCTTGTCGTGCAACTGGGACACGTGCCATGGATTGCGCTGGCGCTGGCCGGGACGTGGGGCGGCTACGGGCTGATGCGGAAACGAACAACGCTGGGTGCGACCGTCGGGCTGACGGTGGAGACCGCGCTCATCGCACCGTTCGCCTTGGGTTTCCTGCTGTGGCGCGGGCACACCGGGGATGGGGCGTGGGGCAGGGTTTCCGTCGGGACAGAGGGATGGATCATGGCGACCGGCGCCATCACGGCGATCCCGCTGGTCACGTTCGCGTACGGCGCACGCCGGATCCGACTCACCACGCTCGGCGTATTGCAATACATCACACCGATGGTGCAGCTCGCCCTCGGGGTGCTCTTCTACCACGAGCTTTTCCCGCACGAACGGTTGTTCGGGTTCAGCCTGATCTGGGCGGCGCTGGCACTTTACACCCTGGACAGCACAGTTCGGGCGCGCTTCGCCAGCGCGTGAGCAGAGACGGACGATCGGGACGGCCAGGGTCCGGTCCGAAGGCAGTTGGAGGACGGGAGGCGCCGACCCTGCGAAACGTGCCGGCTCGACAGCCGATGTAAGCGCGCAGCTTACACCTAAATTAGGCCTGCGCTCGCAGACACCGACCACGCAGAAGTGCTAGAGTCAGAACGTTCAGTATTTCTGCCCGGTATTCCCATACCTTCACCAGCGACCGCGTGCGTTTGACTGCCTGATACTTGTTAGCTGGACTTGTACTGGTAGCGGCACGCGGTCGCTGGGATTGGGGAAGCGGCCGAGACCGGCCAATCTCCAAACGCCGTCCGAGTGACGCGCCCCGCTTCGCCCGATGCGCCGACCTGGCGCCTGAGCCGTTCGTCAGTATCCGATGGGATCGACTCAAACGGAGTTCGATCAGGGCGGGGAATGCGCTCGCCGGTTCCGAGCCTAACCGTCGCCAGCGAACCGTCATCTGCCAGGACTTCCTCTGGCTTGACTCAGTTTAATTAGCTCATATGAGCTATTCCTCATGAGCGATATGTTGGACATCGATTTCGGCCTGTGGGAGCTGGCGGTGCTCGCCGTGCTGCGCGAACGTCCGATGCACCCCTACGAAATCCAGCGGCTGTTGAAGCAGCGCCGAAAGGACGACGTGCTGGTGCTGAAACGCGGGTCTCTGTACCACGCGATTCGCCGCCTGTCGGAAGCAGGCCTGATCAAGGAAGGCGAAACGACCCGCGAAGGGCTGCGTCCGGAACGGACCACGTACGCACTCACGTCTACGGGCGAGGCCGCGCTGACGGATTGGCTGAAACAGCTGGTGGCGATCCCGCGGAAGGAAAAATCGAGCTTCATGGGCTCGCTCAGTTTTCTAATTCATCTGGACCCGGCGGAAGCGATCGCGGCCCTCGATCAACGGGTGGCGCAGTTGGACCGGCAGATCGCGGAGACAGGACAGGTGATCAAGGACGTGAGCCGGCGAATCGGCCGGATTCACCTGATCGAGTCGGAATATGCGCGCGCGATGCATGCGGCAGAGGCGGCGTGGGTCAGAAAGCTGATTGCCGACCTCCGGGATGGCACACTGACGTGGAACCTGAAGGCGATGATGGCCCAACTACGGGCGCCCGTTGATCAGAAAAAAGCGCCGTCGGGCGGCCATCGTGATGGCCACGCCTGAAAACTTGAACCCCGGGCGGAGCGCCGACGCCCCGGCCAGCGCGGGCGCCGGAGCCGGCCGGTCGCCGTTCGGAGTCGGCTGGTTCTTCGTGTACGGGTACGGACATGTGCCGGCCGCGACGTATCTGCCGGCATTGCGAAGCCTCGGGGCGACCAGCACGAAGGTTTATCTGTTCTGGCAGCAGATCGAGCCTGAGAAAGGCCGGTTCGACTGGTCGGCCGTGGATGCCTTCGCCGGGCAGCTCGCGTCGCCGGACGAAGGGCTGATCGCGCTGTTCTCGTCCTCGACCTGGGCGACGACGGTTTCGTCGACGATGCTGCCTCCCTCGCCCGCAAAGAACCTGGACGACTACTATCGTTTCGTTTTCGAAACCGTAAAACGGTGCGGCGGCCGCGTCCGGTACTGGCAGAACGACGCGGAGCCGAACAACCCGGTGTTCTGGGCGGGGAGCAAGGAGCAGTTCGTCGCGCAACTCCGGGTCTTCCACCGTGCGGTGAAGGATGCGGACCCCGGCGCCGTCGTGATTCCGGGCGGATACGACGGGATGTTCGTGCCGCCGGAGTTGCCGCTCCCGCCGGGCACGCCGCGGCCGCCGCCGTTTCCGCAGCAGGAGCACGGACTTCAGTTCTTCGACCATGTCCTGAAGGAAGCCGCGGAGACATTCGACGTGTTCGACCTCCGGCTGTACGGCGACCCGTACACGATCACCGCGCGCGTCGAGCACATGCGCAGCCGGATGCGAGCGGCCGGAGTGGAGCGACCGATCGTCTGCACGGAATACGGCGGTCCGAATTTCTTCGAATTTCCGGAAAACCGCCGGTATCGGCCAATGGTAGCCGCCTGGTCCGCAACCGTCGCCGGAAACCACGGCACGGCTCCGGCCGGCGACAATGCCGTGGCCGAGCTGTATGCGGGGATCGCGACGCTCCCTCCGCAGACGCAAATGTTCATGCAGGGATGCTCTCCGGAGCTGGAGGCCAAACTGCAGCGGATCCAGTCCCGGAGTCTGGTCATGCGGAACCTGTTCGCGCTGTCGGCCGGCGTGGAGCGGCTGTTGTACTGGGAACTGCTCGCCGTCACCGGACCCCGCGATGACCTGATGACGCTGATGTTCGGCAAGGTGGGCCTGCTCGGTTTCGAAAGCGGCGAACCGACGAAGCGGACGGCCACGGCCGACGCGTTCGCGCGCATGACCGAGCGGTTGGCGGGCGTACGCTCCGTCACGCGCGTGACGATCGAAAGCCGCCCGACGGTCTATCTGTTCCGCGTTGACCGACGGGACACCGAACCGATGTGGGTGGTGTGGGAACGTCGCGATGCATTTTCGGGCGAAGACCAGCCACCGGTGGAGATCACATGGCCGGCGATGATCGAAATGCCGCAGGCGATCGATGCCCTCGGCGCCGAGATTCCGGTCGCCGCAGACAATGGGAGAATTCGCGTGGAGGTTGGTGTCACGCCGGTGTACATCGAGCCGACGCGCCGGAGCGAGCGAGCTTGGGTGACCGGAATATGACCGCAAACGACTCCTCCAATTCGCCGTCGGAGAAGGACGGCGGGCGCCACCCGCGCGTGGCCGGGACGAGCCGGTGGCGGCTATTGCGTCCCTACCTGCTCGACGTCGCTGGTCCGTTCGTGGCGTATGCCATCGCGCACGCGTTCGGAGTCGCCGGCGTATGGGCAATGACCACGGCGGGGCTTGCGGCGGGCCTGAGCACTGCGATCAACACCGCCCGGCGCCGGAAACTCGACGCAGTCGGCGTGCTCGTGGTGCTCGAGATCGTCACCTCGATCGCCGTGCTCGTGCTCGTGCACGACGCCCGCGTGCTATTGATCCGACCGTCGTTCTACACGGGCATCGCCGCGTTTTACATCGGCGCGTCGGCATTTCTGGAAAAGCCCCTGAGCTACGCCGGCTCGCGCATGATGGTGGAGGGCAAGGGACCCGAGCGGCTGGCGGCATTCGAGCGCGCCTGGGATTGCTCGGCCGAATTCCGCCGCCTGCACCGGGCGGTGACGCTCGCCCTGGGACTGTGTCTCGCCGTCGATTCGCTGCTGCGCGTGGTCATCGTGTACCATGCGCCACTGGCCCGCGCAGCGTGGCTGTCGAACGTACCACACGTCAGCGCGATTGCGCTGATGATGGCGATCAGCGCGACTGCCGGGCGGCGATTCAAGCGAATCGTGGACGGCCTGATGGCGTGCGAACAGCATGGGGCGGACGGAGGAAAGAGTCCGGGGTGAGGTAAGCGCGCCTCGGCGGCGGTCTGCGGTACGAAAAAAGTTCGCGACCTTTGGAGGGAATCGCTTCAGAAACGAGACTCCCATCATGACGTTCGCTGAAATCGCCTCCGCCTTGCCCACGACCGCAGTCACGTCGATCGATGGACTGCCTTTCCCCCGCATCGCATCCGGAAAAGTCCGGGACATCTTCGACCTCGGCGATGCGCTGCTGCTCGCCGCCACCGACCGTCTCTCCGCCTTCGATGTTGTCCTGCCCGATGGGATTCCGGGCAAAGGCGCGATCCTCACCCAGATCAGCAACTGGTGGTTCGCGCAGACAAGCGGGATCATCCAGAACCACCTGCTGCCGGATCAGGCGGGGGAGTTTGCCCGCCGTGGAATCAAGGACCGCGACCTCCAGCTGCGGAGCATGATCGTGCGGAAGCTGAAGACGGTGCCGATCGAATGCGTTGTCCGCGGCTATCTCGTCGGCAGCGGCTGGAGTTCCTACCAGAAGACGGGCGAGGTGTGCGGGATCAAGCTGCCGTCGGGCCTCCGCCAGGCCGACCGGCTGCCGCAGTCAATTTTCACGCCGACGACGAAGGCGCCGAAAGGACAGCACGACGAGCCGATCAATGACTCGCAGGGCGCCCAGATTGTCGGCGCGGCGCTGTACGACAAAGTCAAGGCAACGAGCCTGGCGCTCTACCAGCACGGGCACGATCGCGCGAAGAAAGCGGGCATGATCCTGGCGGATACAAAATTCGAGTTCGGAACGGATGCGGCGGGCAACCTGTGGCTGATCGATGAAGTGCTGACACCGGATTCGTCGCGGTATTGGCCGGCCGAAAGCTACGCCCCCAACCAGTCACCACCGAGCTACGACAAGCAGTTCGTGCGCGACCACCTCCTGGCGATCAAGTGGGACCAGAAGCCGCCGGGACCCAAGCTGCCCGCGGACGTGATCCGCCGGACGCAGGAGAAATATCTCGCAGCGCTGAAGAACCTGCTGGCGTCGTAATCGGCCCGGCGTGGAAACCGGCGCTCAGAGCTACTCGGGCACGAGCTCGGGGACGACCGGCCGGCCGATGTGGCGGCGGATCGACTCCAGGTTTTCGCGAATCAGCGCGCCCATGGATTCGCAGCGCAGGTACTCCGGGCGATCGTAGTGTTCCGCCAGCCCCTCGCGAAGGGAGCTCACCTTGCTGGACGGAGCGATGGGGTCACGTGCCATGTCGTGCAACAGGAGTCCAAGCCGTTCCGACGCGAGCGCGGCGCGCTGAAGCATCAGGGTCTGCTCCTCCCGCTGGTACTGGCGGGCGGTTTCGACCCGGAGATGCTTGAGGCAGAAACGAACCAGCGGCGTGTTTTCCTTGAAGAACTGCGGCAGATAAAAGTTTTTCCGGCCATTGTAGCTCTGCTGGTCAAAGTCCATCGCGCGGATCCGGAGCTGCGACTCCTCGAAGTCGGGCGTCACGACGAACACGAAGTTGTACGACCGCATGTCGCCAAGGAGGCGAACGAAGCAGCGTTCGTTGAATTTCACGAGCTCCTTGGCGACACGGATCGGCTTGGGGTCGGGCCGCCCGAGCCAGTCGCGGATGAAAATATCGCCCGGGATTCCGGCGACGTGCTCCTCGACGAGCGTGGTGCCATGGGTGAGAAATTGCAGCCGGTTCGGCGAAAGCAGGTGCTCGAGCTCGAGCCCGTAGACCCGGGAGGCGTCCGACCGCTTCACGTAGAAATAGTCCTGGTTGTCGTTGTAGGCGTTGACGATCCGGACGCGAAACGGGGTTGAGTTGCCGAAGGTGCAGAAGTCGACGCGGTCCACATAGAGATGGCTGACGACCGACAGATCGCCATCGACCTTGAGCCAGGCGTAGACCTCCTTGAGCGCCTCGTTGAGCGCGGGCATCTCGTTGGCGGGATAGATGACCGTGTCCCACAACGTCGGCTTGCCAGCCTCGTCGGTGAGCGGAATGACCTCGTGAAATGCAAGCAGCCGTTCGTAGGTGACGGGCAGGTCACGCTCCCGCTTGTAGCGCCGCAGGTAGCCACGCAGCTCCGGGCCGATCGGGAAGCTTGGCTTCCGCGGCGTGCCGGAGTGCTCGGGCTGCGGGTCGTCGGACATGGCGGACAGCGTGCGATCTCCGGCCCTGGAGGCAACCTAGCAGGGCGGGCAATCCGCGGGCGGCGGTGCGACACCTACGACGAGCCGGACCGCGGTTCGGCGGGAGAGCCGAGCAGCCAGTCGCAAAGGGAGATCAATCGGGCGCGCAGGGGTTCGCCGCGGGAGGCAAAAGAGCGCTGGTGGGTTTCGTAGTCGGCGCGGCCGGCGGCGGTCTCGACGGGGATCGGCGCGAAGCCAAGCGCGCGAAGGTCGTAGGGGCTGGCGCGCATGTCGATTTCGCGGATGTCGCGGGCAAGTTCGAAGCAGTCGGCCGTCAGCTCCGCCGGCGTGAAGGGGGCGAGTTTGAACGCCCATTTGTAGAGATCCATGTTGGCGTGGAGGCAGCCGCGCTGCTCCAGGTGCCGGGTGTCGTCGCGGGTCGGCTGCAACTTGTTCAGCGGGCGGGCCGGAGCGGTGAAGAACCGGAACGCATCGAAGTGCGAACAGCAAAGCGAACTCCGCTCCACGATCGCGGCGAGATCGGCGGGGGCGAACCGGAGGGGCCAGGCGTTGTGGCGGATCTCGTCGGCGGTCTGCCGGTAGACCATCGCCCACTCGTGCAGACCGAAGCAGCCATAGAATGCCGGCCGGGCCTCCATCGCGACCAGCATGTCGCGGAGCCACGCAACAAAATCGCGCCGGTGCGCCGGCAGGGCGGAACGATCGAGGACGACGACGCCGTCGGATTCGCGGTACTCCGGCCAGCGCAGGAATTCGTGCGCCACCGGCCCCACCAGGGCGATCCCGGGCCCGGGATGCCAGCGACGGAGCCAGGCCGGCCGGAACGCGTAATAGGTGAACAGGAAGTCGTAAACGGGATGCCGCTCGCCCCGGGCGGCGCGCTCCTGATGCGGATCCGTCCAGCTCCGGACCCGCTGCTCGTGCGCCGCCTGCCGGGCCCGCCATTCGGGCTCGGAAAGGATTAGATCGGACGTGACGGAGGGAGCAGGCAACGCGGAGAACCCCAAGAAACGCCGCGCGCGAAGGCAAGCAATGGCCGCCCGTACAATTCGATGATCGAATTCGAGAGCAGCCGATGCTACGGTGCCGGGCTGTGACAGGCCCTTTGCGAATCGGCGTGGATGGTGGCGGGAGCAAGACCGAGTGCATCCTCGTCGACGCGAACGGAACCGTCGTCGCCCAACACGTCGCGCCCGGCTCGAACCCCAGCGTGGTGGGCCTGGAGCAGGCGAAGCTGGTCGTCACCGACGCCTTGTGCGCGTTGCTGGAGGACGCGGACCACGACGGGCCCGGCGAGATGATCGAAAGCACGTTGCTCTGCATGGCGGGGAGCCGGAGTTTCTGGCGCGAATTCGCAGCGGAACTGGCGGATTTCGGACGGGTAACCGCCGTCGACGACTCGTTGCCGGTCCTCGAACTCGCCACGCGAGGCAAACCCGGGCTCGTCCTGCATGCCGGCACGGGTTCGTTCGTGGCGGCCCGCGCCCCGGACGGTTCGCTCCATTACGCCGGAGGCCTGGGGTGGCGGTTCGGCGACCCCGGCAGCGGCTACGACATTGGCCGGCGTGCGATCACCCGCGCCCTCCTGGAACTGCAGGGCTGGGCACCGCCCTCCCGGCTTGGGCCGACGCTCCGCGACTATGCGCAACTCCCCGCGGATGCTGACTCAGCCGCCCTTACCCGGCATTTTTATCATCATCCGGAGCCGAACCGGCTAGTCGCGGGGTTTGCGCCCGCCGTGTTGAATCTCGCCAGCGAGGCGGATCTCACGGCCCAGGCACTCGTCATCGAATCGGCCGGAGAACTCGTGGCGCTCGCGGCCGGTCTGGCGGTGAAACTCTTCCCGGCAGTGCCACTGGACGCCGTACCGGCCGGATTGAGCGGACCGATCCTCACGCTTCCGATTGTGGTGCAGGCGCTGATTCCCCGTACGCCATTGCCGCTGACGCCGGTGCACGGCACACCGATCGAGGGAGTGCGACAGCTGATGGCGCGGAGGTTCGTTCGGGATTGAATGTTCGGTCGCCGATGTTCGAATCGCAGCCACCGTGCCTTCGCTCGCCGAATCGTATCATCAACGCGCCAACGAACTGCTCGCCGCCGCCTGGACCGCCAATGCGCCGACGATCGCGCGGGTCGCCCCGCTGCTCGGCGAACTCGTCGCGCGCGGCGGCGTGATCCACACCTTCGGCAGCGGCCACAGCGAGCTGATCTCGCGCGAGATCATCGGCCGGGCGGGCGGGCTCGTCTGCGTCACGGGGATCATCGACCCGACCGGAGGGTTCATTGAAAACCTTCCCGGCTACGGGACCAAGCTCGTCGAACGCTACGACCGGCAGTATCAGCTCCTGCCCGGCGAAGCCGTGATCGTCATTTCGAACTCAGGGAAAAATGGCTCGCCGATCGACGTCGCCCTGTACGCCAAACAGAAGCGACTCACGGTCATCGCGCTGACCTGTCTCGCGATGTCGCGCGTGACCCCGTCGCAACATCCAAGTGGCAAGCGGCTGTTCGAGGTCGCCGACCACGTCCTGGACAACGGCGGAGTCCCCGGCGACGCGATCGTCAATGTCTCGGAGGACCTGAATGCCGGACCGACCTCGACCCTGATCGGATGCTCGGTGCTGAACTGGCTGATGCTGGACACCATCGACTGGCTGAAGGCGAACGGTCATTCCCTGCCCGTACTGCGGAGCCAGAACCTTCCGGGGGCCATCGAGCACAACCGGGCGCTGGCCACGAAATACAAAGGCCGGCTCAGTCGCCAACTGGCGTAGACGCTAAAGAAGCTGAAACAAAGCTGTAGCCGATCGCCGGCGCGCAGCCTCAGGTGGTGGGCTGGGACTCCGTTCCCAGCCAGCCATGACGCGGAAGTGGACTCCGTCCCCTACCCGCAGAAATAAGGCGCGTCAGGCGACCCCGTCCTGCATCAAACCGGCGGGGAACCGGCGCTCGAGGGAGTGGCCCGGGTTCAGGGGGCGCCAGGCGGTGCCGAGTTCACGGAGCGCAAGCCGGAGCCGCTGGAGATCGGCGAGGGTAAGCTCCGGTGCGGCGACGCCACGGCGGCGGCAGGTCGTTTCGAGGGTCGATTGAAACGTCGCCGGATCGGCCGCCCCGCCCCATTGCTCGGCCTGCAGGCATTCGACAAGCGACTCCGCCTGGAGCGCCTGGACAGACCAGGTGGGTTTGCGACCCGCGCTCTTCCGGGCGATCTGGTCCAGCGTCTCGCCGCGGGCGACGGCGCCGAAGAACGCATCGCGCCACCCGAGCGTGCTCTCGACGGCGAAGTGAAAGAGGTCGTGCGGGAGAATTCCCTGCCGCGGCATGTCGCCTTCGGTGACCGTGCCATCGTCACGGATGCACGAGAGGCGATCGGCCTTGGCCGCCAGCGGGCCTTTGGTGAAGCGGAGAAGCACGGAATGAAAATGCTGAAACCGTGAAAAGGCGGAAACTCTGAAATTAGGCGTGGAACTGAAGGTCAGATCGTAGCCGGAACGATTCGGTTGAACCGCGAATGAACGCGAACAGCCGCCAATAGAAATCGCCGGCGTCCAGTTGACCACCAGTGACTCGCGTTCATTCACGGTTCTCCCACTGCGTCCTTCGGACGCGGAGTCCCGCGCGGAGGGGAATGCCTCGTTGTGGAGAGGGTGCCTCACCTCGGGAGGCGCGATGCCCCACCTTCTCCCGATCGGTGAGGTCCCACCCATCGGATCAAATTCCGCGGACGCAGTGCCCTGTGTCGTTCAACCGAACGGTCCCGGGCCAATGGGATTGCAGCGTTGGCCAGGCTGCGTTGATTCGTCGCTCGCGTCGGCTCGATCCCGGTTCCCCTCGCCGGCGCCCCCCCTGCTTCCGATGAAAACTCATCTTCTCCTTACCCTCGTCCTGGTCGCCGCCGCCGCGGTGCGGTCGAGCGCGATCGATGCCGCAACGTTTCCGGTCTCGATCCGCGTGGACGCGGCGAAGACGCACGGCGAACTGAAACCGATCTACCGGTTTTTCGGCGCAGACGAGCCGAACTACGCGACAATGAAGGACGGCCGAAAACTGCTGGGCGGGATCGGCCAGCTCGGCGACGCGCCGAAATATTTCCGCGCCCACAGCCTGCTCGTCACCGGCGACGGCACCCCGGCGTACAAATGGGGCAGCACGAACGCGTACACCGAGGACGCCGCCGGGCGGCCGGTCTACGACTGGACGATCGTCGACCATATCTTCGACACCTATCTCGCGCATGGCGTGCGGCCGTACGCAGAGATCGGCTTCATGCCCGAGGCGCTGTCGACGCATCCGGAACCCTACCAGCACGAATGGCGCCCGGGATTCCCCTACGACAAGATCTTCACCGGCTGGGCGTACCCGCCGAAAGACTACGCGAAATGGGAGGAGTTGGTTTACCAGTGGACGAAACATTGCGTCGACCGGTATGGCGCCGCGGAAGTGGCCAAATGGTACTGGGAAGTCTGGAACGAGGCGAACACGGGCTATTGGCGCGGCAGCGAAGCGGACTTCGAAAAACTCCACGATTACGCCATCGCCGGGGTGCGGCGGGCCCTCCCGGATGCCCGCGTCGGCGGCCCGGATTTCGCGGGCGACGGGGGCAAGAAGATGGACGCCTTCCTCGAGCATGTGCTCCGAGGGCGGAACTATGCCACCGGACAGATCGGAACGCCGCTGGACTTCATTTCTTTCCACGCGAAAGGCTCGCCGACCTTCGTCGACGGCCATGTCCGGATGGGAATCGCCGCGCAGCTCCGCACGATTGACACGGCGTTTGCGCGCTTCGCGCGGTACCCGGAACTGAAGGGCAAACCGATCATCATCGGCGAGTCCGACCCGGACGGCTGCGCCGCGTGCCAGGGACCGCAGCTCGGGTACCGGAACACGACGATGTACGCGAGCTACGAGGCGGCGGTGTTCGCGCGGACCCACCTGCTGGCCGAGCAGCACGGAGTGAACCTCGAGGGCGCGATCACGTGGGCGTTCGAATTCGAGGATCAGCCCTACTTTCCCGGCTTCCGGGTGATGGCGAGCAACGGCATTCCCCTCCCCGTCTTCAACGTGTTCCGGATGATGGCGAAGATGACCGGCGATCGCGTCGACGCAGTGAGCTCGGGCGATGCCGGTCTGGAGCCGATGATCCAGTCAGGAGTACGTGAAAAGCCGGACGTCGCGGCGATCGCGAGCGTTGATGCAGCGCGGCACCGACTGGCCGTCCTGATCTGGCATTATCACGATGACGACGTGCCCGGACCGGCCGCAGCGGTCACGCTGGCAATGGCCGGTCTGCCGGTGAGCGTGCGGCAGGCGCACCTCACGCATTACCGCGTCGATGACGATCACAGCAACGCCTACACGCTGTGGCGGAAGCTGGGCTCGCCGATTGCGCCGGGGCTCGGAATCTATCACCAGCTCGAGGCGGCGAGCGAGTTGGCGACGCTCACGGATTCACCCGGCAACGTGGCAGTGAACGGAGGAGTCGCGAACCTCGAGTTCACGTTGCCACGGCAGGCGGTGTCGCTGGTGGTTGTGACGTGGTGAGGCGGTTGAGGTTGGCCGCGTAGGCGGTGGACGAACCCGGTGTAAGACGCGGGGCGGGTCTTGTTTTGCGGAGCGCGCGCAGGTAGGCTGGAGGGATGGTTCGGCACTTCCTCGGCGCAACGGTGTGGACGGCGATCGCATGGTCGGTCGGCGGATGCAGCCTCACGCCGAAGCTGGAGCCGAAGGGACATGCCTCGGTTCCGGTCGGGACAGAGGGCTCGACCGCCGTCGCGAGCGTTCACGTGCTCGATGAGGTGCAGATCCGCCTCCCCCCGATCACGACCCCGGGCAACCAGTGGATCATCGTCCTGAACGACTCGCGTTTTCTCGAGCAGCGGAAGCCGATCGTCGAACTCGGGGATGGCAAAGGGTTTGTCGCGACGTTCCTCGCGATCCACACCGGACGCCGGCTGATTCGTTTCTACGCGCTGCCGATCGGCAGCGACGAGGCAGTACCAACCCAGAGCTACGAAGCCGTCATCAACATCGAATGAAAAAGTTCCTGATTGCCGCCCTGGCGTTGCTGGCCCTGGGAGTCACCCCCGGCTGCGAAAAACCCGCGCCGGCGCCGTCCAGCGCAGCAGCGGACGCCGCAGTCGCGGCGCAGCAACGGGCGGCGCGTCAGGCGATGTTCGGCGCGGAAGCCGGAGCACCCGAGGTGCAGTGGACGGACAGCGGGCTCGGGTATCGGATTGTGAACGTGGGACAACCGCCGAAGCCGGGCGTGGGCGCACAGGTGACGATCACGTACACGGGACGACTGAAGGACGGCTCCGTTTTCGACCAGACGAAGGAGCCGGAACCGTTCTCGATCGGCGGGACGATTCCAGGGCTTTCGGTCGGCCTGCAACTACTGGGACGCGGCGGGAAGGCCACGTTCTACGTTCCACCCTCCCTCGGTTACGGCCCGCGAAAGGTCATGGGGATTCCGCCGAACTCCGGGCTGATCTTCGACGTCGACGTGGTGTCCGTCACGCAATAGCCGTCGCGTCAGATCCCAGGCTACCGGCAACGCCTAGCGCCGGTGTTTCAACTGCGCTTGGAGCCGCTTGATTTCGGGGCTGACCGCACCGCAGTCCCCGCCGCAACCCGGGTTTCTCCGCTTGGCCAGCGCACGCAGCACCAGGTACGTGGCGGCGATCGCCACGAGGGCAAGAGCGAGGATGGTCTGCAGGGAGGAGTTCATCGGCGCGGCAACTCGTTGGACGGCGGGCTACGCTCCCAACGCCCGGCCGGCATGGTAGACGAGGAAGCAGACGATCCAGGCGGTGCCGGTCATGTAGCCGATCTGGAAGAGCGGCCAGCGCCAGGAATTGGTTTCGCGCCGCACCACGGCGACGGTACTCAGACACTGCATCGCGAACACGTAATAGAACATGAGCGTGAGGCAGACGAGCGGCGTGAACAGGGCGCGGCCGTCGGGCCACTTGGCGTCGCGCAAGGCGGTGCGGAGCGGCGTGACGTCGGCATCCTTGCCGCCGTCGAAGTGTTCCACGCTGAACACGACCGCGGTGGAACTGACGAACACCTCGCGCGCGGCGAACGAGCTCACGAGGCCGATGCCCACGCGCCAGTCGAAGCCGAGCGGCTTGATCAGCGGTTCGATGAGGTGACCGGCCCGACCGGCGTAACTGTGCTCGATCTGCTGCGCGGCGGAGGAACCCGCGGGCGCCTTCGGATACGCCGCGAGGAACCACAGCACCATGCTGATCGCGAGAATTACGGTGCCGGCGCGACGAAGGAACACCCAGGCGCGCTCCATCATGTGCAGCGCGACATCCTTGAGCCGCGGCAAGCGATAGGGCGGGAGCTCCATGATCATCACGGGCGGCTCGCCTTTGAGCAGCGTCTTCTTGAACAGCCAGGCAAAGCTGAAGGCGCCGAACGTGCCGAGAAAATACATCAGCAGCATCAGCCCGACCTTCGTCATGACCGGCACGCGGTCGCCCGGAACCAGCGCGGCGATCATGAGGAGGTACACCGGCAGCCGCGCCGAACAGCTCATCAGCGGCGCGACGAGGATGGTGACGAGCCGGTCCTTCGGTTCCTCGATCGTGCGCGTCGCCATGATCCCGGGAATCGCACAGGCGTACGAGCTGAGCAACGGGATGAAGCTCTTGCCGTTGAGGCCCACCCGGCTCATCAGCCGGTCCATGATGAACGCGGCCCGCGCCATGTAGCCGGTGCTCTCCAGGAGCCCGATAAAAAAGAACAGAATCAGGATCTGCGGCAGGAACATGACGACACCGCCGACGCCGGCGATGGCACCGTCGGTGATCAGATCGCGCATGTCGCCGGCCGGCATCACCGACTTCACCCAGTCGCTGAGTCCGGCAACGTGGGTGTCGATCCAGTTCATCGGGTACTCGGCCAGCGTGAAGATGCTGAGGAACAGCGCCGTCATGATGGCGCCGAGCACGAGCCAGCCCCAGAACGGGTGCGTCACCACGGCATCGATTCGATCGGAGACCGTTGGTCCGGGCGTACCCTTGCGGAGAACGACCTGTTCGGCGATGCGACCGATGGAATCGTAACGGGCATTGACCAGCGCGGCGGCCCAGTCGGTGTTCGCCGCGTGCCAGCGTTTTTCCCACGCGGCGAGGATTTCCTGGGTCCGGGCGTGCAGCGGCGTCGACCCGGCGACGCGAAGCGAGTCCTGGTCCGTCAGGAGAAGAAGCGCCTCGGCGCGCGCGATGAGCGGCGCCTTCCCGTCGTTCGCCACGAGCGAGGCCTGGAGATCGGCGACGGCCGGCGCAATTGCCGCCGGCACGGTCCACGCGTGTTTCGAGAGCGGAAGATCAACCCGGCTCATCGCGAGCTTCAGATCGATGATGCCCTTCCCATTCACGGCTTCGCAGGCAATGACGGGAACGCCGAGCTCGTGCTCGAGGCGGGCGACGCGGATGTCGAGCCCGGCCTCGGTGGCGAGGTCCATCATGTTCAGGACAAGGATGACGGGGCGCCCGAGATCGAGGATCTGGTGAACGAGGTAGAGGTTGCGCTCGAGGTTGGTCGCATCGACGACGCACAGAATCCGGTCGGGCTGCGGCGTGTCGGCGCGGCGGCCGAGCAGAACGTCACGCGTGACGGCCTCGTCGGGCGAGCGGGCGGCGAGCGAATAGGCGCCGGGCAGGTCGATGATCGTGATCGGCTGTCCGTGCTGGGAGTACGCGGTGCCGACCTTCTTCTCGACCGTGACGCCCGGGTAGTTGCCGACCTTCTGTTTCAGCCCGGTCAGCGCATTGAAGAGCGTGCTTTTGCCGCAGTTCGGATTGCCGACCACCGCGTAGACCGGAAGTCGCGCGGCGCCGGGCGCTCCGCTCGCGGCGGATCGGGTGATGTGAGGCGCAGCTGGAATCATGTGGGAGTGGGACGGAACAGACGGACCGACTGGATGGCTAAAGAGCGGAGGAGCCGAAACAGGAGAAAGACGAAACGATGAACACGGCGCTGGCGGGCAACCGTGTTTCAGCCTTTGAGCCCTTCAGTCATTCAGCCCTTTCAACCAACACGTGCTCGGCTTCGGATTTGCGAAGCGTAAGATGATACCCCCGGACCTTGATCTCGATCGGGTCGCCCAGCGGCGCCGTGCGAACGAGGGTGATGCGGGTGCCGGCAAGCAACCCCATTTCGCGCAGTCGAACGAACGCGCCACCACTTTTGGGAAATTCACGCACGGTGGCGGACGAGCCGACGGCGAGATCGGAAAGCTTGATGGGCGCGCTCATGGCGAAAGGCCGCGTCAGGCGCGGCGCGCGAGCTGCTCAACCAGGATGTTCTTGGCCGCGTCGTGATTGAGCGCGATCCGGTTGCCGTTGACGGCACAGAGGAATGGTCCGCGACCGCCGATTTTGGTCACGGTGGCGGATTCACCAAAGCCAAGCTCGCGAACCCGCTGGCAGAACTGGGCCGGGCCGGACAGTTGCCGGACGCAGCCCGACTCCCCAGCGGGAAGCTGGCAAAGCGGCAGAAGGTCGGCGGGTGTGCGGGTCACGGCGAGGGAATGGAGACGCGTTAGATGAGATTCGGTTTCAATCGCACGGCAAGCAAATCGGTCCGAAAACGTGCCTGAATCACGCTAAGTAAAATTCTTAGTGCGACTCCACCAGGCGCTTATGAGGACGAGCGCCGCAATCAATCCGTTGGCTATAAAGTGGATAAGTATCGCCTGCCGAACCGTCCCGGAGACTGCGCTGACTCGTGCCCCTCCAACATCGTCCGCCGTGCTTCCACCAGAGAGAATCCTGGCGTCGCGTGGCATGACCTCCTTGAGGCTGGCGTGGACGCGAACGAGACGACCACAATCCCCCACCATGAAAGCACTTCTGGCCGCATTCGTTTTGGCTCTGCCAATGCTCGCTCGCGCGGAATCCCCCACCCGGCTGGCATGCGTGGGTGACAGCATTACGGCCGGCTACGCTCTGAAGCACCCGCAGCGTGACTCGTATCCAGCCCGGCTCGCAAGAATGGTCCTTCCTGGGTGGGAGGTTCGAAATTTCGGCGTCAGCGGGGCGACGCTTATGACCGCCGGCAACATGCCATATGTTCGGCAGAAGGCCTATCCGGCGGCGCTCGCCTGGAAACCCGACGTCGTGGTGATCGCCCTCGGCACCAATGATACCAAGACGATGAACATCGGCGCCCATCCGGAAGATTTCGTTCCGAGTTACCGGGTGTTGATCGCGAGTTTTCGGAAGGCCAATCCGCAGGCGCGAATCTTCCTCTGCCTGCCTCCGCCCGCATTCCCGGCGGCGATGGGCATCAGCAATCAGATCCTCGTCGACCACATCCTGCCCTTGATCCGCCAGGTCGCGGCCGAGGAGAAGCTGCCGCTGATCGACCTGCACACGCCCTTCAAGGCCGATGGCGCCGATTTCCCCGACAAAATCCATCCCGATCCCGAGGCAGCGAAGCAAATTGCCGAGATTGTCGGCGAAGCGGTCGGAGCAGTCGGTGCCGCGATCGCACCGGCAGCCAGATAGCGGCCGGCAATGTCGGCGCGCCATGGGCGGATGAGCCGCCTCGGTCATGCACCTCTGCGCTTCATGGGGAGGCAGCCCATTCCTTCCCACCGGACTCTGGAACCTTTCCGAACCAACATGCGACTTTGGATGAAAATCACCTTGGCGGCGGTGGCGGGTCTTGCGGCGATGGCGGCGGCCGCGGCGCCGCCGGCCTTTCCGGTGCTTCGCCAAGGCTCGGTCGTCGAGTTCATCGGCGATTCAATCACCGATGGCGGGCGCGCGCGGACCGGCAACGACTACAACCACACGATGGGGCAGAGTTACGCGTTCATCATCGCTGCGACCCTCGGCGACCGGCTCGCCGAGCGGAACCTCACGTTCATCAATCGCGGAATCAGCGGCAACCGCATCCTCGATCTGCAGGCCCGCTGGCAGCGCGACGTGCTCGACGAAAAACCAGACCTGCTGAGCATCCTCGTCGGCGTGAACGACACGTTCTGGGCGAGGGGCGAGACGCTCGAACAATTCGAGACGGTTTACGATCGGCTGCTGCAGGAAACAATCGCCGCCCTCCCCCACACGGTCATCGTACTCGGCGAGCCGTTTGTCATGCCCGTGGGCGCGCACAAGGCCAACTACGCGGCCGAGCGGGAACAGGTCGCGGCAAGAGCGGCGATCGTCGCGCGGCTGGCGGCGAAATACCACCTGACTCTGATCCGATACCAGGAGGCATTCGACCGGGCGCTCCAACGCGCACCGGCCGACCACTGGAGCTGGGATGGCGTGCACCCGCACTACGCAGGCCACGGGCTGATGGCGGACAAGTGGATCCGCGCCGTCGCAGCGCTGCGGTAGCGTTTTGCGAGCAGCCAGCCGGATGCCGGTGGGGATTTCGGCAAAAAAGCCCGCTGTGGACATCGGGCTCCACCGATCCGGAGCCGCCAACCGGGCTCCGACCGGCGCTCCGGCTCAGTGACGGCGGGTGCGCTTGAGCGCAAGCTGCGCGCCGGAGAACCGCAGGAGCTGCGAGAGATGTTCGCGCTCGGCGGGATCCATGTGCTCGGCTTCGCGCAACTGCTGTTCGGCGCGGCGCATGGCTTCCTCAACCGCGCCCTCGTCGATCTTTTCCTCGGTGATCGCGTTTTCGGCGAGCACGTGGACGTGATCGGCCTCGATCTCGACGAAACCGCCGCCGACGGCGAGCCGGTGCGTCTGTCCCGCCTTCGTCACCCGCAGTTCACCGCTTTCGATCTGGGTGAGCAGCGGGATGTGACCGGGGAGGACGTCGATTTCGCCGGAGACGGTCGGAATGACGATCGACTCGATGGTGTCGCTGTAGACCCGGGCTTCCGGGGTCACGATTTCGACAATGAGAGGCATGGCGGTGAAAGGGCGGGACGGCGTAAGGATGGAACGACCGAAAACGGCGGAGAATCGGATCGTGAATTCTGAGCTCGAGGAGGCTCCTTCTTCAGCCGTTCAGTCTTTCGGTGGTTCAGCCTTTTTTGCCCGCGGCGAGCACCTCGTCGATGCCACCCTTCATGTAGAAATCACCCTCGGCGACGTCGTCGAGCTGGCCGTCGAGGATCATCTTGAAGCCGCGGACGGTGTCCTTGACGGCGACATACTTGCCGGCCGTACCGGTGAAGACTTCGGCCACATGGAACGGCTGCGACAGGAAGCGCTGGATCTTGCGGGCGCGGTAGACCGTCAGCTTGTCCTCGGGCGAAAGTTCGTCGAGGCCGAGAATGGCGATGATGTCCTGGAGATCCTTGTACCGCTGGAGCACGCGCTGGACTTCGCGGGCGACGAAGTAGTGCTCGTCACCGACGACGTCGGGGGCGAGGGCCTTCGAGCTGGAGGCGAGCGGGTCGACGGCCGGATAGATGCCGAGTTCGGCGATCGCGCGCTCGAGCACGATCGTCGAGTCGAGGTGGGCGAACGTGTTCGCCGGCGCCGGATCGGTCAGGTCGTCCGCCGGCACATACACCGCCTGGAACGACGTGATCGAGCCCTTCTTGGTCGAGGTGATGCGCTCCTGGAGGATGCCCATCTCGTTGGCGAGCGTCGGTTGATAACCGACCGCCGACGGCGAGCGTCCGAGGAGCGCGGACACCTCGGAGCCGGCCTGGGAGAACCGGAAGATGTTGTCGATGAAGAGCAGCACGTCCTGGTTTTTCTCGTCGCGGAAATACTCGGTCATCGCGAGCGCCGAGAGAGCGACGCGCATGCGGGCACCCGGCGGCTCGTTCATCTGGCCATAGACGAGCGCGACCTTGGACTTGCTGAGGTCCTTCTGGTCGATGACGCCGGCCTCGGACATTTCATGGTAAAGGTCATTGCCCTCGCGGGAACGCTCACCGACGCCCGCAAACACGGAGTAGCCGCCGTGCGCCTTGGCGATGTTGTTGATGAGCTCCATGATCACGACCGTCTTGCCGACGCCGGCACCGCCGAAGGCGCCGACCTTGCCGCCCTTCACGAACGGGCAGATCAGGTCGATGACCTTGATGCCGGTCTCGAGGATGTTGGCCTTCGTCTCCTGGTCGACGAGGGCGGGCGGCTGGCGGTGAATCGGATAGCGCTTCTCGAACTTCACGGGGCCCTTGCCGTCCACCGTCGCGCCGGTGACGTCGAAGATCCGCCCGAGGACGCCGTCGCCAACCGGGACCGAAATGGGGGCGCCGGTATCCACGACATCCATACCGCGCTTCAGTCCCTCGGAGGACGACATCGCGATCGCGCGCGCGACGCCCTCGCCGAGGTGCTGCTGGATCTCCAGCGTAAGCTTCTCCGGCTTGCCGGCCGCGGTGAACTCGACGGTGAGCGCCTGGTAAATCGGCGGAATGGAGGCTTCCGGGAATTGGACGTCAACGACGGGGCCGATGACTTGGACGATCTTGCCGGTATTCATTTGGGAAAGGGCGGAAGGGCTAAAGGACGGAAACAGGGAGAGGGGGGACGAAGGCGCCGGAAGCGGGTGAAAATCGCGACGAATTCAGTCCTTCGGAGTTCTTCAACTGGCGGCGTACTGGGCGGCGGCAATTTCCAGGATTTCCTGGGTGATGCCGGCCTGGCGGGCCTTGTTGTACTCGAGCGTGAGGTCGCCGAGCAGTTTGGTCGCGTTGTCCTTGGCCGTCTTCATGGCCACCATGCGCGCGCTGTGCTCGGACGCCTTGGCGGAGAGCACGAGTTGGTAAATGTGGCGGTTGACGTAGAACGGCAGCAGCGCCTCGAGGACCTGCGTCGGATTCGGCTCGAAGAGCATTTCCCGGGTGTCGGTGCTCGGCTGGTGGGCGGCGCCGGCGTCGGCCTCGGTGTGGGTGACGAACTGCTGCAGGTTCTGCAGCGGCAGGACCGGACGGACGATCGGCTCCTGGACGAGTGTGTTCTTGAAGCGCGGATAAATGACCTCGATCGTGTCGATGACTCCCTCGAGATACTGCTTCACCATGAATTCGGTCACGACGCGGACCTCGTTGAAGGGGACGCGATCATTGACGGAGAAGTCCGCGACCATCTCGCGCCGCGTGCGGGCGACGAACTGCGCGCCCTTGCGGCCGACGACATAGTACTTGGCGGGCGTCTTGACCTCGGTGACGAGCTTGAAGAGGTTCGCGTTGAGCGGACCACACAGGCCCTTGTCCGTCGTGACGAGGAGGATCCCGCGCGTTTTGACCGGCCGTTGCACGAGAAACGGATGCTGCGACTCTTCCACCCGACCGGTGAGGACCGCGAGCATCCGCGCCATGACGTTGGTGTAGGGACGACCAGCGAGCGCGGCCTGCTGCGCCTTCTTCATCTTCGACGCCGCCACCAACTCCATGGCCTTGGTGATCTGCCGCGTGTTCTTTACGGACTTAATCCGTCGGCGGATGTCTCTGGTCGAAGCCATTGCGCGAAAGTTCTAGAAGTCTGGAGGGCTTAAATGCTGAACGGGAGGATGGTGGATTGGCGGAGGGCGGTTTCAGTCGTCCCCCCTCTCGTTCATTCAGCCATTAAACGTGGCCTTCCATTCGTCGCAGGCGGTTTGGAGCTTGGCCTCGAGGTCCTTGTCGAGGGCGGCCTTGTTGCGGACCTCGGTGAGGAGGGCGTCCTTGCGCGTGACGAAGAACTCCTTCAGCGAAGCGGCGGCGGCGACGACCTTCTTCACGTCGACGGCATCGAAGAATCCCTTTTGCATCGCGAAGAGGACGGAGACCTGCACCTCGATCGGGATCGGATTGAACGCGGGCTGCTTGAAGAGCTCGACGATGCGGGATCCGCGGTCGAGCTGCGCCTTGGTCTTGGCGTCGAGGTCGGAACCGAACTGGGCGAAGGCGGCGAGTTCGCGGAATTGCGCCAGCTCACCCTTCAATTTGCCGCCGACCTGCTTGGTGGCCTTGATCTGGGCGGCGGAACCGACGCGCGAGACGGAAAGACCGACGGACACCGCGGGGCGGATGCCCTGGTTGAAGAGGTCCGTCTCGAGGAAGATCTGGCCGTCGGTGATCGAGATGACGTTGGTCGGGATGTAGGCCGAGACGTCGCCGGCGAGGGTTTCAATGATCGGCAGGGCCGTGAGCGAACCCTTGCCCTCGAGGCGGGCGGAGCGCTCGAGCAACCGCGAGTGGAGGTAAAACACGTCGCCGGGATACGCCTCGCGGCCGGAGGGGCGTTTCAGAATCAGCGAAATCTGGCGGTAGGCGACGGCATGCTTGGAAAGATCGTCGTACACGATCAGCGCATCCATGCCATTTTCCATGAACCACTCACCCATCGCGGCGCCGGCGTAGGGCGCGAGGTACTGGTTGGCGGGGTTGTCGGCGGCGGGGGCGGCGACGATGATCGTGAACTCGAGCGCACCGGCGGCTTCGAGGGCGGAGATGGTGCGGACGATGTTCGACTGTTTCTGGCCAACCGCGACGTAGATGGAGTACACCGGGCGGAACTTCGGGTCGCCGCCGGCCAGACCGACCTTGTTGATCTTCGCCTGGTTGATGATCGTGTCGATCGCGATGGTGGTCTTGCCCGTGCCGCGGTCGCCGATGATGAGCTCGCGCTGGCCGCGGCCGATCGGGATCATGGAGTCGATCGCCATGATGCCGGTGAAGAGCGGCTGCGAGACGGACTTCCGGACGATGATGCCGGGAGCGATCTTTTCGACGGGGAAGAATTCCTTCGCCGCGATCGGGCCCTTGCCATCGACGGGATTGCCGAGCGCGTCGACCGTGCGGCCGAGCAGCGCCTTGCCGACGGGAACGGAGAGCAGGCGGCCGGTGGTCTGGACCTCGTCGCCTTCCTTCAGCTTCGAGATATCGCCGAGGACGACGCAGCCGACCTCGTCCTCCTCGAGATTGAGGGCGATGCCGATGGTGCCGCCGGGGAACTGCACCATCTCATTGTACATCACGTCGGAGAGGCCATCGATTCTGGCGACGCCGTCGGCGACGGTCCGGATGGTGCCGGTATTCTTTCGGACCGCCTTGGTCGAAAGCTTGGCGATCTGTTGTTCGATTTGTTCGAGGACGGTGCTCATGGCGGCGCGGGGCGCGGAAAGTTGAAAGGGTTGGGAAGCAGGGACGGGGTCAGGTGGCGGAGGCGAGCGCAGAAAGGTGGCCGGCGACCGACGATTCGTAGAGATCGTCCCCCACCCGCACGCGCACGCCGGCAAGCAGCGCGTCGTTGCGCTGCGGGAGCGGGGCGATCCGGCGGCCGTAGCGCTGCGTCATGGCGGACACAATCGACGCGATGGCGGCGGGGCTGACCGGGCCGGCATGCTCGATCAACGCCTGCCCACGGGCGACCTCCGCCGCCACGAGCCGGTGGTAGGCCGAGAGCACGGCGTGGGGATGGGCACAGTGCTTCTCCACGTATTCGAGCACGCCGCCCACGCGTTCAGCCGAAAGCTCGCCGTTGACGAGGCTCAGGCGGAAGAGCTGGCGGGCGAGTTGTTGGGCTGGTTTGGCGGCGGACATGGAAACACGAACGGGGAATTACGAAGATCGAAGGAAAAACGAGTCAGAGATTCCGGGGCGGCGATTCATCATTCGGCACTCTGCATTCGAGCGGAAAACGCGCCGGTCTCACACCCCGGTGAGTTCGCGCGTGGCGGCGTCGTTGTAGGAGGCGCGATCGGTATCGGAGAGCTTCTTGGTGAGAACGCGCTCGGTCGTCGAGACGACGAGCCGGGCGATTTCCGTGCGGGCGTCGGCGAGCATTTTCTTGTGCTCGAGCTCGATCGCCTGCTGGGCCTTGGTCAGAGCGTCATTCGCACGAACCGCGGCCTCCTGCATCTGCCGGTCGAGGAATTCCTTCGCCGTCTTGCGCGCCTCGTCGACGATGCGCGTGGCTTCGACCTGGGCCTGCTTGATGATGACCGCGCTCTCCTGCTGGGTCGCGGCGAGCTTTGCCTTCATCTCCTCCGCATACTTGAGGCCGGATTCGATCGTCTGCTGCCGCTCGTTGATCGTGGCGAGCACCGGCTTGAACGCAAAACGCCACAGCACCCAGGCGACGACGCAAAAGCTGACGCACTGCGCGAGGAAGGACGGCAGGTTGACGCCAAACGTGTCCGTCACCCGCAGGATCGCGTCGTGGAGTTGACCCACGGTGCTGTCGCCCGCGCTGGATCCCGCGGCGACTTCGGCTAGAACGACGAGAGGAGAAAGCATAAGGAAAAAAGGGGCCGCACCGGGTCAGTGCCCGGCGCGGCAACGCCAGTGGTTACTTGGCCAGGAAGATCGAGTAGAACGCGACCGCCTCGGCCAGGGCCATGCCGATGATGGACTGGACGAGGATCTTGCCCGAGGCACCGGGATTGCGGCCGACGCCCTCGACGGCCTTGGCGCCGACAAGGCCGACGCCAATGGCGGCAGCGAAGCAACCGAAAGCGGCGGGAAAACTGCCGGAGATTTCAGCGAGGTTCTGGATCATGGAGGTATGTACGTTGTGTGGTTGGAATGCCGCCGTCCGCACGCGAGGCACGGTCCCGACGGTAAAGGGGTCAGTGGCCGGATTCGGACTCGTGGCCCGCGGCGTGATCGTCGCCGTGGTTGCAGAGCAGCCCGATGTAGACGCTCACGAGGAGCACGAACACGAGCGCTTGGACGAACCCGATCAGGAGCTCGAGGAAGTAGAAAGGAATGGGGAGGCCCCACCGCGTGATCTCCGACATGGAGTGAAGCAGGTTTTCGCCGCCAAACACGTTGCCGAACAGACGAAGCGAAAGCGAAATCGGCCGGACGATGATCGAAATCACCTCGATCAGGCCGACCGCAAAGAACACGAGGAACAGGGGAAAGTAGATATAGGCCGGAACTTCCTTCGGATCGGCCTTGTTGCCAAAGAGGTCGCGCGCGATAAAGCCGATACCGGCGTATCGAACCACAAAATACAGCCAGCAGACCATCGACACGGCCGCCAGGGCGAGCGTGCTGTTGAGATCCGCGTTGCCCGGCCGCACGAACTCGGTCCAGCCGCCGTGCCCGTTCGTCATGAACACGGTGCCGACACCCGGGAATAGGCTGCTCCAGTTCTGCGCCAGGATGTAGGTGAAGAGTCCAATCAGGAGCGGGAACGTGTGCTGCGCGACCTTCTTGCCGACGATCGGCTCCGTCAGGTCGAGGACACCCTGGACAAGGCTTTCAACGATCGCCTGACCGGCGGTCGGGACGAGCTTCGGCTTCCGGATGGCCAGGCGGACCGCGATGATGACCACCACCGCCACGACCCAGCTTGTGACCATGCTGTTCGTGATGAGCCCGTGCATCCCGTGCAGCTGGGCAGCCTGGGGTTCGACACCCTGTTCAGCAGCAAAAGCGGACGCCGCGCAGGCAAGGGCGCAGAGCGTTACGGCGAGTTTTTTGACTCGGAGCATACGGTCGAGTGGGCGGGTGGAAACAGATGGAACGATGAGCAAATGTGACCGCCCCACCCCCCGTCAACCTTCGAAATACACCAGGGGATTGGGATCGGGCACAATTATCCTCCTACGGGCGGTCGTGCCGGAATCTAATACTCGCCTGGGCGCGGGCACCGGCGGGCCACCAGGGAGTGAAACGACGGGGCACGCTGCTGGAAAACGGTGACAAATTCGAACGGCCAGGGCTCCAGAACGATCCGCCAATCGGGGTGGGTGGCGATGACATCACGGGCCGACTCGAAATACGCAGTGAAGTCCGTTCGAAAATACAGCGGGCAGCCCAGCTCGGCACGCTCCGCGGCGGCGGAAAGGAACTCCGGCTGGATGATCCGGTGCTTGTTGTGCCTGAGCTTCGGCCAAGGGTCGGGGAACAGCACGAAGATACCCGTCGCGCGGGCCGCCGCTGGCAGTGCCTCGAGAAACAACCGCGCCTCAGCCTGGATGAAATGGAGATTACCCAGCTTCGCGCGGTCGCGTTTCTTGTTTGCCCGTTCGATGCGCTCGCCGATCAGATCAATTCCAACACAGACACGGTCCGGATTGGCGGATGCGTAAGCGGTAAGAAAGTGTCCGTGGCCGCAGCCCACCTCCCAGACGAAGCGCGCGTGCTCCGGTAGAACGCGTTCAAGGTCAGCGCGAAGAGCAGATCTTCGCTGTTCAATGATGGACAAATACTTAGGCGTGAATGACACAACGAGGCATCCATTATCCCGAGGGATGTTTTAACGAACAAGTGTGTTCGAGATGCGATAAATATTAAATACGTTTCTTTTTGATTATAAACCTTTTGTACGTCGCATTACTCGATCCCTCCCCTGCCCTGACGCATCTGCTCCTCAGCACCGCTCGGAGAATCAGCCCGACGCGATGCGATCCATACCATCAGAACGCTGATATCGGCGGGATTCACACCGGAAATCCGACTCGCCTGGCCTAGGGTGGCCGGCCTGATTTCGGCCAATTTCAGCGAGCTCTCCTTTCGCAGTCCTCGCACCGCGCTGTAATCGAGGTTGGGGGGAATCTTGACGGCCTCGACGTCGGAAAGGCGTTCGATCTGGCGTAGTTCTCGCGCGAGGTATCCTTGGTACCGAACGCGGTAAATCACCTCGTCCCTGATCGCTGGAACCTCGTGCATGAGGTCAGACGGCAGCGAAGAGGTGCTTGAGTCGCGGCGGAGGATTTCGGCGTAGGTTCCGGAAGGAGTCCTGTCCTTCTCCAGCCGCCCCACCCAACTCTCAACACGCTGCCGCTTCGCCTCAATCCGATCGAGCCTGTCCTTGGGCAGCAGCCCTTGCGACCGGGCATAATGGGCAAGCCGTAGCTCCGCACTACCGTGGTTCAGCAAGAGCCGATGCTCGGCCCGGCTCGTGAACATGCGATAAGGTTCGTTGGTGCCCTTGGTGACGAGGTCGTCGATGAGCACGCCGATATACGCTTCATGGCGGCCGATGATCAGCGGCGCCTGTCCCCTCACCTTGTTGACGGCATTGACGCCGGCCACGAGCCCCTGTCCCGCCGCTTCTTCATACCCTGACGTTCCGTTGATCTGACCAGCGAAGAAAAGGTTCTCGACCCGCTTGGATTCGAGCGACGGGAACAGCTGCGTGGGCGGCGCGAAGTCGTACTCGACCGCATACGCCGGCCGGAGCAGCACCGCCTTCTCCAGTCCCGGCACGCTCTGAATCATTCGCACCTGGACGTCGAACGGCAGACTTGTTGACAACCCATTCACATAAAATTCGTTCGTCGCCCTGCCCTCCGGTTCAAGAAAAAGCAAGTGCCGCGGCTTGTCGGCAAAGCGCACAAATTTGTCCTCAATACTTGGGCAATACCTTGGTCCAACGCCTTCTATCTCGCCGCTGTACATGGCGGAGAGATGAAGGTTCTCGCGAACGAGCGCCGCGGTCTCCGGCGTCGTGTAGGTCATCCAGCACGAAACTTGTTCACAACCGGGACGCCACCCCAGCCGGTGCTCGCCGGTGTGTTCCACGTGGAACAATTCCCCGTCTCCCCGCGTATCGTGGAACGCAAAAAAGGTCGGCACGGAATCGCCGCGCTGCTCCTGCATCTTCGAGAAATCGAGGCTTCGGCCGAGAAGGCGCGGCGGCGTGCCCGTCTTTAAACGGCGCAGTTCGATCCCGGCTTCGATAAAACTGGCGGAAAGCGTCTTCGCACTGAAATCGCCCAGACGTCCGCCTTCGTTCTTGTTTTTGCCGATGTGCATCAACCCGCGGAGAAACGTGCCGGTGGTCACGACCACCGTGCGGCCGCGAAACTCCAAATCGAGGTTGGTCCGGCATCCCACCACGCGGCCGGCCTCAAATAGCAGTCCGGTCACAGTCGCCTGAAAGAGCGTCAGGTTCGGCTGAAGCTCGATCGTGTGCTTCATCCGGAATTGATATGCTTTCTTATCGCACTGTGCCCGGGGCGACTGGACCGCGGGGCCCTTGGATTCATTCAGCAGCCGAAATTGAATTCCAGTGAGATCCGTGTTGATCGCCATCTCGCCGCCGAGCGCATCGATTTCCCGGACGATCTGCCCTTTGGCTTGGCCACCGATCGCCGGGTTGCAGCTCATTTGGGCAATCGTGTCGATATTGCCGGTGAGGAGCAGGGTGGAGGCACCCATTCGGGATGCAGCCAGCGCCGCCTCGACGCCGGCATGGCCGGCACCGCAGACGATGACGTCAAAACACATGGTGCTCGTGTTCAATATGAAACGAATCAGTAGGGGAGACTAGCGGAGCCGCCACCGCAGGCAACGCCGCTATTTCCCGATGCAAAAAGTGGCAAAGAGCTGATCCAACATCCGTTCGTTGTCCACCTTGCCCGTAATTTCCCCATAAGCAGCCAGAACGCTTCGAAGATCACTCGCCAGAAGCTCGGCCGGTTCGGCGCCCCGGAGCTTCCCGGCAGCATCAGCCAGAGCACTTCGTGCCTCACCCAATGCCCGTGCGTGCCGCGCACTGATCGCGACCGCATCTTCGCCCACGTCGACTTGGAACGCATCCGCCCGATCGCCGATTGCAGCCGTGAGCGTTTCGAATCCCTCCCCGGTCAGGGCGGATACCGGAACAATGAGAAACGGAACCATCCACGGGGGCAGAGTGGGGGACGACGCGAGGTCCGATTTGTTCAGGACGACGAGGGAATTTGCCGGCGTCACACGACCGGTGAGCTCGGGCGCCAGGGCCGGCGACAGCGCCGTGACATCCTCCACCACCAGAAACAGGTCGGCGGTGGCGACCCGCTCCAACGTCTTGCCGATGCCCAGCCGTTCGAGCGCGGCCGGCGTGGGATTGAGACCCGCCGTATCCACTATTCGGAGACAATGCGGGCCGACCGCGATCTGCTCCTCGATGAAATCGCGGGTCGTGCCCGGCTCCGGGCTGACGAGCGCGCGCTCGTGGCCGACGAGCCGGTTCAGCAGGCTGCTCTTGCCCACGTTCGGGCGGCCCACGATCACGGTGCGGATGCCGTCCCGCAGCAGTTCACCATAGCGGCCCGTCGCCAGCAGCCGGTCCGTTTCGACGGCCAGCCGGGCCACGCCGGCTTCGATCACCCGCCGATCCTCCGGCGGAAGATCCTCCTCCGGAAAATCGATGTGCGCCTCGATCCGCGCGAGGATCTGCAGGAGGGCGTCGACCAGTGCATTCATCCGCCGCCCCAGGGCGCCGCGGAGCTGCTGGTTGGCGGCGGCCAGGGCCCGCTCGCTCCGCGCGTGGATCAGGTCCATCACCGCTTCGGCCTGGCTGAGATCCAGCCGGCCATTGAGAAATGCCCGCTCGGTGAATTCGCCCGGCCGGGCCGGGCGGCAGCCGCGGGCAAACAGGTCGTCGAGGAGTTTGCGCGCGATGAAGGGGCTGCCGTGGCACGAGATTTCCGCCGAATCCTCCCCGGTGTACGAGTGCGGGGCGCGAAAGAACGTCAGGAGGACGTCGTCCAGCAGCCCGCCCTCGCTCGTCCGATAATCGAGGTGGCGGACCCGCCGGGGCGGGGGAGGGGCTCCGGCGATGGCCGCCACGATCCTCTCCGTATCCGATCCGCTTATACGCAGGAGTGCGAGCGCGGCGGTGCCCGCGGGCGTGGCGAGGGCGGCGATGGTGTCGTCGGTGCGCGGCATGTTTCCGAACCTTTCGCCGGCCCGCAGCCGAGTCAATGGCCGGGCCGCCAGCCGGCGCCGACCGGCGCCCTCCCGGGGCGCGCCAAGCACTGCGCAGGGTTCGGCAATCCGGGGCGAGCCCGCACGCGGGGTCCGGCGCATCATGGCTCCCCATGCCCGCGCCGACCGATCCCCTCGTGCTGTTCCGTGAATGGTTCAATGTCGCCAGCGCGGCCGAGCCGTTCGATGCCACGGCCATGGCGTTGGCCACGGCGGACGCCGGCGGACGCCCCTCGGTGCGCATGGTGCTGCTGAAGCACTTCGATGCGCGGGGTTTCGTGTTCTACACGAACCTGGAGAGCCCGAAATCCTCGGATCTCCGGTCGAATCCCCGCGCGGAGCTCTGTTTTCACTGGCCCAAGCTCCAACGCCAGGTCCGCGTGCGCGGCGCCGTGGAGCCGGTGGCCGAAGCCGAGGGCGACGCGTATTTCGCCACCCGCCCGAGGCTGAGTCAGCTCGGCGCCTGGGCTTCAAAACAGTCCACGCCGATCGCCGGGCGGTTCGTCCTCGAGCAGGCGGTGGCAACAGCGGGATTGAGATTCCCGGTCGGGACGGTGCCACGTCCGCCATTCTGGTCGGGCTGGCGGGTAATTCCCGAACAAATCGAGTTTTGGCAGGAACGTGCCTTCCGCCATCACGACCGCCGGCGGTTCACGCTGGCCGCGGGAGGGTGGACGATGGAATGGCTCTTTCCGTAAGGGCGATTGCGGGCGGCGAATTACGGATTGCGAAGACCGTCCGCCGCGCTCCGAAGGGATGCCGGTTCGCTCGCGACTCGGCAAAAAAAAGGCCGGGCTTTCGACCGGCCTTGGGAAAGCAATGGGCCGAAGATCAAATTTCGTACGCCGGGAGCTGCTTGTCGACCCGAACCTTGTCGAGGCGCGCGAACACCGGAACGCCGTTTTCGAAAGGAACCGCCACCTCGCCCTGAACGAGCGGCTGCGCGTACCGCAGGAACTGGAAGTTCATCGAAACACCGTCCTCGTTGATCCACTCGCGCGGCAGCTTCTTGACCGAGTTGGCAACGTCGGCCAGCGGGGCCAGCCCCGTTTCGCAGGTGTAATGATCGGTATCGCCGCGAACGAGCGTCACCATCTTGTCCGTTTCGCCCTCGATCGCCGCCTGCACGGCCGCCTGACCGGCGAGGAACGCCTCGTCGGCATCCGTCTTGGACGCCGCATGGGCGGCGCAACGCTGGAGCAGGCCGGGCTTGGCCACGCGCACCTTCGTTCCGGGAACGTTGGCGCCGATGATCTCGGCGAGCGCATCGCCCGCGCCGCCCAGCTGGGCGTGCCCGAATGCATCCGTCGCCCCTTCGGCGGCAAGATAGTTGCCGTCGGAGTCGACCAGCCCTTCGGCCACGACGATCAGGCAGTACTTCTCGCGTTTGAGCACGCGGCGAACGTCCTCGAGCACCTTCTCCTGGTTGAACGGGATCTCGGGCAGGAGGATGAGATGCGGTGGATCGTGCGGATGATCGCGGCGCTTCGCGAGCGCCGCCCCGGCGGCGATCCAGCCGGCGCTGCGGCCCATCACTTCGACAATCGAAACCAGATCACCCTGGCCCATCGCCTCGTTGTCGCAGGCGATCTCACGGATGGCGGTCGTGATGTATTTCACCGCGCTGGCGTAGCCCGGCGTGTGGTCGGTGATCGGCAGGTCGTTGTCGATCGTCTTCGGCACTCCAACCACCCGGAGCTCGTAGTTCTGCTGTTGCGCCAGCTTCGAGATCTTGTCCGCGGTATCCTGTGAATCATTACCACCGATGTAGAAGAAATACCGGATGTTGTGCGCCTTGAACACCTCGAGCACGCGCTCGAAGTCCTGCTGTTTTTTCAGCTTGAAGCGGCACGTGCCCAGCGCGGCACCCGGCGTGTGGCGGAGTGCCCGGATCTGCTGCTGCGATTCGGCCGCCAGATCGATCAGGTCCTCCTGCAGGATGCCCAGCACCCCGTTCATCGCGCCGTAGATTTCCTCGATGCATTCATGGTTCAGCGCTTCGGCGACGATGCCGGCGATGCTGGCATTAATTACGGACGTGGGGCCGCCGGATTGGCCCACCAGAACATTGCCTACGAGTTCAGCCATGACAAAGGGAGGATAAGGTTAAAGAGAACGTGAAGGATCAAAGAAGCGCACCGGCTCGAGTGGTGGCAAACTCAAATTTCCCCGATGACGGGGTGGGGCGAGCCACCGAGCACCAATGGCTTCCGCTGCGGTCCATCGCACGCGCCGGACAATCGTCAGCACTCGGGCCGCGGGTGCAAAGTCGAGGCGTTTGTCCGAACCGCGCCATGTTGTCTTCCTTTCGTCATCGCCTGGTCATTTTCCTCCCACTCGTGCTGTCGCTGCCCCCTGGAACCGCACGCTGTGCGACCCAATCCGCCCCGGGATCCACGCCAGTCGTGTCGACCGACGTGGGCGTCCGCCATCAGCTGCGTCAGCTCGACCGCTATCTCAACATCCATCCCCGCATGGAGCAGATGCTGCTCCAGAATGCCAGCCGCCTGCAGACGGAGAGCTTTCTCCAAAACAACCCCGAGTGGGCGGATTGGCTGGAAAGCCAGCCGGGCATGGGTAGGGCGATCAAGGCCGAGCGAAATTTTCTCCTCCACCGGATTCTCACCCGCAGCACGCGAATTCCGGTCTTGCCGCAGGACGTCGAGGCGTTTGACCGTTTTCTCGACGCACACCCGGAGATCAACCGGCCCGTGCAGCAAAACCCGGAGCTGCTTGTCGATTCGCACTTCCTGACGGCCCACCCCGCACTGGCCACGTTCTATGACTCCTATCCCGCTCTCAGCACGATCCTGCTGGAGCTCCGTGGTAAAGCGGGAAACGGGCTGCCGGCCCCCAGAAAAGCCGGGACGCGCTGACGCCGCATGACGGAAACGCCGGGACGATACCAATCGGTCAGAGCAGACGGCCGGGCGCGTACTCCTCGGCGCCGCGATGCTTGCGGGCGAGGGGATGAACCTCCGCGAGAAACGCATCGACCTGATGGGGAGCGGCGCCGACAAAGCGCACGTTTTCCGCCAGAATCGCCTGGAGCATCTTCTTTCCGAGGCCGATGCGCTTGTCGCCGGCGAGCCGCGAGAGCAGGTCGGCGTCGCCGTTGCCGGAGCGCAACGCCTTCGCTGCCGCCAGCGCATGCTCCTTGATGGCCTCGTGGGCGGTTTCACGCCCGGCTCCGTGCTTGACCGCTTCCATCAGGATCGTGGTCGTGGCGAGGAACGGCAGGTTTCGCTCGTTCTCGGCGGCAATCGCGGCCGGGAACACCTCCATCTGGCGCATGACCGTGACGAAGGTCTCGAGCGCACCGTCGATGGCGAAAAATGCATCGGGCAGGGCGACGCGGCGCACGACGGAGCACGAAACGTCGCCTTCGTTCCATTGGTGGCCGGCCAAGCCGGACGTCATTGTGACGTAGCCGCCGAGAATGGTCGCGAACCCGCAGATGCGCTCGCAATTGCGTGCGTTCACCTTGTGCGGCATCGCCGACGACCCGACCTGGCCCTCCTGGAATCCCTCCGTCAGCAAGCCCGCCCCGGCCATGAGCCGCAGCGTCGTGGCGCCACTCGCCGCGGCGGCGGCAATCTGGTGCAGCGCCGTGACGACGTCGAAGTCGAGACCCCGTGGGTAAACCTGGCCGACGGCGCCAAGCGACGCGTGGAACCCAAGATGCTTGAGCACACGGGACTCCAACTGGTCCACCTTCGCGCTGTCGCCTCCGAGAAGGGTGAGTTGGTCAAGCTGCGTGCCGACCGCGCCCTTGAGTCCCCGCACCGGGTACCGGTTCAGGAGTTCCTCGAGGCGGGTGAACGCAATGAGCAATTCCTGACCGAACATGGCGAGCCGCTTGCCCAGGGTCGTCGGCTGCGCCGGGACGTTGTGGGTCCGTCCGGTGATCATCAGGTCGCGGTACGATTCCGCCTGGCGCGCCAGCGCCAGCAGCGCCGCCGCCGCCTTGAACTGCACGATCTTCAGCGAACGGAAGATCTGGAGCTGTTCCACGTTTTCCGTGAGATCGCGGCTGGTCAGTCCGAGATGGATGAACTGCCGTTTGGCGAGATCCGAGAACTCCTCGATCCGAGCCTTGACGTCGTGCAGCGTGACGCGCTCGCGTTTGGCAATCGCCGTCAGATCGATCTGCGATTTCACCCGCTCGTAGTCCTTGATCGCCTCCGCCGGGATCGGCACGCCCAGATCGCGCTGCGCCTTCATCACCGCGATCCAAAAATCGCGTTCGAGCGCAATGCGTCCCTGCTGCGACCAGATGTCCTTCATTGCCGGCGACGCGTAGCGCTCGGCGAGAACGTTCGGTATGGCGGCAGGGACGGCTGGAGACGATTCGTTCACGGGAAAACGAGCGAGTTAGTGCGCAGCCCGAAGGATGGCGAACGGAAAGTGACGCGGATCCGGGGCGCAGCCGCGCCGAACGGAGAGTTTCCCAGCGGGGGTCCGACGGATCACGCGGCCGTCAGGCAACGAACCGCCATTTCTCGAAGGACTTCTTCCTGCTCGTCTGACCGCCGGATGATCTCCTCGAAGGCGCCGATGAATTCCTGCTGGTTGTCGATGAGCCGGCGCAGCGACGTCAACTTGGCCGAGCCGGCGAGCTTTCCGACATACCATGCATTCTGGCTAAACAGGTTGTATGAGCTCTTTTCCGTCGCCCCCACGAAGCGCCCGCCAAACGCGGCGGCAGCGCGCTGCAACCCGTCCAGACCGCGCGGGCCGACCCGCGCCTCGCCGGCGTCGACCAGCGCCCGGACCTGGAGAAGGATGCGATTCCGGTTCTGCAGCGCGCTGATGATCGGCCGCGCATCGCCGCCGGCAAAGAAGTGCCGGTGCAGGGCGGCGAGCGTCCAGTTGAGATCACCGCTGAAAAACGCCTCGGCCGCCTCGAAGAAGTCCCCCTCCGCAACATTCGGCGTCAGTTCAGCCACATGCGCCTCCTCGATCTGGGCACCGTCGCCGGCGTAGGTGGCGAGCTTGCGCGCCTCCTCCACCAGCAACCGCGTGTTCGGTCCGATCTTTGCCAGCAGGAGTTCAATCGCGCCGGGGCCGAAACGCGCGCCGAACGCATTTGCCTCGGCTGCGACAACTCCCACGAGCGCTTCACTCGCGCCGTCGCCGTCACCGCCCACGAGCGCGAAATCGGCGTTCTTTTCGCACCATTTCGGAAATGACCGGCGGCGATCGACCGGGGAGGCCGTGATCAGCACGGCGGTTTCGTCCGGATTCACCGCCTCGAGGATCTGCTGCAGGTCTTCGACCAGCTTCAGCGTGCTCTCCGCGCGGCCCGTGACGGTGTCGGCGAGGAAATTGACATCCTTGAGCCACACCACGCGCTTTCCGCCGAACATGGACACCGTCTGCACGGCGTCGCGGAAACGATTCACGGCCGATTCCACCTCGCCGACGTTGGCAGCGAACCCGTTGATCGTCTCGCGCGAGAACTCGTCGGTCACCTCCGCCGCCAGGGCCTCGTAACGCTCCTTGCCCGCGCGGCCGACGAGAAAGTCGTCCTGTCCGCAAACGAACGTGAATTTCTTGGCGGCAGCCATGCGCAGGCGGCGATTTGGGCGGGAATGGTCGGTGGGCGCACGAAAAAAATGGCGCCGCCAGTTCACCCAACCCCGCCGCGCATGGTTGATGGAATGAGTGGTTCGTCCTGGTCGTTGATGGTCCGGATTTGATCACGGCCTCACCCGTTTCCGGCTCGCGTTCAAACCGAGCGACGGAAGACGTCTTTCTGCCCCAAATACCAATTACCAACTCCGAATTACCCGGCGGCGCCTGACGCCGCCGTTCAAACAGGATTGCCGAGGGGACGGCCCTTGCCACGCTCCGGAAACTCATGGGTGCTCCCGCCGATGCCTCCGCAACCGGAACCGGAAGATGGTCGCGCGATTTGTTGCTGCTGACCGTCGCTTTTGCGGCGCTCTTTTTCTTCCGGCTGGGCAGCTATCCGCTCGGCAATCCTGACGAAGGTCGGAACGCCGAGATTCCGCGCGAGATGGTCGCCACGGGCGACTGGGTCACCCCGAAGCTCGATGGCGTGAATTATTTCGAGAAGCCTCCGCTGGTTTACTGGACGACCGGCGCGATGCTGAAGGTATTCGGCCCAAGCGAATGGTCGATGCGCGCGAGTCCCGCGCTGTTCGCCCTCGCCGGCGTGCTGCTCACCTATGCCGCGGGACGGCGCCTGTATGGCCGAGCGACAGGAATGGCTGCGGCCATCGTGCTCGGCACGTCCCTGTTCTATTTCATCCTCGCCCACATTCTCGTCCTCGACATGGCCGTGTCGGTGCTGATGAGCGCGACGCTCTTCTGCTTCATTCTCGGCGTGCTGGAACCACCGGCTCCGGCCGGAAAGTCCAATCTGCGCCGTTGGTTCTTCTACGGCCTCTACGCGAGCGCGGCACTGGCGACACTGACGAAGGGCCTGATCGGCTTCCTCGTCACCGGAGCCGTGATGTTTCTGTGGCTGCTGGTCTTCAACGAGTGGCGGCGGCTGCGACCGTTCTACCTCCCGACCGGGGTGCTCCTGTTCCTGGCGATCGCGCTGCCCTGGCATGTGCTCGCGGCGCTGCGCAATCCGACCTGGTTTCATCGCTACATTGTTTACGAGCACTTCGAGCGTTTTCTGACGCCGGCCGCGAGTCGGGTCGGCCCGTGGTGGTATTTCATTCCGATCGTCCTGGCCGGTCTGTTTCCCTGGGTGGGATTCCTTTGGCCGGCGATCCGGACCTCCGTCACGGGCGGTTGGGCGGGGCGATCGGCCAACACCAAGGCCTGGTATCTGATCACCTGGGTCGCATTCATCTTCGTGTTTTTCTCGTATTCGAAATCGAAACTCCCGCCCTATATCCTGCCCGTCTTCCCTGCGCTCGCGGTGCTGATCGGCCGGTGGCTCGCCGAGGTTCCGCGGTGGTTCCGCGACGGCGCGAATCCGACACGCTCCGATGACGAGTCCGCCCATCCGCTGCGAAACGGCCTGCGGGTGTTCTCATTTGTCTGCGGCTTGCTCGCCGTCGGTCTCGTCCTGGTGGTGCTTCGGCCAGCGCTGGCCAAACTGAGCCTGGCGCAAGCGGCGGAATTGCGTCCGTACGTTTTCGCGATGGCCGCCGTGCTGGTGATCGGCGGGATCGTCGTGCCTTGGATCGCGGCGACGGAAGGGACAAAACGCGCGCTGTTCGCAACCGTGGCGACGCTGGTGCTGTTCTTCGCGGCGCTGCAGTGCGCCAGCCTTCCCGAAATCATCAAACCGGGAACGAAGGCACTGGCCCTGATCGTGCGGGAGCGCGCGCAGCCATCCGACCGGGTGCTGGATTATCACGAGTATTTCCACGATTTCACGTTCTATGCCCGCCGGCTCGTCGACCTCGTCGCGTTCAAGGGAGAGTTGGAGGAGGAGGAGGATCCGGCCGCCCAGCGCAGCGGCCGGTTCATGAGCGAGGCTGACTTTCGCACGCTGTGGACGAAACCCGGACGCGTCTTCGTGGTCGCACGACGGCGCGACGTCGAGGGCAAGCTGTTCGCCGATCCGTCGTTCCACTACCACGTTCTCCAGGAAACCGAAGACCACGTCCTCTTCACCAACCGGTGATTCAGATCGGGATTGCGCGGACCGCCCGCCGGAATGACTGATTGGGGGCTCGTTCACCCGACCATCAACTCCATGTCCGCTCATCCCGCCACTTCCGCGAGCCCTGTTGCGCCATTCCTGCCCTTCACGCGACCGACGGTTGACGAGGCCACGATCGCGGGCGTCGCCGAGGTGCTGCGCTCGGGTCAGTTGACCACCGGACCGCAGGCCCGGCAACTCGAGGAAAAATTGTCCGCCCACTGCGGCGGACGCCCGGTGCGGGTGTTCAACTCCGGCACCTGCACGATGGAGATCGCGCTTCGGATCGCCGGAATTGGCAGCGGGCACGAAGTGATCACGACGCCGCTTTCCTGGGTCGCGACCAGCAACGTCGTTCTCGAGGTCGGAGCGCGTCCGGTGTTCGTCGACATCGACCCGTTGACCCGAAACATCGACCTCGACAAGGTTGAGGCGGCGGTCACGCCGGCGACTCGCGCGATCATACCGGTCGACCTCTCCGGCCTGCCCGTCGACCGCGACCGGCTTTATGCGATCGCGAAAAAGCACCGGTTGCGGGTGATCGAAGACGCCGCCCAGGCGTTTGGCAGCAACTGGCGGGGCAAGGCGATCGGATCGTTCGGCGATTTCGTGTCGTTCAGTTTCCACCCGAACAAGAACGTGACGACAATCGAGGGTGGGGCACTCGTGCTGAATAACGACGACGAGGCGAAGCTCGCCGAACAGTACCGGCTGCAGGGTGTCGTCCGCACCGGGCTCGACGGCATGGAAGTCGAGGTCGTGGGCGGGAAATTCAACCTGACCGACGTGGCGGCAAGGGTGGGGCTGGGCCAGTTGCCGCATCTCGAGGAATTCAACGGCCAGCGGCGCGAACTCGCGCGCGCCTACTTTGAACGATTTGACGCCGCCGGCGCTGCCGAGCTCGGGCTGCAGCTGCCGCCGCGCGATTTCAGCCAGTCGAACTGGCACATGTACCAGGTGGTGCTCCCCGAGGAGCGCCTCACGCTCCGCCGCGCCGAGGTGATGGCAAAAATGAAGGACGCGGGGATCGGCACCGGGGTGCATTACCCCGCGATTCATCTCTTCGGCGTATATCGGCGGCTCGGCTGGAAGGACGGCGACTTTCCCATCGCGGAGCGCGTGTGCCGAAACATCCTCACGCTTCCCCTGTTCCCCCCCATGACGACCGCGGATGTAGCGCGCGTCGTCGATACCCTCATTCCGATCCTCCAGGCTCATCGCAAATGAGCGCCGAGATTCTTGCCCGGCCTGCCGAGACCGCCCACACTTCCCCCGCTCCAGCCATGAGCGATATCTCCAGCCCCGCGCTTTCCGTCGTCATTCCCGTTTACAACGAGGAGCTGAACCTGCCGACGCTGTTCGCGCGGCTGTATCCGGTCCTCGATGCGCTCGGCCGCACCTACGAGATCCTGTTCACCAACGACGGCAGCGCGGACCACTCCCTCGCGCTCCTGCGGGAGCAGCACGCGAAGCGACCGGACGTGACCCGCGTCATCGACTTCAACGCGAACTACGGCCAGCACATGGCGATCCTGGCGGCGTTCGAACGCGTCCGGGGCGACGTGATCGTCACGCTCGACGCCGACCTGCAGAATCCCCCCGAGGAGATTCCGAAGCTCCTGGAAAAAATCGACGCCGGGCACGACTACGTGGGCGGCTACCGTCTGAACCGCCGGGATTCCTTTTTCCGCAAATATGCTTCGCGGATCATCAATCTCGTCCGCGAAAGAACGACAAGCATCGAGATGACGGACCAGGGTTGCATGCTGCGGGCGTACCAGCGCCCGATCATCGAGGCCATCGTGCGCAGCGGCGCCATCAACACGTTCATCCCCGCGTTGGCGTACAGCTTTTCCGGAAACCCGGCGGAAGTGGGGGTGAAGCACGAGGAGCGGCACGCGGGCGTCTCGAATTATTCGCTCTACAAACTGATCCGACTGAATTTCGACCTGATCACGGGGTTCTCGCTCGCCCCGCTTCAGTACTTCACGATGTTCGCCGGGCTCGCGTCGTTTGGCAGCTTGGCTCTCGTCTGCCTGCTCCTCTATCGGCGATTCATCTTGGATCTTGATCGCGAGACATTCGGCGTGTTCACGCTGTTCGCCATCCTGTTTTTCCTCATCAGCGTGGCGATGATCGGCATCGGCTTGATCGGCGAATATGTCGGCCGCACGTACCAGGTGGTCCGTGCCCGGCAGCGTTATCACGTCCGCGAAATGCTCGAAGCCAGCGGTCCGCGTCGGTGATTGACGCGACCCACCGCGGCGGGACCGACTGATTCGCAACTTTCGCCGCCGACCTGGGTCCTCCGACCGTGCGCATCCTCAAGATCCTGCTTGCCGCCGTGCTCGCCGTGGTGGCGTTGGCCGCCGGCGTGTTTGTGTTCGCGATCGCCGCCGCCGCGATTCTCGCGTTCCTGCTTATTCGCTGGATCCGACATCGGGTGCAGGGGCGAACGCCGGACGAGCGCGTCCGCCCGGCGCCGCCGGGCGTGATCGACGTCACGGCGACCGAAGTCCCTCCCCACGAGCTGGACCGCCCGTAGGACCGGCCGCGCGACACCGCCGAACGCTCACTGGCGTGCCCCAACGCGCCGCGCATCGACCGGCCTGACGCGAGCGGGGTGAGCGGTCGGCCGAGATCCCATCACGGCACCGCGCAAGTTCCTGAACCGAAGACTTCTCCGTTCATCAGGGGGAAAATCTTAATTTAATTCTTGCTTAATTAAGCTTCTGCTTAATTAATGTCGGCATGCAAAGCCTCGCTGCCATCGCCGATCCCACGCGCCGCCGGATCGTGGAGCTGCTCGCCGAGCGAGACCGCACGGCGGGAGAACTCGTGAAGGAATTCGATTTGAGCGCCCCCGCGATTTCGCAGCACCTGAACGTGCTGCGGGACGCCGGGCTGGTGGTGACGCGCGCGGAGGGCCAGAGCCGAATCCAATCGTTGAACCCCGACGGGTTCGACGACCTCGACGCATGGCTCCGCAAAACCCGCGCTCTCTGGTCCAGTCGGCTGGACGCCCTCGAGCGCGAGTTGCGGGCTGAGGACGAGCGCAACGCGCGCGCCGCCGCCCCGAAACGGAAGCCAAGCCAGTCCGGCTAGCCCTGTCCGCCAGCCGACCCTGAACCCTTTGGGACACCCTCCGGTGCCCCCAGGCGGAGCCTTGTCCGCAAATCCAAACCACACACGTCATCATTCAGAAACCCACAATCCATGAAAACGCCCACGTTCGAAAAACCCACCGTCGTCTCACCCGA
>DASZYH010000333.1:0-22371 GCA_035545515.1 Opitutaceae bacterium
TCGCGAGCGGCGACTCGAGCGGTATCGGGGCCGGTCGTTCAAGCGGTATCGGCAGCGGTATCGGAGCCGGTCGTTCGGGCGGTATCGGTGGCGGTATCGGGGCCGGACGTTCGGGCCTGCGAGCGGTATTGGACGCGGTAACATCAGCGGTCGCGAGAGCGCTCATGGCACCGGTCAGCCAGCCGGCAACGGCGGCGGCATTGGTACGGTCATCGGAGTGGTAATCGGGTCGGTAATCACGGCGGCATTGTGAGCGGTAGTCCGAGCGACATCGTCGATGGCGGTGGGAGTGACATCGCCAGTGACATCCCGAGCGGTAACGTGAGCGACAGCCGGAGCGGTATCGGGGCGATCGTTCGAGTGGTCATGCGAGTGGTATCGGAAGCGGTCGTGTCAGCGGTTGTGCGACTGGCAGCCGGACTGACGTTGCGATTGGCAACCGGAGCGCTCACGGGAGTGGTATCGGGACCGGTAAGCCGAGTGACATCGCGAATGGCGGCGTGGCTGACATCGCGGGCGGCAGCCGGAGCGGCAATCCGAGTGGTTTTGAGGCCGGTCACCCGGGCGGTCATGCGAGAGGTAACGGCGGCGGTCGCGCGAGCGGTCGTCGGGCCGGTCGGCGGAGCGGTAGCGTCGGCGGCATTGCCGCGGGGGGAGTCCGGGCGGTAAACACCCCCGGCGCCGGGTCACGGTCGGCAGCCATGGCTCGGCCGCAAACCCCAGGGGAGCGGTTGTGACAAACGCGGTCCTGACACGGGGTGGCGGCCAAAATCGGGTAGTGGCTGGCTTTATTTGGCCGGATACTCGAATCCGGCCATAACGAGCATTGGCGTTGCAACACACTAATCCATAGCGACTAATAATATACGAATTCAACGGCCCCGGAGAATCCGGCCAAATAAACCGCGAATCCGGCCAAATAAGGCGCCGATAAGGGACAGGTTGTTCGATTCCCCGGAGGGGCGCCCCGCTAAGGGACAGGCAAATTCGATTTCCCCGTCCGCTAAGGGACAGGTTATTGCTGCGGGACCCTTGGTAAGGGACAGGCAAATTCAGTTTCCCCGCCCGATAAGGGACAGGTCATCTCACCGAGCCCGCTAAGGGACAGGCAAATTCAACTTCCGCGGCTTCAGTAAGGGACAGGTTATTTGGGTTTCAGCCCGTGCCCGAGGGCTCGGACACGTCGTGTCAAACCCGCTCGTCGTGTCAAACCGGTGTCTAAGCATGTTGGGTGAAATCTTGGACACTGCGTCGGACACGTGACAAAGGGGGACAGACCCTGAATCCCCGACTCGTTTGAATAGAGGCTCGCGGGCAACACGAAGAGCGGGACGGGAAGGGTGTGGCGCGGCTCCGCTGCGACCGAAGGTCTGGGCGCGATGCGGTCTGGTGGGCGGGGGAGTTCAACCCGTGAGGTGGAATGTTCGCGTCTTAGCGCACGGTGAGGTCACCGCAACCACAACCAAACCAGTCCGCGCGGAGGGGGCACCGCGCCTACAACGATCCAGTCCGCGTGGGGGAGGGCGCCGCCCCCACAACGACCGATAGGACCGCATTCACGTTGCGCTCGGCAGTTCGACATGAACCACGAAAGGAACGTCAACGGCGAAGGCGGGGGCGCCAGGAGCCGCCACAACGGGGGCGGGTTTCCCTTGGTTCCGCGCTTCGCGCTTTGGCGGGTTTCTCGGCGCGTTTCCTGCCCGAGTAGTACTCGAAATACCCGGAGTACGACGGGAATTGCTGTTGACCAATCCGTCATTCCGAGGCTGTTTTGAGCACGTTCCACCCGTGCCCGACCTCCGCGCGCCACGCGCCCCGGAGGCAGCGATTTACCCCATGAGCAACGGCAGTTCGGACAAGCAACTCGCGGCGAATTTTGCGGCGGTCTTCAAGGAGATCGTGCCCAATGCAACCAGTCGGTCCCCGCTGGCGGAGCTCCTGAGCCGGTACAAAAAGGAGATCCTGAAACTGCGCGACCGTGGGCTGACCTGGCAGCAGATTGCCGACGGTATGGCCGACCCGCGGATTGGCGTGAAGGTGAGACCGAGGGCGCTCCAGCGGCATTTCGGTTCGCACCGCCCCGTCCCTCCGCAGCCGCCTCCGATGCCTCTCGTCCTCGACCCCGTCACCGGCCTGCCGAAGACGCTGAAGCCGGCCGGGGGCTGACGGCGAAGGAGTCAGGAGTCAGGAGCCAGGAGGCCAGTCAACCGTTACAACGGGTTGAACCGGAGCTCACGGAGGGCACGGTGGGCTATGAGATCCAGCCGACTGCCGGGTTTCGACGGTGCCGAAGCCGTAGAACATGACGATGACAAGCCCGCAGTTTCCCCTGAGTGGGGAAAACCAGGAGTGTCTCGCGAAGGGATCGAGGGAAACGAAGGGAGCGCGGAAAATTGGGAAATCGGATAAATGCGAAACAGGGAGTCTCCTCGATCCGAGATTTCAGAGAACAAGGAAAAGTGAGAAGGAAACAGGAGATGACGCGGCGATGAAGGTGGGGTCACGCGGAGGCGCGGAGGGCGCGGAGAGGTGAATGAGGTCCGGTCCTTCGAATCGTTCGCGGCTTTCGCGAGCGGCTTCGCGTCGCGATCAGGGGCCAGTCGAGGTGAACCGCGAATGGACGCAATGAACAGGAATGGGGGGCTTAGCTGTGGCGACTGTGGTTTGATGTAGGGCGGGTCAGCGACCCCGCCCTACATCAATCCCGGGATTGACCGGGGGTGACGGGGATGCGTATGGGAGTTCTGTGTTCTCCCGTCTTCGACAACTCGTGTTCGTGGTTTGTGGTATCGCGCTGCCGCTGCTTTCCGGGTGCGCCGTTTATATGGCGACCAATCAGCCGCCGAAGCGGAATCTGGCGGTGCTCAAGCCGGGAACCGATCGGGATCTGGTGATTGCCGAGCTCGGGGCACCGGTCGAGACGGAGAAGACGACCGACGGCACGAAGGAGATCTATACGTTCGTGCAGGGCTATAGCAAAATGACGAAGGCCAGCCGCGCCCTTTTCCATGGCACGGCTGACCTGTTCACCATCGGACTCTGGGAGGCGGTCGGCACTCCGATCGAATGCGCGTTCGATGGGAAACGGATATCGGTCTGTGTCTATTTTGACCAGAATCAACGGGTGACACAGTCGAAGACGCTCTCGATCAATGGCGTGGCGCCCGGCCAAGCGGCCGCCATGCCGGCGAAGGCCGGCGATACAAAATTCCGAGAGGCAAAGGTGGCAGATAGTCGGTGCGAGATCACCGTCGACGGTGATCTCGGAGCGGTACTGCAGGCGCTCCAGCAGTCGGCCGCGCAACATGGCGGCCAGCTCATGGTCAAGGACGCGACGAGTGGCACATACGCGTTTGACTGGGGATCGCTGGCATACCGAGTGGATAAGGACCGAATCATCGTTACGGTAACCGTTGTCGCGGTGGGACCGGATGCGGAAGAGACCGCCAAGCGACGCGGTAGCGCCTTGGTGACGGGGTTCGTCGAAGATGCGCGTCGGGATTCAAAACTCCCGTTGCACGCGGGCACGATTTCAGCGATCGACGCAGCCGGTGCACTGCAAAACGGCGTCGATGCGGACGGGACGGCGGCGAATCCCAAATGGAGGGAATACGGTCGTTATCTTCAGCTGGTAGAACGGTCGGTTCAGCAGCACTGGGATGATGTCGTCGGTCACTCGAACGTCTACCCGCCGATCGGTTCGTTTGTGATGGTGAGCTTCGTGATCGCTCCGGACGGAACGATTACACGGTTCTCGAATGTGGCGAACCACTCGACCAAACAGGGGGAGCAACTCGTGCTCGGAGCGCTCAGTTCCAGTGCGCCGTTCCGGACTTGGTCCGATGACATGAAGGCAAAGCTAAATCCCAACGGGGAGGAAGTCGTGTTCACGTTCTATTACCAGTAAGGCGGGGCGGAACGAACGGAAGTAAAACGCGACAGATCGAATGTGCCTAAAGGGTGCGCTCTGATCGTGAGTTAATTCCAAGGGGGTCACGACTGTACTCTTGACAAGCCCAGCTAAAAGCCGTGGCGGCGTTCGCCACCGGCTCCACCCGCAATCGGTACCCAGCACTCCGCCGTCGAGGATGCTTCTGTCAAGAGTACAGTCGTGACCCCTTCGGAATTGCCCCGAATCCTTCGCGGTCCTCGCGAGAAAATGGATTGTCTCGCGAAGAGATCGAAGGAGAGAAAAAGAAACGGTCGGAACGCGAAACTCGAAAGGACTGATTGTAGGAGCGGCTTTGCGCCGCGTGGTGAACCGCGAACGGATTACCGCGGCGCGCCGATCGTGAACATCACGACCTGTTTCATCGCGACGCGCACGGGTTCGCCGCCGCGGAGGCCGGGGCGAAACTGCTGCGAGCGCGCCCAAGCGGCCGCGGCGTCGCCAAACTCGGGTCGGGAGGCAGAAATCACATGAGTCTCGTGAACGGTCCCATCGGTTTCGACGATCCACGCCACTTCCGCGCGGCCTTGAATTCTCGCGTCGAGGAGATCGGGCGGATACTCCGGCGGGGGATTTTCCGTCCGATGCGGGATCACGGCGACCGACGCGACGACGAAAAACCGGCCGGTAAATCCGAATGAGGCGAAGTCTGCCCGCGTCGGTGCGTCGGCCTTCGGCGAGGAGAGCGGAGAGCGGATTTCAAGGAGCTCGGTCGCCCGCACGGGGCGCCCCTTTTCCGTCGGGGGCGTCAACCGCCACCGCAACGCCGAGGCCAGGGCAATCCGACCAACCGCTGCGTTGGTCGCGTCGTACAGTTCCGCATGACTGACACTGCCGTCGGTCTCGATGGTGATCCGGACGATTGCCTGGCCAGTGACACCCTGCTGACGCATCGTTTCCCGTGCCTCATTATATGCGCCGGGCAACACGCGTTGGGGACGGTCCAGGTTGCGCGCGTCTTCCACCGATTCGCAGCCCGCAAAATAACCGATGAGAACGATACTGAGGATGGCGATGACGCGGCGCATGGGGAGGGGTGGCGTGGAACCGAGCTAAGTCCCCTCTGCGCGACAACATCCCAGATTGTCATAACGCACCGGCTTGCCGCCAGTCCGCGGCCCAGTTCCTGCAATCGCCAAGTGACGTGATGGGCCCGCCCGAACGCCGCAAGGGCGTGCCGTTGTTTCTGATCATTTACTCGACCTACCAATACGCGCTCTTTGCTCCGTTATACTGGTATTGGATGCTCCGACGTGCGCAGGGAAAACCGATCTGCGCCGAGCGACGTACGGACCTGACGCTCGATGACCCCTGGGTGCGAGGGTGAGCGACTTGTTTGATGAAGGCGGGGTCGCCTGACGCCGCCGTGATGGGTCGCCATCAAGCTGTGCGAGGCGGGGTCGGCGACCCCGCCCTACATCGATCCAGAGGGTAGGGCGCGTCGATTCGTGGTTCGATGAATCATTCTGGCTCAGGCCGGGTCTTCGGCGGCGGTGGACGAGGCGCGGTAGGCGAGGGCGACTTTGAAGCTCTCGCTCGCAGTGAGCGGCGGCTGCATCAGTCGCAGCCAGGCTTTGATGAAAATGGCAATTTCCAGCCGGTTCTCACTCGAGGGCGACTTCATCAGGAAGCCGTTCGCGCCGGCTTCGTACGCCGCTTCGATGTCGCTCTGGTTCGACGACGACGACAACACCACCGCCGGAATGGACCGAATCACGGGCTCGCGGCGCATCCATTCGAGAACCTGCAGACCGGTGCGGCGCGGCATTTTCAAATCGAGCAGCACCAGCGCCGGCAGCCGTTGCTCGGGCTGCGCTTTGGCGTGACTCAGCGCTTCGATCGCCGCGAGGCCGTCCGGCACGAAGGTAACGGGGTTCTCAAGTTCGGCCTTCTTCAAGGCGCGCATCATGAAGTAGACGTCGGACTCATCGTCCTCCGCAATGAGAACGGAAAGCAGGCGGCTCATGGCTTCGGCAACTCGATCCAGAAGGTGCTGCCCAGGCCGACGGCGGAGTTCACGCCCACCGTGCCATTCATCCGCTCCGCGGCGCGGCGGACGATGGCGAGACCGACGCCGGTCCCGTGATAGATCTGGGGCGAGTTCAGCCGCTCGAAGATACCGAACAGCCGGCCCTGGCTCTCCTTCTCAATGCCGATGCCATTGTCGGCGACGCAGATCCGGACCTTCTCGCCGTGGACTTCCGTGTACACGCGCACCCGCGGCTGCTTTCCGGGCGGCATGAACTTCACCGCGTTGTCGAGCAGGTTGGTGAGGCATTGAGTGAGCGACGCCGCGTGACCCTTCACCGACACCAGCGGGTGGTCGATCGAGATGATGGCGCGCGGCGCCTGGAGCTCGGGCCGTTCATGGATCAGGTCGCGGACCAGTTCATCAAGATTGACGGAGGATACCTCGATCTCGGCGCGGGAGAAGCGCGCGAAGTTCAGGACATCGCGGATGAGACGGTCCATGCGATTCGCCGCCGCGATGATCTTCCGGAGATGTTCCAGAGACTCGGGCGTCGTGTAGGCCTGGTCCTCGATGATCACCTCGGCGAAGCCCTGGATGGCCCGCAGGGGAGCGCGCATGTCGTGCGAGAGGCTGTACGAAAAGGCCTCCAGCTCCGAGACGGTTTCCTGGAGGCGGGCGGTGCGTTCGCGAACGCGGTTCTCCAACTCGGCTGCGTGGGTCTGCAACTCATCCTGGGTTCGCTTCAGGGCGGTGACGTCGCGCGCGATCTTGGACGCGCCCACGATTTCGCCGTCCTTGTTGCGGATCGGCGAGATCGTCAGCGAAACGTGGATCAACTGACCGTCTTTCCGGCGGCGCACGGTCAGGAAGTGATCGATCCGGTCGCCGCGGCGGAGCCGCGAAAGGATCTGGCTTTCCTCGTCGAGGCGGTCGGGCGGAATGAGCTTCGTGATCGACTGCCCGAGCATTTCGTCGGCGGTGAAGCCGAAGATTCTCTCCGCCGCCGGATTCCAGGATGTAACGATGCCGTTGAGGTCCTTGCTGATGATCGCGTCGTCGGTGCCTTCGACGATTGCGGCAAGCCGGAGGGCGGCGAGTTCGATCTGACGGCGGTGGGAGACGTCGCGAAAAACGAGGACGCCGCCGATGAGGTTGTCACGGGGATCGAGGATCGGCGCGGCGCTGTCATCGACCGGATGCTCGCTGCCGTCCTTCGCGATCAAGACCGTGTGGTTGGCGAGCCCGACGACACGCCGTTCGCGAAGGGCGGCGGAGATCGGCGAGTCGACCGGACGCCGATTCGTCTCGGAGACGATGTTGAAGATCCGTTCGAGCGGCTGGCCACGGGCCTCGGATTCGGACCACCGGGTGAGCTTCTCTGCGGTCGAGTTCATGAATTCGACCAACCCGTCGGAATCGGTTGCGATCACCGCGTCGCCGATGCTCGAGAGGGTGACGCGCAGCTTTTCCTGGACTCGCTTGAGCCGGGTGATGTCACGGGCGATCTTCGAGGCGCCGATGATATTTCCCTGCTCGTCGTGGATGGGAGAAACGGTGAGGGAGATGTCGAGCAGCGCGCCGTCTTTGCGTTTCCGAACCGTTTCGAAGTGCTCGATGACCTCGCCGGCGCGGATTCGCGCGAGTAGGTCGGGCTCTTCGTCCTGCCGGTCCGGCGGGAAGAGGATGCTGATGGGCTGGCCGACTGCTTCCTCTGCGGTGTAGCCAAAGATCTTCTGGGCGCCCTTGTTCCAACTCGTGATGACGCCATTTACGTCCTTGCTGATGATGGCGTCGGTCGAGGAATTGACGATCGCGGCGAGGAACGCGTCACTGGATGGGACGGGAGACGATTTCGGGCGCGGCATGATGAGACGACGATTCACCTGACCACGGCCGTGGCGGGCGAATTCCTGATCGTAGCACGTCCCATTTGACGGTGCCATGGGACGAAACCCGGTAAGGTCTTCGAGAATCGCTCCGAGGAGCGCTTGCATGGCTACAGTGAAGAAGGGTGGAAAAGTGGAAGAGCGAAAAATCGGAAAACGGGAGAAATGCGGAAGGGGGAACGCGGAAGGGGGCAGTAAGGTAGGCGGCGAAGGGACTCACCGCCCTACCTTCGAACGGAAGGGTAGGGCGCGGAGTCCCTTCCGCGCCAATTCTGCATGGAGGCGGGGTCAGCGACCCCGATCATCGATCACTGAGGTTTTGCGGAGCGGAAACGCTTCACTTCGCAACCGGGAGGCCGGCTTCGACCCAGTCGTGGTGGAAGTCGGTCGGGAGCGCGAGGACGCGGATTTTCTGAAACCCAAGTTTCTTCAGCGCCGCATAGGCGGGACGGATGTTCGGACAGTGCTGCCACGGGCAGCAGCCGCAGTAGATCACCAATGGTTGATCGCGGGGAAGATCGCGCGCGGTCTGCCGGAGGAGAGCGAGTCCGTCGGGGTTCGAGGCCGGTCCTGCATATTTGGCGCCGACAATGTGCGCGCTGCGGTAGAGCAGGGCGACGCCCACGCAAAGCACCACCGGCTTCTGACCGGTCTGCAGCATGCTGGCGAACGACGTCGGATCGAGCAGATCGCCCCCGCCCCAGGGATCGCCGGCTTTCACGGGCGGCCTGGGATCGTTCGCGGCGCGAGCCGAATTCACCACGGCAAGGCAGCACAAGAAAGTGAATACGAGTACGCGGAGGGGGGAGCGGACGCGGCGGCGGCGACGCGAAGGAATGATGAACATGGGAAAGGGTGACGAGAAACCGGCTCGCCGTAAGCGTCGATTTCGTCGCGGCGCGCACCGTAGGCGGCAACGCCGTCGCCGCAAATCCGGCTGAGTCCGCGACCCGGAGAGGTCCGCGGGAGCAGGCCCGCAGCGGGGAGCTGAAAATTCATAAGTCCTTGGAAAATCGAGTTGATTGAAGGAGAAAGTTACATCTACTACGCTTCGGTACATTATTAGTAGTGAGGCCGCTAGGATATAAGCCATACCCATAACTTACTCTGAACATGAGAATTCTTCACTTGGAGGACTCGGCAGCGGACGCGGAACTCACTCGCGAAACCCTCCTCCAGGAATGGCCGGCGTGCCACATCGATTTGGTGGGATCGCGCGCCGACTACATTGCGGCGCTCAAAGGCCACACGTACGACCTGGTGCTTTCGGATTTCTCCGTCGGCGGATTTGGGGGGCTGGAAGGACTGGAGCTCGCGCGCAAATACCAGCCCGAGATTCCCTTCGTGTTTTTCTCGGGAACGATTCCCGAGGAGATGGCGATCGATGCGATGCGGCGCGGCGCGGCCGATTATGTGCTGAAGGACCGTCCGATGCGGTTCGTAACCGCCGTGCGCGAGGCGCTCGGCAAGCAGCGCGACCTCGAACGCCAGCGGGCGGCGGAGCGGCGGATTCGGGAGCAGAACGAACTGCTCGATTGCGCCCGGGAGGCGATCATCGTCCTCGACCTCCAGGACCGCGTCCTGTCGTGGAACCAGGGAGCATCCCGGCTCCTCGGTTGGAGGGCGCACGAGGTGGTCGGGAAACCGGTGAAACGTTTCCTGGCGGAGGGTGCTTTGACGCCGCTCGCCGGAACTGCTGACGGTGCCGACGAATGGCAGGGCGAAGTCATCACCACGGACAAGCACGGGAGGTCGGTGACGCTCGACACGCACGTGACGGTCGTTCGCAACGACAAGGGCGAACCGCGGGGCCGGGTCTGCATCGGCACCGACATCACGGAAAAGGCGCAACTCAAGGAGCAGTTCATCCGTGCGCAGCGGCTGGAAAGCCTGGGCATGCTCGCCGCCGGCATTGCGCATGACTTCAACAACATTCTCGCGCCGATCCTGCTGGCGCCGCAGTTGCTCCGGGTCCGGGCGGTTCATCCGAACGACCTTCGCGTGCTCGACGTCTTGGAGAAAAGCGCCGAGCGCGGTGCGGAACTGGTCCGCCAGATCGTTGGTTTTGCCCAGGGCGCCGGGGGACTGAAGCAGACGCTCCAACTCCGGCATCTCCTGCGCGACATCGCGGCCTTCGTGCGGCTGACCTTTCCGAAGGCCATCACGCTGGAGACCGACATTGCCGCGGATCTGTGGACGGTCGTCGCGAGCCCGTCGCGGATTCATCAGGTGCTGCTCAACCTCTGCATCAACGCGCGCGACGCGATGCCGGGGGGCGGCGTGCTGCGATTGCGGGCGGAAAATACGGTGCAGGCGGGGGAGGACGGGAGGAAGGGCCGCTGGGTCACGTTGCGGGTCGAGGATACCGGCTCGGGGATTCCCGCGGACATTCGCGAGCGGGTTTGGGACCCGTTTTTCACGACCAAGACGCCGGACAAGGGGACAGGGTTGGGACTTTCCACGGTTCGCGGGATCATCGAGGACCACGGCGGCTTCATCGCCTTCGAGACGGCCGAAGGCCAGGGCACGGTCTTCCGGATCCATCTCCCCGCGGCCGGCACCAATGGCACGGCGAAAACGGCCGGAAGTGGCGGAGGTGGCCGATGAACCAGCCCGCAGAACCCGAGGTGGACCCGACGGAACTCCGGCGCCTGATTTCCGCGCAGGCGCGGCTGGTGCGGGCGGTGCACGACCTGTCGCTGGTCCGGACGGTCGCCGCCATCCAGGACGTCGTCCGTCATGCCGCCCGGGAAATCGTGCAGGCCGATGGCGCGACCTTCGTGCTGCGCGACGGCGAGTGCTGCTATTACGCGGACGAGGACGCCATCAGTCCCCTTTGGAAGGGGCAGCGTTTCCCGATGTCGGCGTGCATCAGCGGCTGGGTCATGCACAACGCGCAGCACGCGGCGATCCCGGACATTTACGCGGATCCGCGGGTGCCGACCGATGCGTATCGTCCGACCTTCGTGAAGAGCCTCGTGATGGTGCCGATCCGGGTTGAGTCGCCGCTGGGGGCGATCGGCACGTACTGGGCCCGCGAGCGCGCGGCCTCCGGGCAGGAGATCGAGCTGTTGCAGGCACTGGCGAACACGACGGCCGTCGCGATGGAAAACGTGCAGGTGTACTCGGAGCTCGAGCGTCGGGTCGCGCTCCGGACGCGGCAGATGGAGGCGGTCAACCAGGAGCTCGAGGCCTTTTCGTACTCGGTGTCGCACGATCTTCGGGCGCCGCTGCGGGCCATCCGCGGTTTCATCGAACTGCTCGAGCACGCGCTCAAGATTCCCGACCTTGCGAAGGCGCAGGGCCACGCGGGCCGGGTGCGGGAAGGCGCCGCCCGGATGACGGCGCTGACCGAGGATCTCCTCCAGCTGGCCCAGGTGACCCGGAAGCGGCTGAGCGTCGGTCCGGTTGACCTCGCGGCGCTCGCGCGCGAGATCGTGGGCCGACTCCAGGCCGAGGACCCGGGACGCGACGTCCGCATCAGCATTCCCGATACCCTGCCGGCGTGCGGCGACGCCGGACTGCTGCACGTCGTGCTGGAGAATCTCGTCGGCAACGCGTGGAAATACACGGCGAAGACCCCGCAGGCTCACATTGAACTCGGACGGGAGGCGGACGACGACGGTGCGATGTTAATCTGGATCCGGGACAACGGGGTGGGCTTTCGCCCGGAGGACGCGCGAAAGTTGTTCGCGCCGTTCCAGCGGCTCCATTCGGCGGCGGAATTCCCCGGCACGGGCATCGGACTTGCCACCGTCCAGCGCATCATCAATCGCCACGGCGGTCAGATCTGGGCGACCGCCGAGCCCGGGCGCGGAGCGACCTTCCGGTTCCGGCTGCCTGCGTCGGCGTGACGCGGCGGCGGGTTGCGGGCGGCGCGGGAAACGCGCGGATGGGCGGCAGGCAACCGACCCTCGCGCGCGGAGTGGATTGCCGCCGGTGATCCTTCGAATCCATCGCGGTCTTCGCGAGAAAATGGATTGGGTCGATCGTCAGGCGGGGCAGGCGACCCCGCCCGACATCGGGCCGTTGACGGGCGGGGGTTCGGCCGCAGCATCGCGGGGATGAAACTGCGGAGCGCGATCGTGGCTGGACTCATCGGATTCGGCGGAGCCATCGCGGCGCGGGCGAACTGGGCGACGGTGAACGGTCACCGGTTGTACTACGAGCGCCACGGTGCGGGGCAGCCGCTGGTGCTGCTGCACGGCGGGGGCAACTCGATCGCGGGGTCGTTCCGGCACCAGATCGCGGATTTTTCGGCGGCGCACGAGGTGATCGGAATCGAGCAGGTGGGGCAGGGGCATTCGCCCGACGTCCCCGGGCCGCTGACTTATGGCGGCATGGCCGAGGATACCGCGTCGCTGCTGCGGCAGTTGAACGTGACGCATGCCGACATCGTCGGGTGGAGCGATGGCGGAATCATCGGACTGGTCCTGGCGGTGCGTTATCCGGATCTGGTGCGGCGGCTCGTCGTGAGCGGCGCGAATGTCGATCCGCTTTCGACCGATCCCGCATCGGCCCGCGATCTCGAGCATCCGCAGCCAGGGGCAAGTCCGTTGGACGAGAAACTGCGGGTGTTGTGGCTGGACTCGCCGAAGCCGACCGAACTCACGTTCGATCTGCTGCATCGGATCAAGATTCCGGTGCTCGTGATGTCGGGCGATCGCGACGCCATCACTCTCGACGAGACGATCAAGATTTACCGCGCGCTGCCGCACGCGGAGCTGTGGGTGCTGCCCAACACGGGCCATGCGACGTTCAACACGCGCCCCGATTGGGTGAATCCGAGGGTGCTGGAATTCCTGGACCAGTAGGACGGAGGACCGGATGACGGATGGCAGACGGCAGAGGGCCGGAGGGCCGGAGGACGGACGGCAGACGGCGGAGGGCGGAGGACGGAGGGCGGAGGGCGGAGGACGGACGGTGGAGCGATGGGTAGGCCGCGAGCTTGCTCGCGCGGTTTGACGCGATGGCGGCGATTCGAACGATGGCGTCCGCAAGCGGACGGCCTACGTGATGGGCGGACGACGGAGGACGGACGGCAGACGGCGGAGGACGGACGGCGGACGGCCGGAGGGCGGCGGACGGAAAAGGAGAAATGTTCGAAAGTAGAAACGGCAGAAACGCGAAAACCGGAGTCTAAACCGGGAATTGAAGGTAGGGCGGGGCCGCCACAAGGGGACCGAAGAGAGGCGCGGAAGGGACTCCGCGCCCTACCGTGATCAAACCGGGAATTTAAGCTAGGGTCCGCTCCGCGCCCTACCTTCTACCTGACATGGCCTCCTGAGGATCCGGTGAAACGCCGGTGGGTGTCAGAAGGCGTACTCGGTTTGGAGCCAGAATTTATCGGTATCGAAAAACGGCGGCTTGCCGTCGTAGCGGGCGCACTTTGCGAGCACGGTCCAGGACTTGCCGATCTTGTGGGTGATGACGGCGTCCCACTCGTTGCCGTAATCGTGTGAGCCAAAGTCGGAGCGATAGCGGTGGTACACGACGGTCACGGGAAATCCGCCGGGCAGCGCCACGCCGACCGAGCCGTAGCTGTCACGCAATCCGGCCGCCGGGGTGGTCAGGAACAGGTCCGCCCAGCCGTTGAACGCGTGCAGCGTGGCGAGCGGGGTCGCGAAACCCTTGCGTCCATGGTCGCTGCCGAGCACCTCGTACCCGGCGTTGAACGTGAACGGGGCCATCGCCGCGCCGATTTCGCCGAGATAATAGTCAGCGTGGTAGTGGACGGGGTCGTTGTGCGCGTCATGCTGCGTGGCCGCCTCGGCGCGGTAGGTGAGCTTCCAGGCGGTCGTGACGGGCGTCGCGCCGGCATAGCGGGCGCCGTAGGTGTCCGACGAGTTCACCGCGGAGTTGCGGAAGTCGAGGAGGTACGCGTAGGCGGTCAGTGTGCCCCCGGGCAGCCCGGAGTACGCGAGGTTCACCAGGTGTGAGTCGGAGTCGAAGTCCGGCTGCGGCGACTTGTTGCCGAAGACGCGGCTCACACGTGAGACGTAGCCATAGAACGCGGTGAGGTGCGAGAGCGGCGTCGCGGTGACGGTGGCGGCGTCGAACGTCTGCATGTTCTGCCGCCAGCCGACATCGCCGACGAACCGGGCGTTATCGAGGACGATGCGTTGGCGTCCCACGCGGAACGTCGTGTCCGAGAACGTGTACGCGAGCCAGACCTGGTTGAGGTCGGTCGCCGGCGGATCGGCAATGACGGTGCGGCCGGCGCCGCCCGGATTTGTGCCGGCGGCGTTGTAGTCGTTCGGGTCGTTGAGCACGGCGATGTTTTCACCCTGGATCATGCCCTGCACGCCGGCGATCGGCGCCGTGGTGAAACCGAAGAGGGTGCGAAGGGTCGCCGCGTTGGCGTCGCGGAGATTGGATTGATCAGCGTTTTCCCAGCGGAGCCGGGCGTCGAAGTTGAACTTGCCCTGGGCCAAGGCGGATTCGATGGAATCGGCGGCGACGGGAGGCGCGGCGAACGCGGAGGTGGCCGCGAGCGCGGCGGTGAGGAGAAGGCGGAAGGTCATGGATTGCGGAGTGCGGATTGCGGATTGGCGGAAGAGGGGCGAATGACCGGAAGGCCGGAGGGCCGAGGACGGACGGCGGACGGCCGAGGACGGACGGCGGATGGCGGACGGCGGAGGACGGATGGCGGACGGCGGACGGCGGAGGACGGAGGACGGACGACGGAGTGATGGGTAGGCCGCGAGCTTGCTCGCGCGGTTTGACGCGATGGCGGCGAGGCAGATGGCGTCCGCAAGCGGACGGCCTACGGGATGGGCGGACGGAGGGCTGATCACGGACGGCGGATGGCGGAGTCATGGGTAGGCCGCGAGCTTGCTCGCGCGATTCGACCGATGGGAGAGATTCGACCGATGGCGTCCGCAAGCGGACGGCCTACGTGATGGACGGATGGCGGAGGGACGGAACGACCGGCGGGCGGAATTTGGATCGAACCGTCGGCGCAATCGAAAATCGAAAATCCAAAATCGAAAATCCCTAGATCTGGGCGGTGGCGAGGGCGCCCCAGGTGGTGCGCCAGCGGGTCTTCACGAGGCGGAGGCCGGCCAGGGCGACGCCACAGAGACCGGCGAACAGGAGAATGCCATCGACATAGCTGCCGGTGTATTCGCGCGACACACCGAAGAGCATGCCGAGGATGAAGCCGCCGATGCCGCCGCCGCAGCCGACGAGCCCCGTCATGATGTTGATGTCTTTCGCGAACCGCTGGGGCAGGAGCTGGAACACGCCGCCGTTGCACATGCCGAACGCGCCGGAGGCGAGGAGGAAGGCAGCGCCGCAGAACCAGAGATTCGGTGCGAACGCGGCGAGGACCATCGCGACGCCGGCGATCGAGTAGAAGATGCCGAGCGCGCGAATGCCGCCGAAGCGGTCGGCGATCGCGCCGCCGAACGGACGGCCGACGGCGCCGACGAGCGTGCAGACGGCCGCCATTTCTCCCGCGGCAACGGGCGCCAGGCCGTACACGTCGTGGAAATAGATCGCGAACGCCGTCGCGAGCCCGACGAACCCGCCGAAGCTGATCGTGTAGAAGAGGCAGAACCAGTGCGCGTCGCGCTCGGCGAGCAGATCGACGTAGTCGGAGAATCGCTTCCGTTGGAAGTGTCCCGGCGCCTCACGGGAGAAAAGCGCGTAGACGGCAAACACGAGCAGCAGTGGGATCAGCGCGGCGCCGAACACCGCCTGCCAGCCGTGTCCGGCCGCGATGCGCGGTGCGATCAGGTGATCGAGCACGACGCCGATGTTGCCCGCGCCGGCGATGCCGAGAACGACGCCCTGGAGTTGCGCCGGGTACCAGCGACCCGCCTGCGGCAGCGCGACGGCGAAGCTGGCGCCGGCGACGCCGAGGATGACACCGAGTGCCAGCGCCTGCGGGAGCGAACTCAGGCCGACGCGCCAGACGATGGCCATACCCACGATCACGACCGCCTGCGCGAGCAGTCCCGTGAGTTTCGTGCCAATGCGATCGGCGAGGAGACCGAGCACGATCCGGAGGAATGCGCCGGCGAGGGTCGGTGTGGCGACCATCAGGAATTTTTCCTGCGCGTTGAGATGGAGCGCGGGCGCGATCAACGCGCCGAGCGCGCCGAGGATCGTCCACACCATGAAACTGGCATCGAAGTAGAGGAAGGACGCGAAGAGGGTCGGCCAATGGCCGGAAGATTTGAGTTCGGTGAGCTTCATCGCGCCCGATTTAGCAACGGGCACGCCACGGGCGGGATGAAGCGGCGGAATTGTTTTAGGGGATTCGATGAATGCGCCTCATGGGCGGAGGGCGGGGGGACGGACGACGGACGACGGAGGCCGGAGGACGGAGTCATGGGTAGGCCGCGAGCTTGCTCGCGCGGTTTGACGCGATGGCAACGTTTCGACCGATGGCGTCCGCAAGCGGACGGCCAACGTGATGGACGGACGGGGGGGCTGAGCCTGGGAAAACCTGAAAATCTGAAAATCTGAAACGCTGACATTTCGGAGGTGGGGAATCAGCCAGTTGTAGGCGCAGTGATCTCACCGCGCGGGGCGGAGTGCCCGTCACATTGCGCGGAGTGAGGTCACCCTGCCGACAAGAATACATCACTCTCCGCTCCAAGCTTCGGTTGTGGCCGAGCCACTCCAAGTTCAGCGACGTCCATCCGCGGTTCACCTTGCCCAAGCATCGCAGCGCGAATCCGCTCCTGCTGCGGCGCGATTTCGCGCCTTCGCCGCCTTCGACAATCGGCGCGGAAGGGACTCCGCGTCCTACCCCCGATCCCTTCGGCGCCTGCGATGCCTTCGCGAGACAGTTCTGAAGGATAGGCGGGGTCGGCGACCCCGCGCTACATCAAAGGTCGGCGACGCCGCCCGACATCGACGCACGCCGCGCCTTACAGCGAACCGGTGGGGTCGGGCGAACTCGCGCGGCAGTGAGGCCGGGGGGCGTATTGGAAGTACAGGTCTTCGCGGAAGAGTCGCGCGGGCAGGTCCGGATTGGCCTGGGCCCACGGGGCGAGACCGGTTTCGACGAGCGCGGCTTGGAGATCGGCGGCTGTGCTGACGCGCGGGACGTTCGCATCGTCGCGATGAAACACCACGAAGTCTGAAACCTGCTGCGTGCGACCGCCAAAATCGAAGCGACCAACCAGGGCGGGCGCGATGACCGCGGCCGGCAGGTTGAGGAACCGACGCTGGGCGAGGAGATGGGCGAGAGGCGCGCGGTTCGCCGGCTCGTCGCACCACGCGCACGCCTCGGCGAGCGCGGCCACGAGCGCTTCGTGCTCGCCCGATCGTGTTTCGGCGAAACGGCGCGTCACCATCAGCACCTTCTCAATGTGTCCGGGCTGCTGCACGGCGCTGCACAGCCGGCACCAACCCAGGTTTTCCCGGACGGCGAGCGAGTTCCACGGCTCGCCCGCGCAGAAGCCGTCGATCGTGCCGGCCGCGAGGTTGCGGAAGACCTGTCCCGGCGGGACGACGGCGATGCGGACGTCGCGGTCCGGATCGAGATCGATCGAGCGGAGCCACGAGCGGAGCAGCAGGTTGTGGGAGGAAAACGGGAACACGACGCCGAGCGTGAGCGGCGTCCGATGCCGCAAGCGGGCGAGTTCGCGCAGGGACCCGTCGTCGCGCGCGCCCGGTTTCAAGAGCGAGTTCGCAATCGTGAGGGCATTGCCGTGGCGGTTGAGCACCAGGGCCGTGACGACATCGCAGGGCGGGCAGTTGAGCCCAAGCTGGGCGGACCACAGCATCGGCGCCGGGGCCTGAGCGGCATCGAGTTCACCGTAGATGATCTTGTCGCGGATCGTCGCCCAGCCGATCTCGCGGTGCAGCTCGACCTGGAGCCCGTGGGCGGCAAAGAAGCCCTGGACCTCGGCCACGGCCAGGGGCGCGGCGTCCGTCAGCGCGACGAAGCCGATGCGCAAGGTGCGATGGGTCCGAGGAATAGAGGTGGTGGAGATCACGGTGCCGACGCCGTCATCAGCCGGGCGTGTGCCAGACGCGAAGCTGGCCCGGTTGCTGCTGTGCAAACATTTCATCCGCGAGATGAAGCCCACTCATTGATGAAACCCACGCTCGACAGCCGTCAGCTTTACGCGTTTGCGGCGCTGGCCCGCCGCGGCAGCTTCACGCTTGCCGCGAAGGACCTGTTTCTGACCCAGTCGGCGGTGAGTCATGCGATCAAGGCGCTGGAGGAGGACGTCGGCTGCCGCCTGCTCGACCGGGCGGGCCGGCGCGTGCTCCTGACGCAGGCGGGCGAGCAGTTCCTGCGGCACACGGAGCGGATCCTGGTGGAGATGGAATCGGCGCGGGTCGGCCTGGATACGCTGACGAAGTGGGGACATGCGCGACTGCGGGTCGGCGCCAGCACGACGGCGTGCCAGCATCTGCTGCCGGCGGTGCTGCGGGAGTTCCGGCAGAGTTATCCGAAATGCGCGATTCGGATCGAACCCGGTGACCACGGGCACCAGATCGAGCTGCTGCGGGCGGGCCACATCGACCTGGCGTTGATGATCGAGCCGCCTGCGACGGTGTTGGCGGATTTCATCTTTACGCCGCTGTTCCAGGACGAACTGCGTTTCCTGGTGGCACCGCTGCATGCGTGGGCGCGGCTGGGACGCGCGCCACGCGAATCGATCGAGCACGAGACCCTCGTGCTGTACAACAAGACGAGCTACACCTTCCGGCTGGTGAGCGAATATTTCCGCGACGAGAAGATCATGCTGAGCAATTTCATCGAGCTCGGCAGCATGGAGGCGATCAAGGAACTGGTGAAAATCGGGATCGGGGCCGGCGTGCTGGCGCCATGGATTGCGCGGACCGAACTGGAGAACGGCTCGCTCGTCTCACTGCCGCTCGGCGCGCGGAAGCTGCGCCGCCGCTGGGGCGTCGCCCACCTGAAGGGCCGCCGGCTCGCGCTGGCGGAGGAGACGTTCGTGGGATTGTGCCAGTCGGTGTGCGAGACGCTGGGACTGAAGGAGGCGGCGGCCGCGTAAGCGCGGCCGAGTAGTTAGTAATTAGTATTTAGTATTTAGTATTTGGTATTTAGTATTTGGTAGTTGGTCGTTGGTCGTTGGTATTTGGTGGGTGGTGGTTTGGTTTTGGAATTGGGAGTTGGTGGTTTGTCGTTGGGAGTTGGTGCGGAGCACCAGGATCGACGGGCGCCAGACATTCGTAGGCCGCGAGCTTGCTCGCGCCAGGAATCGGGCGCGGATGAATCCGAGGTATGGCGTCCGCAAGCGGACCGCCTACGGGCATGGACCGGATGGATGGAGCGCTGACGTTCAGGCGAAGCCCCAACAGGCTGCCACGGGACCCGCTCGCTGGCGCTCGCAGCCACGGGGATGGACGAAGGCGACGCGAGCCACGAACGCGGAGCGCGAGCAAGCTCGCGGCCTACGGGTGGAGGGATCGACGGCTCGCGAGCCGGCGGATGACTGAAGGCGCGGGCAAGCTTGCGGCCAGCCACCGACTCCGGATTGCGAACAACCAACAACCAATCACCCCGGCGGCGATCACGCCGCCGGTCAAATTTCCCAATCGTGGTCGTGCTGGGGGGCGGTGCTGCGCTCGACGAGCGTTTCCTTTTTCCGGCGCGAGCGCACCACGAGATTCTCACCCTTGAAATAGGCGACCGACTCGTCGGGGATCGATTTCATCAGCCACACATTGGAGCCGATGATCGAGTGCGCGCCGATGCGCGTGTCGCCGCCGAGGATCGTGGCGTGGGCGTAGATCGTGACGTGGTCGCCGATGTCGGGGTGGCGCTTGACGCCCTTGATCGGGCGGCCCTCCTCGTCGACCTCGAATGATTTCGCGCCGAGCGTGACGCCCTGATAAAGCTTCACGTGCGCGCCGACGGTGGCGGTCTCGCCGATGACGACGCCGGTGCAATGGTCGATGAAGAAGTGCGAGCCGAGGCGCGCGCCGGGATGGATGTCGCAGCCGGTGCGTTCATGCGCGAATTCCGTGAGCATGCGCGGGAGGAGCGGCACCCGCAGGTGGTAGAGCACGTGCGCGAGCCGCTGCAGCGAGATCACGAGCACGCACGGATAGGCGAGGATGATCTCCTCGACGCTGCGCGCGGCGGGGTCGCCCTGGAACGCCGCGTCGACGTCGGTCTTGATGACCTTGCGCAGCTCGGGGAGCTGGCCGAGGAAAGCCTCGGTGTATTCGCGGGCCTTGGTCGCAGCGTCGGGTTCCTGGGCGAACCGGAGGCACTTCTCGAGCTCGGCGGCGAGCCGCCGCTCGACACGACCGAGCAGGGCGCTGATGTGCCCGGGCAGCTCGCGGGCAGTGAGGCCCTTCTCCTCGAAGTAGCCCGGGAACAGGAGGTGCATGCACTCGGCCGCGAGGAGGTTGATCGACGCCTCGGACGGCAGGTTGATGCCGTCGAGGTGATTGATGCCTCCGTGGCTGCGGTACGATTCGAGCAGGGCCTGTTTGATGTCCTCGAGTTCCATGGCGGGCGGGGCCAGCGAGCGGATGAATCGGATCCGGGCGCGGCACGCAAAGGTTTTCCGCTCGCCGCCTCGGCGCGAGGGGAGGCGGCGGAAGCGAAAGGCGAATTTTCCCGGAGCGAAAACTTGTGATTCGGCCCGGAATCTGCATTGTCCGCTCCCAGTGGCAGGAGGAAAAATCACACGTGCGAAAGCACGAATTCCGCAGGAGGTGATTTGCTTTGCGCTCTGGCCGAACCGCTCGGCGGCCGTGGAACGCGCCCACGAAACTTCAACCGCCCCGAAATCGTTTCATGATTGTTACCCGCGTGACGATGGCGTGACCAATGGCGCTCCGTCATGGCGTTTTGCCCGAACCAACTGAAATAATTCCGTGAATCAAAACCCGGCGGGCGGCCTGTCATCGACAGGCGGCAAGCCCGCCCACCAGAGTTCCACACCCGTCAACCACAACCCGATGGAAAACCTGCGCGGGGCCCACGCCCCAATCTCGCGAATCAAGGTTTCTGCCAAGGTTAAGACCTTCGTGCTCGACACGAACGTTCTGCTCCACGACCCCCAATCGATCTTCAAATTCGAGGAGAACAATCTCGCGATCCCGGTCGAGGTCCTCGAGGAGCTCGATGCGATCAAGGCGGAGCAGTCCACCGAGCGCGGCCGGAACGCGCGCCGCGTCCACCGCATCCTCCAGGAGCTCCTGCCCGATTCCCGCTCGATGCACGAGGGCGTGGAACTCGACAACGGCGGCACGCTTTCGATCATCATCAACCCCTACCTGGCGGAGCCAAACCGCCGCTCGCCGGCGATGGACCGGCTGCGCGCGATCCTGCCGGACCTGACGAAGAAGGACAACCGGATCATCGCGGCCGCCCTGTATGTGCAGGAGCAATACCCGCCGCCGACGATCCTCGTGACGAAGGACGTCAACGTGCAGCTCAAGGCGCGCGCGGTGGGCCTCGAGTCGGAGGACTATCTGAACGACAAGGTGCCGGAGGACGTCGATGAGGCGAGCTACCGCGAGATCCGGGTCACGGTGTACGAGCTGCAGCGGTTCTGCTCGGAGGGGGCGTTCGAGCTGCGCGAGAGCACGGCCAAGCCGCTTTACCTGAACGAATACGTGCTGCTCCGCTCGGACGAGGGCAAGACGATGCCGGCGCGCTATGTCGGCGACAATCTCGTCCGCCGCCTGAAGCTTCCGGATTTCGTGAAGGCGCCGGGCGGCATCCCGATCCGCGCGCGCAATCTCGAGCAGCAGTTCTTCATGGACGCGCTGCTCGACGACAGCGTGCACCTGCTGACGTGCTTCGGGAAGGCGGGCACCGGCAAGACGCTGCTCTCCACCGCGTGCGCGCTGCACCAGACCTACGACGAGGGCTCGCACTACGACGGCGTGTCGATCTCGCGGCCGGTGATCGCGCTTGGCAAGGACATCGGATTCCTCCCCGGTTCGCTCGAGGAGAAAATGAAGCCGTGGCTGCAACCGTATCACGACGCGCTCGAGGTGCTGATTCCCTCGAAGCCGCCGAAGGATCCGCAGTTCGCACAGAAGAAAGTTTCGAAGAAGAAGCAGAAGCGGCGCGATGAGCAGTACCTCGCCGCCATGTCGCTCAGCTCCGCGAACCACAACGGCCACGTCAATGGCCACGGCAACGGCAATGGCAACGGGGGCGGCGGCAACGGCGGATCGAACAGCTCGCTGGTGAAACCTTACGAACGCCTGCTGAAGAGCGGGCTGGTCGAGATCGAGGCGCTGGCCTTCATCCGCGGCCGGTCGATCGCCCGGCGGTTCTTCATTCTCGACGAGGCGCAGCAACTGACGCCACACGAGGTGAAGACGGTGATCACGCGCATTTCCGAGGGCTCGAAGATCGTCCTGATCGGCGACCCGGCGCAAATCGACAACCCCTACGTCGACTCGCGCAGCAACGGGCTGGTGTACTGCTTCAACCGGATGAAGGGCCAGGCGATCGCCGCGCACGTGAAGCTGACCAAGGGTGAGCGCTCGAAATTGGCGGAGCTGGCCGCGGATTTGTTGTAGGTCCGGAGCCGAGATTCGATGTCGGGCGGGGTTGCCGACCCCGCCATTATGCCCGATCTGATCAAACTGGGTAG
>DASZYH010000334.1:0-5878 GCA_035545515.1 Opitutaceae bacterium
GCACGCACGATCGGGACGATGCCGTGGGGCGTGTCCGTCACCCAGCGGACCCAGAGGGCCGCGAGCTCGGGCTGGCGGGCGCGCGCGGACACGCCCCAACACCAGCTGCCGCAGGGAGCGACCGGCTGCGCGCCGGTGCGCGGCAACGGCATCGCGCCGAGATTCTTGCCCTTGGCCGCGAGGTGCGGGCCGGCCAGCCAGTGGCCGCTCCAGTCCATCGCCACCGTCCCGTGGTCGAATGGATCCGGATCGACGGGATCGGCGAGCGCGTAACGTTCGCGAAACAACTGCTGCCACGCCGTGAGGCTCCGCACGTTCGCAGGGCTGGCGAGGATGCCGCGGACGGTGCGGCCGTCGGGGGTGATGAGCGCGCCGCCGCCGGACCACACGACCGGGCTAAAGGCGTACGTGAACCATTCGTCGGCGCTCTCGTTCATGTGGAGGGCGACCGGCTGGATCCCGGCGGCGCGCAGCCGGCCGCAGGCGGCCAGGAATTCCGTCCAGCTCCACGTCTGTCCGTCCGGCGGCGGCGTCACACCCGCGCGCGCCAGCAGCGAGCGGTCGAAGTAGAGCACGGCGGCCGAGTCGAATGCGCCGACGGCGTAGAGTTTCCCGCCGATCGTTCCCTGGGCGAGGATGGTCGGCAGGAAGTCCGCGCGGTCGGCCGGGCTGAACCAGCGGTCGAGCGGCGTGAGCAGGCCGGCCGCGACGTAGCGGGCGACGAGCGGCCCGTCGATGTCGAAGGCGTCGGGCAGGTCGCCGGCGGCGGCGGCGATCGCGATCTTTTCGGTGAACTGAAAATCGGGGAAGAACGTGAGGTCGACCGCGATGCCCTCGGCGGCGTGCGCGCGGTTGAAGTCCGTCGCGATGGCGCGCATCGCCCGGTTTTCCGCCTCCTGGCCCTGGTGGCACCAGACGCGGATCACCCGGGTGGGAGCCGGATGGTGCCCGCGGCATCCCGCAACTGCTGCTGCGACGATAATGCAGAAGCAGAGGATCGGGAGACGGCGCAGCATGGCGTGGGAACCGCGGAAACGAGTGGGCGCGGAAGAGGCGAGTGTTCGCCGCGCCGCGGGCGCGGGCGAGACATTTTCTCGGGCGCGCCGCGGCGACGGGGGCGTTTTTTTGCAAACGCGACGGCGATCCGGCGGTGGCGCGGTTTCGCCGGAGCAGCCAGGGCGCGACGTCAGGGCGTCGAATCCGCCGTGGCGGCCGGCGCGAACTCCAGGGCGTCAGCATCGCGCGTCTCACGCGTGAGCATGAGCGCAACCAGCGTCAGCGCCGCGGCGGCGCTCAGATACCAGCCGACGGCCGGAAGCCCGTGGCGACTGGCCAGCCAGGTGGCGATCGAGGGCGCGAGCGAGGCGCCGAAGATGCCGGCGAGATTGAAGGCGACGGACGACCCGGTGTACCGGACCGCGGTGGGGAATAGTTCGGAAAGCAACGTGCCGAGCGGTCCGTAGGTCATGCCCATCAGCGCAAAGCCGATCACGAGCGCGGCGAGCACGCCGATTGCGCCGCCGCGGAAGAGCGGGCCGAGCGCGAGGCCGAAGGCGATGATCCCGAGCGTGACGAGGATCATGGTCCGCCGTCGGCCATGGCGGTCGGCCTGGACGGCGGACCACGGGATCGTGGCGGCGAAGAACAGGACCCCGACCATCTGGAGCAGGAGGAAATGCGAGCGCGTGTAGCCGAGGTGACTCGTGCCCCAGCTCAGGCAGAAGACCGTGAGCAGGTAGAACAGGACGAACGTCGCCAGGGCGATCGCGGTGCCGAGCACGAGCGCGCGCGCCTGCCGGGCGCAGACGGACAGCAGGGGAACGGCGACGCGCTGCTGCTGTTCGAGAAGATGCTGGAACGCCGGTGTCTCCGTGATCCGGAGACGGACGTAGAGGCCCACGAGGACGAGCAGGCTGCTGGCGAGGAACGGCAGGCGCCAGCCGAACGAAAGGAACTGCGCGTCGGTGAGCGTCACCGACAGCAGGACGAAGATGCCGCCGGAGGCGATGAAGCCGAGCGGTGCGCCGAGCTGGGGGAACATGCCGAACCAGGCGCGTTTGCCGCGCGGGGCATTTTCCGTCGCGAGGAGGACGGCGCCGCCCCATTCGCCGCCGAGTCCGATGCCCTGGCCGAGCCGGCAGAGGGCGAGGAGGATGGGCGCGAGGATCCCGATCGAGGCGTAGGTGGGCAGCAGTCCGATCGCCACGGTCGAGATGCCCATGGTGAGCAGCGAGGCGACGAGCGTGGCCTTGCGGCCGATGCGGTCACCGAAGTGTCCGAAGAGGGCCGACCCGACGGGCCGGGCGAAGAAGGCGAGGGCGAAGGTGGCGAAGGATTCGAGGGTGGCGGAGGTGGGATTCGCCGAGGGGAAGAAGAGCTTGGGAAAAACGAGGACCGCGGCGGTCGCGTAGATGTAGAAGTCAAAAAACTCGATCGTGGTTCCGGCGAGGCTGGCGAGGAGAACCCGGCGCGTGGAGTTGGGAGAAGGCATGGGGGGACGGGGACGGCTGAAAAGCTGAAAAGCTGACGGTGAGGAAGGCGGAGGGCGGACGGCGGATGGCGGATGGCGGAAAATTGGGAAATCGGGAAACTTCGGAATGGCGGGCCGAGGTGGGAAGAAAGGCGGAAGGGTGGAGAAAAGCGGGAAACGGAAAACTTCGGAAAGACAAAACGGAGGAAAGAAGAAACGTGGAACGCGATGTCCGCATCGCGGTGAGCCGCTTGACCGCGGGACGACAAACGACGTTGGCAACCACAGATGGAAACAAATCGACACAAATTCAGAGGGAAAGCGTCGAGATGCTTTGGGTGTTGTCTCGCGAAGGATGGGAAGGGGACGAAGGGGTTGGTCCTTTGAATCCTTCGCGCCCTTCGCGAGACAGGGATTTGGTTTGGGCTCCGTGATCTCTGCGAACTCCTGTGCAGGTTTGGGTAGAAAACTAACCAACCAAGGCGATCTTACAGGAGCACACGGAGGACACGGAGAGCTCCAGGCCTGACCTCGTGTTCAAAACGGATTGGAGGATCGATATATCCCAAACGGGTGTTGTCTCGCGAAGGATGGGAAGGAGGCGAAGGGGGAGAGTGAAGGTGAGGGTGAAAGTGACGGTGAATGGCCTTCAAATCCTTCGCGGCCTTCGCGAGACAAACGGTTTGGCTTTGTCTTTGTGAGATCCGCGAACTCGTGTGCGAAAGGGTTGGGACAGAAGCTCGGCCTCAGTGCTGATCGGGGATTTCGGGTTCGGTGAGCTGGTTGAGGAGCGTGAGGGATTCCTGCCAGCCGAGATAGCAGGCTTCGGCGGGGATCATCGCGGGGATGCCCTCCTGCGTCACGTTGAGCTCGGTGCCGCAGAACACCGGGTGCAGCGTGATCGTCGTCTGCATTTCGCCCGGGAGGTTCGGGTCCTCGAAGCGGTTCGTGTAGCGGATCCGCTCGTGCGGCTTCAATTCGACGTACGTGCCGCCGAACGCGTGGCTGCTGCCGGTGGTGAAGTTCGTGAACGACATCCGGTACGTGCCGCCCTCCTTCGGTTCGAGGTGGTGCACGCGGCCGGTGAATCCGTGCGGCGGCAGCCATTTCGCGAGGGCGTCGGCATCGAGGAAGGCGCGGTACACCCGCTCGGGGGTGGCGCGGAGGACGCGGTGAAGTCGGACAGTATTCGTGGTGGCCATGATCGTGAGGGGTGGGTGGTTCGATTCCTACAACGAATGAGCGGATGCCGTCCGGACAACGATTCGGGCCGCGCCGCGAGGAAAACGCACGAGGGTCATTTGATGCCGGCGCCGGTGTCGGTTACGACAATGAACCGCTGCAGCACGCGGAACAGCGCGATGACCGGCAGCGTGGCGAGGACGGAGCAGGCCAGGATGGCGCCCCATTGGATCGGAGGCTGCGTGAACAGGTTGGCGAGGCCGATCTGGACCGTCCGCGTCGACTCGCGCGTGCCCACCAGCAGCGGCCAGAGAAAGTCGCCCCAGTGGGTGAGGAGGTCGAGGACGGCGACGGTGGCGAGGGCGGGCCGGATCGACGGCAGGCCGACGTGCCAGAACTGGCGCCAGATCCCGGCGCCCTCGAGCGCGGCCGCTTCCTCGAGCGCGGTCGGCACGGCGAGGAAGTGCTGGCGCAGGAAGTAGATGTTGAACGCCTTGACGACGAACGGGAGCGTGAGCCCGCCGAACGCCCGCCAGGGTTCGCCGAGCAGTCCGAGATCGCGCACGGTGAAAAACATCGGCACTGCGAGCACCTCGACCGGCAGGATGATCAGCCCGACGACAACGGCGAAGAGCAGATCGCGCCCGCGGAACGCACAGCGGGCAAAGGCGTAGGCGGCCATCGCGTTGAGCAGGAGCCCGCCGGCCGCGATCACCGTCACCTGCGCGAGCGACACGAGGAACGCTTGGCCCAGCGCCGCCCGGCGCCAGGCGTCGGCATAGTTGTGGAGCGTCCAGCCGGCGGGGGAGAGCCAGGTCGACCGCGAAAACGCGAAGATATGCGCCTCGTCGCGGAACGAGGCGAGCAGCATCCAGAGCAGCGGCGCGAGGAACAGCGCCGCCACGGCGAGACTGAGGAGCCAGCGGAGGAGCGGCTTCATGCGCGTTGCTCCCGGGACAGCCAGCGCTGGAGCGCGGTGATCACCGCGACGGCGAGCAGGAACAGGAGTGCGGCGGCACAGGCGCGGCCGAGATCCTGGTCGAGGAACGTCGTTTCGTAGATCGACTGGACGACGGACCGCGTGTGGTCGTCGGGGCCGCCGTGGGTCATGAGGTACGGCTGCACGAACAGCCGGAAGGCCAGGATCGTCGTGACGGTGACGACGAAGATGATCGTGTTCCGCAACGACGGGAGCACGACGTGCCACACCCGCTGCCACGGGCCGGCGCCGTCGATGCGGGCGGCCTCGAGCAGTTCGCGCGGGACATGCTGGAGTCCGGCGAGAAAGACCATCATCTGCAGGCCGAGTCCCTGCCAGACCGACATCGCGGCGATCGCCGGAAGCGCGAGCTGCGGGTCGCTCAGCCAGGCGCGCGGGGCGATGCCAACGGCGGTGAGGATCGCGTTCACGAGACCCATGTGGCCGGCCTCCGCCGGCTGGTAGAGCATCGTCCAGAGGATCGCCAGCACGGGCATGGAGATGACGACCGGAATGAAGAAGACCGTGCGGAGCCAGCGCCAGGCGCGTTCGGGGCGGTTGACCCAGAGGGCGAGGAAGAACGCGACGACCGTCTGGATGGGCACGACCAGGAGCGCGAACACGGCGGTGTTGCCGAACGCGCGCCGGAAGCGCGGATCGCCGAGGAGACTGGTGTAATTCTCGGCGCCGACGAACCGGGCGTGGGAGACCGCGAGCAGGTCGGCGTTCGTGAAACTCCAGGCGACGGCGCGGAGCAGCGGCACCACGACGAAGGCCCCCAGGAGCACGAGCGCGGGCAGCAGGAACAACGGGGCGCGGCGGTCCCGCGCGCGCTGCCAGGCCGTCATGGCTTTCCTCCGGGGCCGCGCCGGTCGATGACCTGCTGGATTTGCGTCTCCGCGGTCCGGAGGCGGGAGGCGACATCGGCGCCGTGCGCGATGTCGCGCAGGGCCCCGGCAAACCCGCGTGTCAACGCCGCGTAGAACGGCGTGCGCGGCCGCGGGCGGGCGATGGTTTCGAGCTGGGTGCGGAACAGCCGGTACGGCGGGTGCGCGTATTCGGGGAACGCGGCGAACGCCGAGCGGCGCGCGGGCACGGCGCCGTTCGCACGCACGATCGGGACGATGCCGTGGGGCGTGTCCGTCACCCAGCGGACCCAGAGGGCCGCGAGCTCGGGCTGGCGGGCGCGCGCGGACACGCCCCAACACCAGCTGCCGCAGGGAGCGACCGGCTGCGCGCCGGTGCGC
>DASZYH010000335.1:0-22139 GCA_035545515.1 Opitutaceae bacterium
AGCCGGCCGCGGCCGGCTCCGCCGCGGGAAGCGGGCGGGCCGATTCCGGATCGCGTTGGCGGCAAATCGCCGATTCGCCATGTGATCTATGTCATCAAGGAGAACCGAACCTACGACCAGGTCTTTGGCGATTTGCCGGCAGGAAACGGCGATCCGTCGCTTTGCCTGTTTGGCGAGCATGTGACGCCCAATCTCCACGCGCTGGCGCGGGACTTCGTTCTGCTCGACAATTTCTACGCCAACGCCGAGGTGAGCGCGAGCGGGCATGAATGGAGCATGGGCGCCTACGCCGCGGAGTTCGTCGAGAAGACCTGGCCGATCGAGTATGGCCACAAGGGCACGAAGGTGCCGTATCCGGCCGAAGGGCACTTCGCGGCGGCAGTTCCCGCCTTGGGCGACCTGTGGGATCGCGCGGCGGCCGCCGGCATTTCCTATCGCAGTTACGGCGAGTTCGTCACCGCAGCCAAGCGCCCGACGGACCCCGCCGTGTGCGCGGTCCCGGCCCTCAAGGGGCATTTCGATCCCTCTTATCGGCCGTGGGACCAGAGCTACCGGGATGTCGACCGCGTGGCGCGGTTCGTGGCGGATCTGCATGGTTTCGAAAAGACCGGGGAGATGCCGCGGCTCCAGATCCTCCGCCTCCCGCAGGACCACACGGCGGGAGCGAAGGCGGGATCGTGGGCGCCGACCGCGATGGTCGCGGACAACGATCTCGCCGTCGGCCAGCTCGTCGAGGCCGTCAGCCACTCGAAATTCTGGCGCGACACCGCCATCTTCATCGTGGAAGACGACGCGCAGAACGGGCCGGACCACGTCGACGCCCACCGTACCGAAGCGCTGGTGATCAGCCCCTGGACACGACGCCACGTGGTCGATTCGACTCCCTACACGACCTGCTCGATGCTGCGGACGATGGAATTGATCCTCGGACTCGAGCCGATGTCGCAATTCGACGCCGCCGCAACGCCGATGTGGGCATCATTTCAATCGCGCCCGGACTTCTCGCCATGGACCGACCGGCCGGCGCAGGTGGACATGGACCGGCGAAATCCGGCGGGAACCAGGGGCGCACGGGAATCGGCGGGTTTTGACTTTTCGCACGAGGATGCCGTGGACGACCTGGCGCTTAACCGCGTGGTCTGGGAGGCCGTCCGCGGCGAGCATAGTGTCATGCCCGCTCCGGTCCATGCGGCGTTTGTCCGGGAGATCACGACTGCGAGCGATGGCGACGCTGACGGCGATGGCGACGGCGACTGAGTCGGCGTGGGAGGTGAAGTGCGGTGCCGCCTTGGTATTCCGGCAATCGTGAGTTTGGTGCGCGGATGAAAGCTCCGAGGTTCCATTCGTACCGGCCGCCGTCGGTTCTCGCGGTCGACGAATCCTCCCGGGAACATCGTGCGACATCCCCCGGCTGAGCCGCCCGCGCACAGCCCGGAGACTTGCGGGCGGCGCCCGGATCGGGCACTTCTGAACCGTCATGAGTATCAAGGTTGTTCGGCTCGGCACCCCACGTCAGCCCGGCGAGGGAGTGCGGGTTGGCACGGTCCGGCGGCCGCCCCGCGGGGTGCCGAAAGCGGAATTCGCGAAGCAAGACTGGTACGATGTCTGGTTTCCCAATCTCGCTCCGAGCGTTGCGGCCATGAAGCTTGGCCTGGCCGCGAAGACCCCCGGCGAGTGGAACGCGTTCGCCCGGAAGTATCGGGCCGAGATGAAGACGCCGGCCGCGCAGCATGATCTCGCGTTGCTGGCCACGCTGTCGCATTCGACGAATTTCTCGATCGGCTGCTACTGCGCGGACGAAAACCGCTGTCATCGATCGTTGTTGAAGCAGCTGCTGATCGCGGGCGGGGCGAAGATGGCCTAGGAACACCCGGACGCGACCTGCCTCCGCCGGCATCGGCTGGCTTTTTCGCGTTTCCGCATCTCAGTGCCTGACGTTTCGCGATCACCTATGGAATACGCCAATCTGGGAAAGACGGGATTGAAGGTCTCACGCCTGTGCCTCGGCTGCATGAGCTACGGCAAGGCGGCGGGAGGAAGCACGGGCCCCGGGCGCCATGCCTGGACGCTCGACGAGGAACAGAGCGGGCCGTTCTTCCGGCAGGCGCTCGATCTGGGGATCAACTTCTTCGACACGGCGAACGTGTATGGCAGTGGGGTGAGCGAGGAGGTGCTGGGGCGGTTCCTGAAGAAGAACGTCCGGCGCGAATCGGTTGTCGTCGCCACCAAGGTCCATGGGATCATGCGCGCCGAGCCGAACGGGCGCGGCCTTTCCCGCAAGGCCATCCTGCACGAGATCGACGAGAGTCTCCGGCGGCTCCAAATGGACTACGTCGACCTCTATCAGATTCACCGCTACGACCCCGAGACACCGCTCGAGGAGACCCTCGAGGCGCTCCACGACGTGGTGAAGGCGGGCAAGGCACGTTACCTGGGGGCGTCCTCGATGCACTCCTGGCAGTTCGCCAAGGCGTTGTACGTCGCGTCCGCCCGAGGATGGACGCGGTTCGTTTCGATGCAGAACCATTACAACCTCCTCTATCGCGAGGAGGAGCGCGAGATGCTCGGCCTCTGCCGCGAGGAGGGAATCGGCATCATTCCGTGGAGCCCGCTCGCGCGCGGTCGGCTGACGCGACCCTGGCAATCCGAGACGACCCCGCGCTCGGAGACGGACCAGTTCGGCAACTCGATGTATTCGCGCACAGCGGAGATCGACCGACGGGTCGTCGATCGTTTGGGCGAGATGGCCGGGAAGCGCGGCCTGCCCCGGGCGCAGGTGGCGCTCGCCTGGCTCCTGGCGCAGCCCGGAATCACGGCTCCGATTGTCGGCGCCACGAAGCCGAACCACCTGGCCGATGCCGCCGCGGCCCTGGCCGTGAAACTGTCTCCGGACGAGATCAAGGCGCTCGAGGAGCCCTACGAACCGCATCCGGTCCTCGGATTCAGTTGAACCCGCCCGCTCGCGCGGGATGCGACGCCACCCGGCCCGGCTGGCAGCCGGTTCTCGCCGTCCGCGGCCGGCTCAGGGCCCCGGCCGGGCAGCCAGCCCGGAGCCCGCAGCGCGGCGGGGGGCGTTCGCCTCTCCGTCGGTTTCGCGGAAAAATCCGAGGTACAGGGCGGTGAGAGCACCGACCAGGTTCATCATCGAACCGGGAATCCAGATGATCAGCCCGCCAATGGTCTGATCCTCGTGGAAATTGATGCCCGAGAACGCCCGCCCGCAGAGGTCGTACAGCGGATAGAAGTTCGTGGTTGAAAACGTGAGCAGGATGCCGGGTGCCATTTGCAGCGGCATGATCGCGGCGATCAATGCGAGCCTGACGCCCGCACTCAACCGCGCCGGCGGCGATTTCCGCAGGTCGAGCACCAGCGACCAAAAAAGCAGGCCGGCGCACACCATGCTCCAGTTCATCAGCCGGTACAGAAACACGTCCAGCATCGCGTAGAAATGCACGTACGGCAGGAGCCAGAACCAGCCGAGTCCGACATAGATGATCCCGACGGCGGCGGGGTGGGTCATGACCCGACCCAGTTTGCCGGTCAGCCGCGCCTGGCGAATTGGCTCGAGCCATCGGACGCGCCAGCGCTCCGGCACGCCCGCCCAGAGCACCGCGCCCGGCGCCGCCAGCGCGAGGAGGAAGGGACCGAAGTCGTGCAGCGCCAGCTGTTGCACGCGGCCGATGAAGAACTCCCGTTCGGAATAATAGTCCAGCCACGTGTGCAATGCCGCATACAGCACTGCCAGCCCGGCCCAAAATCCAAGCTGCCGGGCAACCGAAACCGGCTGCCGGCGGCACCCTCGGATGAACAGCCAGGCCGTGGCGATCGTGATGGCGACAATCGTCGGCGACGGCCGCCACGGGATAAGAAGCGAGAGCCAGTTCATCGGCGTGACTTAAGCCAGGAATCGCGTTTGCGCGAGGATCGGCGGCGCCGGGCGATTGTGGCGGTTATTCAACGTGTCCGATCCGCCGGGTCCGACGACGAAGGTTGTCATCAGGATGCGCGCCGGCGGCAGATGAGCGCATGGGTGCCGACTCCGCAGCTGCCACCCAGTGTCGCCCCGGCAAGGATGTCGCCGACGAAGTGAAAGTCGGCGGCCCACAAACCAAGCGTGACGAGCGCGACCAGTAAAACGCCCAGCCAGCGCCACCGGGGAGCAGCGACCCAGACGACCCCGGCGACCGCGGACATCTGCGTGGTGTGACCGGAGGGGAACGAGGCCCAGCCCTGCCCTCCGTGCAGGAAGGTGAAACCGAACACGTGATCGCGGATCCAGGAAGGATTGTTCGCCACCCACGTCTCCGGCCAGGTGCGGCCGAACAGGTACTTCAATTCCTCCTTCGTGGCGACCGCGATGAGGATGGCGGCGCAAAGGGCCAGCAGCGTTCGCCCGCGTTCGCCCGGTCGCCAGCCTCCCACGAGCGCCGCCAAGCCGCTCCCGGCGAGCCCGAGAATTGCGAGCGGCTGCAGCGGATCGACCAGATGTGTCAGCCAGACGGCCGCCGCGGGGCGATGCAGATGCTCGTAGGAAAACGTCGCGGCCGCGCGATCAACGTAGGCAATCGAGCAGACGATCAGAACAAGGCAGACGAACAGCAGCAGGAGGGAACGGAGGGAAGACCGCGGCGAAGGCACAACGCGATAGCAAGCCGGCCGGGCGTCGTGCTGAAAAGCGGAAAACAGCCCGCGCCGGCGGCGTCGCCGGTCAAAACAGGTACGGTATCAGGGCTTTGGTGCGCCGCCGATACTCGGGATACGCGGCGGGAAACTGGCGCTGCATCAGCCGCTCCTCGATCTTCAGCTTCACCACCAGCATCACGATCACGACGAACATGATGAGGACGTCGGATACGTGCGCCCGGGCGAGACAATTGCCGAAGATTCCCAGCAACAAACCGGTGTAGATCGGGTGCCGAACGATCGCGTAGGGGCCGCGCTGGATGAGTTCGTGATCCTGCTTGATCATCGGTGTTCCACTCCAGTTGGTGCCGAGCGCTCGGCGCGCCCAGATCGACCACCCGAGCCCGAGCGCCGTCAGAAGAAGTCCGAGCACCGCTCGTGGCGCGCTCGGGGCCAGGAGGGGGCGGTTGAAAACATCCGGAGCCGCCCGGATCACCAGGTAAAGCACCACCGCGGCGGTGAGACCGATGATCCGCCAGGTTGGATCGATCGGGCCCGCCGCGCGTTTGTTGCCCCACGCGGAGGCGATCCAGTATGCGATCCAGATGGCCCAGAGCCCAAGAAAGGCGAATTCGAATGCGAGCATGCGGAACCCCTGAAGCGTTGGTCGGGGACCGCGGGAAGGCGATCCTACTTTCGCGTGGTCGGCGCGCCGCTGGCGGGCGCTTCCGAATAGTCGATGACCCGCGGGGTGCCGAGCTTCACTTCCCCCTGACGGTCGATCTTGCGCGAGAGCGTCACCGGCTCCGTCATGTCGCGGCCGAAATACGGCCCGGCGCTCAGGACGAGCGAGGGGAGGGACTCGCCCATCGAGATTCCCATGGAATTGACGGTCATCTTGGTCCGCCAGAGCAGAATCCTTCGTCCATGCCGCATCGCGGCATAGTCGTAGGCCGACGCGATGACGAAATAGCAGCTGCTGAACGACTCCTCGACCAGGTCCATCGTCGACGCGTTTTCGTTCATGAACTGGTGAAACGGACTGGTCGCCTCGATCTGCGGCATCCCCATTGCCGGTTGGGCCTGTTTGTAGCTCGCCTCCTGGTTGAGCGCCTTCGCCAGCTCGGCGGCGAATTTGTCACCGCCAATCAGCTCCGCCCGTTGCAGGACATCGGTGCGAGCCTCCGGGGTCGAAAGCACGATGGGCAGAAGCGAATCGGCGTCGCGATCCTCGCCGGTTTGGAGAAAGTCTCCCGGAGTCGCCTGCGACGGGTCCGCGTTTGCGAACAAATCCTCCATCTCGGACATTTGCTGGAAATCGTAGGCGTCGGTCGAAAACCGCGCGAACGAGCCATAATTGAACACGACCACGATGGCCGGGAGGGCGGTCTTGGGGGTGGCCGGCAGGTAGTTTGACTCGGCAAGAGCCCGCTCCATGCCGCGGGTGAGGTCGGCTGCCGCGGGGGGATGTTCGTTGGCGGGCGCGTTGTGCCCGAGCTGCGTGAATTTCCCGGCCTGCTCGAGGTAGTACACCGGGTGCCCGGGCGCTGGCTCCGGGAGCTTCCGGCCCGCCGGCGTCATTTCGGTGATGACATGAAAATCGAGCGAGGGATGTTTTTGGAACGATTTTGGCAGGAGCGAAAAGACGAACTGGCTGCGCGGCTTTTCCGGCGGCGGGGGTGGACGGGTGGCGGCGACTGCGATCGCGGTGCCGGAGGCGCCGGTTTCATTCGCGAAGAGAGGCGCGGCGACAGCGACAAGGCCGCCCGCAAGCAGCAGGCCGAGAACACGAAGGCAAGAAACCATGGAATGGAAGGTTGGCACTCCGGCAGACGCTTGGCGGCAAGGAAAGTATGCGGGGTGACGCACGTTTCGGAGACAGCGGATAAAACCGGCGGCCTTCGTGCGGGGCAATTTCCATTCGCCACGATGTCAGCCGGGACCGGGCGCACTGGACGACCGATGGGACGGTTTCTCCACAAGGCCATCGGATCCGGCGGCCGCGGTTGCGGTTTCTGGAATCGGCGCTTAGCTCCGCGCCATGAGCACGACAACGGCGCAGCCAAAAGCCGCGGACAGCGGTACGTTTCTCCTTGGCGGAAATCGGACGGTCCATCGCATGGGTTTTGGCGCAATGCGCGTCACGGGCCCGGGAATCTGGGGTGAGCCGCGGGATCCCGCCGAAGCGAAGCGGGTGCTGCGTCGGGCGGTCGAGCTTGGCGTCAGCTTCATCGACACCGCGAATTCGTACGGACCCGAAGTCAGCGAGCGGCTGATCGCCGAGGCCCTGCATCCCTATCGCGGGGAGGTCGTGATCGCGACCAAGGGCGGGCTGACCCGGCAGGGGCCGGAACGCTGGGCGCCGGTGGGCCGGGCCGAGTATCTCCGCGAGTGCGTGGAAATGAGCCTCCGTCGGCTTCGCCTCGATTGCATCGAACTTTACCAGTTGCACCGGATCGATCCGAAGGTGCCGGTCGAGGAGTCGCTGGGCGCGCTGAAGGAGATGCAGCGGGAGGGCAAAATCCGGCACATCGGGTTGTCGGAGGTCTCGGTTCCGGAGCTGGAACGGGCCCAGAAAATCGTGGCGATCGTGAGCGTTCAGAACCTGTACAATATCGGCAACCGGCAGAGCGAAGCCGTGCTGGCCTATTGTGAGCAGCGGAAGCTCGCGTTCATTCCCTGGTTCCCGATGGCGGGTGGCGACCTCGTCCAGCCCGGCGGTGTGCTCGACACCGCCGCGAAACGCCACGGCGCCAGCGTCAGCCAGATTGCGCTCGCGTGGCTGCTGCATCGCTCGCCCGTGATGCTGCCGATCCCGGGTACGTCGTCGGTCGCCCACCTGGAGGAAAATGTCGCCGCCTCGTCCCTGCGGTTGGCCGCAGCCGAGTGGCGCGAAATCGAACAAGCCGTCGGCCCCGCGGCGGCCTCGCGCTAGCTAGACCACCGGATTTCGCGGCACGGCGCCGGGCGGCCGCGTGGCTTCGAGCCACGCGAGCGCCGCCGCTTCCGAAAGGAAACAGCGGGCGGTCACCGTGGTGAGCCGCACTTGATTCAACGCCAGCTCGGCGGCCTGGCGCACGTCCTTGTGGGGAAGCACGAAGGCCCAGCGCGCGCCCGATCGCCGCGTGCTCCAGCTCCGGACGAGCGGGGCGAGCAGGGCGGCCGTGTTCGGCGAGGGGACCGCGGAGGCATCCATCGCCACAATCAAGGCATCATAGGTCGGGTCGAATTTCGGATCGCGTACGATCCGGGCGAGATACTCGGCCAGCCCGGCGCCGGACAGGTCACCGGACACACGCGTCGTGACGACCCGCCGGGAGGGATCAATGTGGTAGGCGATCATTGCCCGGAAACCGCCAGCGGACCCGGACCGCGGCTCGGATTCAAGCGGACCCCTCCGTTCCGACCGTTGTTTCGAATAAATTTACGCCGGATCGGGATTTGCCGGGTCGGCGACCACGGTTGTCAATGCTGCGCGGCGGGAGTAGTGACGGCGATGTGGTGCGAGGGGGCCGCGAGCAGGTGGATGCCCAGCGCGATTCCAATCGCGATGATTACCAGCAGAACGGCAGCGACCGGCTTGGAGACTCTCTTTTCGGCCGATTCGAGGCCCACTTCCTTCGTATAGTCGTGACTGACCATGGCAGAATTGCAGGTTGAAGATGAAAGATGTTCACCTCCATCGTGCGACTCCCGAACGTGGTGGCAAAGCCGGCAAATTTGTATTCAGGCCGATTATACCCACCAGAACCAGTCGCCGATCCCTCTGGGGCGAGGGAAAATGCGACCGGCGGTGATAAACCGCGCCCGCCTAGTCTGAGCGCAGCGCGACGAGAGGATCGATGCGGCTGGCCCGAAGCGCCGGGATCCACGACGCGAACAGCGCCACCCCGAGCAGCAGCGCCGCCACCCCGAGAATGATCCACGGGTCCTGCATCGGGAAATCAGCCGAATTCGCATTGATCAAGTGTGCCATTCCGAAGGACGCCGTGAGGCCGACGGCCGTGCCAATGCAGGCCAGAACGAGACCGGTCCGCAGGATCAACCACACGACATCCCGGCCTTGTGCGCCGAGCGCGATCCTGATGCCCAGTTCCGGCATTCGCTGCGCGACGAGTCGCGTGACGACTCCATACAATCCCACAGCGGCAAGGAACAATCCGAGCATGGCAAATCCGATTAGGACGGTCCGGACCATGAAGTACCCGCCGCCAAAATTCCGGACCAGGTCGTCGATCGAGCCAAACTGCTGGAGCGGCAGGTCCGGATCGATCTCGGCGATCGTGCGGCGAAACGGCTCCGCCACGGATGAAGGGGAGGAGGCGCGGACGGCAATCGTCACATAACCCCACGGCTCCTGCGCGAGGGGGCGGAACACGACGAATGGCGTCTGTTGCACGCCGATCGTCATCGCGAACCGGAGATCGGGCATCACGCCGACGATTTGGGCCCAACCTCGGTTGGACGGATCCGTTGTCCCGAGTCGGTGCCCGACCGGATTTTCGTTGCCGAAAAGCGCATGGGCCAGCGAAGCGTTGATGATCACCACGGGCGGACTCTGCAGCGTGTCGGTGTCCGCGAAATTGCGCCCCGCCAGCAGCTTGATGTTCAACGTCGGCAGATAGGAGGGCGTCACACCATTCACGGCGACGATCGGCTCCCGCCCGGCCGGCGGAGCATCCCGTCCTTCGACGACGTAGCTTCGGGTCGTCAGGAACTGGAAGACCGGCAGCGTCCAGCCGACCGCCACGTTCTCGACGCCCGGCAGCGTGCGGAGGCGTTCCTGCACTCGATCGTAAAACGCCTGGATTTTTTGCGGGGTCGAGTATTTCGCCCCGGGGAGCGACACCACCCCTTGGACGATTTGGCGGCGATCCCAGCCGACCTCGCGGGTGAGCATCCGATTGAAGGCGTGGATGAACAACCCGGCGGTCGCGAGCAGCACCAGCGCCAGCGCGAATTGCCCGACGATCAACGTGTGGCGAATCCGGCTTTGCGTCCGACTGCCGGTGTTGCCCCGCGTCCCGCTTTTCAATGTGTCGTTCACCCGCACCTGTGAAAGGAGGAACGCCGGCACCAGGCCGAAGGCGACGCCGGTCACGACGGAAACGCCGAGCGCGAACAGCAGCACACGCCAGTCGATGGTGAAGTGAAAGTTGACCACGCCGTTGGCCGACATGCGGCTCGACATCCATGAATTGGTCCAGGCCGCCACGAGCACGCCGACCGCGCCGCCGGAGAACGCGAGGAGAAGACTCTCGATCAACACCGGCTGCAGCAGCCTGAATCGGGAGGCACCGAGCGCCGCCCGGATGGCGAACTCCTGGGATCGGGCGATCGTCCGTGCGAGCTGCAGGTTGGCGAGATTGGCGCAGGCGATGAGGAGAACGAACGCCGCGAGCCCGACGAGCATCCACGAAAGCCGGACCGTCGCGGCGCTGCGGATGCTTTCCTGCAGCGTGACCGCATGCATTCCGTCCATGCTCTCTTCCCGGGGGCGTGTTTTCGCCAGGTCGCGCGCGATCACGTCGAGTTGTCCGTTGAACGGTCCCAGCGCGGTGTGCCCATTGAGTCGTCCGAGCACCTGGATGCCCGTGTCGTTTCGATCCACCCGCTCGGCATCGGTCAGGGCCAGCGGCCGGATCGCATCGCCCGGGCCCCACAGGAAGACGGAGCTGAACTCGGGCGGCAACACCCCGACCACCGTTGTCGGCTCGCCGTCCACGCGGACCGTCCGGCCAATGATGCCCGGGTCTCCCCCAAATTGCGCCTGCCAGGTCGCGTGACTCAGCACGATCACATGGTTCCCCGGCCGATCCTCATCGGCGGTGAAGAATCGCCCGAGCTCCGGCCGCAGTCCGAGCGCGGGAAAGAAATCGGCCGACACCCGGAGCGCGTTGAGGTTGACCGGCGGCCGATCCTCGAATGCGAGGCTGAAGCTCCACATCCGGTACAAAGCAAAATGGCTGACGTCCCGGATGGCATGCCGGACGTCGAGCGCGTCGGGAACATTGAAATTTCCGGTCGGTGACTGCGGCGTCGTCCGGTAGATGCGGACGAGCTGGTCCTTTTGCGGGTACGGCAGCGGTTGCAGCAGGAGCAGGTTCATCAGACTGAACATCGAGGTGTTCAGCCCGATCCCGAGCGCGAGCGTGACGATGGCGAGGGCGGTGAAACCCGGGGATTTGAGCAGCTGACGGATCGCTTGGGACATTGGGGGCGGGGAGGAAGCGCGCCGCGTCGCAGTCCCCGTGCCGGATCCCATCGATGCGCTGTGAGTTTCCGTCGGCCAGACGCTTACATTCCTATGCCCCCTCCGGTGGCACGCCGGCGCTGCCCGGCCGCGAAACCCGACGTTCCCAGGAATGGGACGCGTGCCGAAATCCGTGCGACGCAGGCCAGCCGCCAGGCGGGCTTTCGAGCGTTGGCTCGTGGCCAGACCCCCGCCGCGCTATCGCGGCGGCAGGACCGCCTCGTCGGCGCCGACGCCGATGTCCGTTGTCAGGGGGGCCGAGGTCGAGACCATCTTCGCGGCGTTGCTCAAGACCGACTGGATCGTTTCGAGCAGTTGTTCGGCGCTGAACGGCTTCTGCAGCGCCGCCGCGGCTCCGAGGGCCCGCGCATCGCGGAAGACTTCGTAAGCCTGGGTGTTCGAGCTCATGACCACCAGCGGTGGAGGCTCGGGCAAGGCCCGGACGGCCTGGACAATCTCGAACCCGTCCGGAGGAGGCATATAAAGGTCGGTGAGCACAAGATCCACCCGCGAGGTGGCCAGGTGTTCGACGGCGCCGCTGCCCGATGCGGTGGCAATCACCTCATGACCTCCGGCGATCAGCATGCGCTTGATCAAGGTGAGGAGCGTGGTCGAGTCGTCGATCAGGAGGATTTTGGCCATCGGAATGAGGAGTATGGATTTTGCCCGGACGCCAAAAAGGCGGAGGCAGCAGACGCGGCGCCCAGCATAGCGAATCGAGGAATGGAACGCCTCCGGAGCTCCCCGCAAAGTGCGCTCCGGAATCCCGCTAGGGTTAAATCCTGCCGGTTGATTCTTCGGAGTGAGTTTCGTCGTTTCGAAGAATTTTGACCCGCGTTGGCGTGCAGATCGCTTCGCAGCACCGGGCGCGAGGCGGAGCCTTCAGCGGCGGATTTCGACCGACCCACCGTGGCGGGCAGTTGGCGAGTCGCGGCTTGCCGGCGGCTCAGGCCTTGATTCCGGGCGTCTGCCGGAAATGGGTCGCGATCGCATCGAAATCCGCGCCGGCGTTGAATGTACGATCCCATCGCAGGCCGGCTTGGTTCGCCACAAGCCGGATGATTTCCGGCGTCCGCAGCGCGCTGGCCTCGATGATCCCGAATGCCGGGTCGAGCGTCGTGAGGAAGAGTCCGATCGCGTATCCGTGCGAGCCGGCGGCAAGCACCTCGCCGCGATGCGAGGCGCACAAGGCCGCGACGGTTTCGGCCATCCGACTCCGGCACACGAGCGAGTTTTCGCCGCCATCGAGCGCGTAGGAGAAGTCCGCCCACGACCGTTCCCAGACCGGCCGGAAATCCCCGATCCAGGACGTCGCAAGCCGGCGTTCGCGCAATCCGTCATGCACCAACAGGGGGATTTCGTTCTCCTCGGCAAACGGACGCAGCGTATCCTGCGATCGGCGGAACGGACTCGAATACACGCGTTGAATGCCGAGGGCGGTGAGGATTGGCACGAGCGCCCGCGCCTGCATCTGCCCATGGGCCGACAGCGCCCATTCCGATTCCGCCACCGCCGGCAACGGCTGTGCCTGCGCATGGCGGACCAGGTAGAGGACCGTTTCCATCGCTCCCGTACTATGATGTCGATAGTCGAAGTCGACGGTGTTGCCGACGGTCTGTCGCCGCGGTTCGGCGCCGTTTGCCGACGTGTCCGTTCTTGCGACAAAGCCGAACGGGCTGCCGACCTATCCGGCGCGATGCCTGCGCTTGGCCAGGCCCATTCCTGCGACAATCAGGCTCAGCACGACCAAGGTGTTGACGGAGTCAGGGACGTGCTGCTGACGGCTATACGTTACGTTTGAGAATGCGAGATCGTAGGTCGCGTTGATTGGTTGTGCTGTTTTCGACGCTTGAAACCAGAGACCACTCTCCGTGATCGGACCGTGGAGGGTAGCGGCGCCTCCCACAGAAAAGTCAGTGGTGTTGAACGTCAGCCATCCTCCTGTCGTCGAGATATCCAATCCCGTTGTTCCCGTGCTCGGTATTGATGCGGAATCGGCGGTCACCAGCCATTGGGTCCCGTCGAACGCAACACCGCGGAGCGACGTATCGGCGGTGGTTGAGATCCCAGGGAGATCAACGTGATAAGTGCCACCGTCGATGATGCTCGTCGGAGTGACGAACGCCCCGGAAACGGTGTTGGTCACGGTGCCGGTCTGGCTGAATGCCAGAATTTGGCTGACAGGAAGAGTGGCATATCCCTCACCGCTGGCCGGGCTGGTGACACCGCGGACAAAGTTCGGCAGATACAGCCCTGTCGTGTCGTCGGTTGATACGAGCCTATACCCGCCGTAGAACGCGGGCGATGACCATGCACCAGAGGTGTCATATATAGGATTTCGGGCGCTGGTGGCACTAAACACAGCATTGAAGACCAGAGAGGTCTGCCCGGGCGAAATCGGAGTCGATGATGTCGTGTCCCCGGTGGCGTCTTGAAAATAACCAAATTGATTCGCTGACGTCGGAAAGCTTAGAATCGACGTCGTCTGGGCGAGGGCGCGAGAGGCGAAACCGCAGCAAGCTGTGACAAGCAGCACAACAGAGAATGATCGTAGTGATGTATAATAGTTCGACATATAGTACGCTGCGGATGCAGCCGGATTCGTGCCGCAAATTCTGGCGTCCTTGCATGGTTATGCGCCCAAGCGGATTTAGGATTTCGACCGTGTTGATACAGTCAGCTTCGGTGAAATTGTGTAAAGTCGGCCGACGATGAAGTCGGAAAGGGCGAAGAGTCGCCCGCTATTCCGGGGTCTTCAATTCTGCACGCCCAGCCATTTCGCGCGGACGACGGTGAGGCGGGCGTTGATCGCGGCGATGTCGGTGTCGGTCACCAGAAGCCGCACGGCTTCTGGCACCAGCGCGCGGGTGATCGCGTCGGGTCCGTTCGAGCCGAACGCGATCCCGCATCGGTCGGTTCCGTTATCGAACCGCACGTTGATGAAACGCTGCGGGGTCGAGCCGAGCACGAGGGCGATGCGGACGGGACCACCGTCGCGAATGACCAGATCTTCGGGAGCGAGTCCCGCGGCCGTCAGTTCCGGGGGCGGTGGCACCGGCCGGACGCGCGATCCTTTGAGTGCCAGCGTGACGGTGCGGTCATCTTTTCGGAGCAAGAGCGTCTCCCGGGGGGCGTCATAGCTTACGAGCCGGTACCCGCGGAAGGACTGCCCAAGGGCGAGCCAGTCCGAGGCGAAATTATCGGTGCGGTCGGTGAGGACAAAGCGAGATTGGCCTCCGGTCTCCATGAACGCCGAGAGTTCAAGGGCGGCCCGGGTTGGTGGCACGTGGACGAGAGCAGCCGCGAACAACAGCCGAAGGTGGAGACACATTGCGGAATCCGGGCACAGTGGTCCGGTCGCGGGATCTGTTCAACCCAGGTCGCACGGATGCGTCCGCCGCGGATTCCGTCCTTGGGGCGTCGGCCGCGGCGCGACGGAAGGTTCGGCACCGGCCCGCCGCGACTCCTGACCGCCGTCGCGCCGCCGTGTTACGGTCCGATGGCAAATCCTTGTGCGTGTGACGATGCGGCGGCGGAGGCGTGACGCCGCGGCTTGGTCACGGGTCCGTCGCACGATCTTAACCTCGGCGCCACATTATGAAACGGTGCGTCATTGAGGCTCGCGGTTTCCGCCGCCGACGTTCACCGGCGCATGAGTTATCGTCCTATCCCACTTCGTAAATCCGTCGCACTCCTGATCATGGCTGTTGCGACTCTTCCGGTGACGCCCTCCGCGTTTGCCGCCGGCCCTGATGCCTCCGATTCCAGCGCGACCGTGGCCCTGCCCACGATGACCGTCGAGGGCGAGGCCTGGAACCAACCCACCGGCTTCGCGCCGATCAAGGTGCAGCCCGAGGCCGTCGAGCCGCAGTCGACGCTCGGCCGGCAGTTCATCGCCAACGCCCTGCCCTCGGGTGACGATTTCACCCAGATCGCCAACTTCGCGCCGAGCGTGATGGTCGTGCCCACCGGCGTGCCGGGAGCGCAGGAGAGCTTCACGGCATCGATCCGCGGCTTCCAGGACGGGCAGTACAACGTGACCTTCGATGGTATCCCGTTCGGCGATACGAACGACTTCACCCATCACTCGAACAACTACTTCACGACGCCGATGCTCCAGAGCGTCGTCGTCGACCGCGGACCCGGCACCGCCGCCACGCAGGGGCACGCCACGTTCGGCGGGACGATCGCACTGGTCACCCGGACGCTGCCCGACGTCGGTGGCGCCACGGTGTCGCAGGCCTTCGGCAACTTCAACACCCAGCAGACCACGCTGTCCCTCGCCACCGGCCGTCTGCCCACCTTCGGCGGCGCCCGCGCCATGTTTTCGTACGATCACATGGAAACGGACGGGTACCAGAGCTACGCGGGCACCCGCCGGAGCGACTATTTCTTCAAGATCGATCGGCCGATCGGCTCCGACACGCTCGTGACCGCCGTCTTCACCAAATCGGAGCTGGTGATGCATCCGACCGCCGGCCTCACGCAGGCGCAACTGCAGCAGTATGGTCCCACGTTTGGACTGAACAGCGATCCGACGAGCCAGCTCTATTACGGCTACAACTGGGTGCCGAAGAACACGGATTTCGAATATATCAGCGTGCAGCACAAGACCGACGGCTTTCGGGTCACCGACAAGCTGTACTCGTACTACTACTACAACTTCACGCGCACCGGCCTCGATCTGAGCGGCGAGACCCCGAATGGCACGATCATCGGCGGACCGGGCAACAACGACGTTCCCGGCCAGACGCAGCCCTACAATCAGTATCGCGCCTACGGCAACATCCTGCGGCTGACCGACCGCGTCGGCTCGATCGGCGACTGGAAGGCGGGTCTCTGGTCGGAGTATCAACACAACCTGCGCTACGGTTACAACGTCGACTTCACGCTCGGCGGCGCGCACGACGAGCTCCCGACGACCCCGAACGCCTCGCTGAACTACTACATGAACAATTCGATCACCACCTGGCAGCCCTACGCGGAGTTCGACTGGCGCCCGCTCCCGGGGGTCACGGTCCAGCCCGGCGTGAAGTTCATCTCGTTCGAGCGGCACATCAACTCACCCGTGAACCAGAAGACGGAGCTGCCCCTCGTCTACAGCAAGACCTATACGGCGACGGACCCGTCGCTTTCGATCAACGACCGGATCAACGACGCCTGGTCGGCCTACGCGCAGGTGGCGCGCGGTTTCCTCGGGCCGAACCTCAATTTCTTCTACACTCCTGATCCCCGGGCCAGTGATGTCAGCCCGGAGGAGACGACGAACTATCAGGTGGGCACCTCGTACGAAGAGGGTCGCCTGACCGCATCGGCAGACGCCTACTACATCAATTTCAACAACGAGGTCGGCAAACGGAAGGTCGGGAACAACACGATCTTCTTCAATCAGGGCGGCACCGAGTACAAGGGCGTCGAGGCCGAGGGCGCCATCGGGCTGGGGGATGGCTTCAGCGTCTACGCGAACGGATCGATCAACCGGGCGACCGACAAGCAGTCCGGACAGGACGTGCCGGAGACGCCCCGGGATACCGCCGTGGGCGGCCTCCTGTATGATCACCAGCACCTGACCGCGTCGATTGTGGACAAGTATGTCGGCCGTCGGTACGGCGACACCGGTGAGACGGTTCCCCTTGCCGGCTACGCCGTCACCACCGCATCGGTCGGGTATGCGTTCGAAAACCCGCTGCCCGGCATCAAGGAGCTGAAGATCCGGCTGTCGGTCGAGAACCTGCTCAACAACACGCACATTGACGATCTCGCGGGATACACCCCCAACACGAACACGCCGATGTACTGGACCATTCCGAATCGCAGCTACCTGCTGACTTTCAAGGTCGCGCTCTAGCCCGAGCGCGAACCGCGACGCCGTCGGGGTCGCCGAAGTTGGCGGCGGCCCGGCGGACGTCTGCGGTCACTGGCGGTCAGGGGCGCGGCGCCGCGGCGCGTCCCGTTTTCCCGCCCAAAAAACCGATTGACCGCGGCCGTTCCATTTTCGCCCCCCCCCTCTTCATGCACCGCACGAACCTCCTTCTCGCCCTGCTGCTCGCGAGCGCTGCGCCGTTATCGGCGACCGCCGAGCGTCCTCTCGTTCCGCTGCCCGTTCCGGGCACCGGCCAATGGTCCGCCGGCGCGGCGGGCGATCATTTCGAGTTCGTTGTCGCCGGCGACAATCGCGCGGCGGCACGGGACCTGCCGCCGCCCCCGACGGCCGGCGAGATCTTCCGCGAAGTCCGGCTGTTGCGGCCGAGCTTCTGCCTGTGGACGGGCGATACGATCTATGGCTCCGACGACACGGTGGGCGAGGCGGAGCAGGAATATGATGCCTTTCTGAACAGCGCGGCGGCGGCGGCGACCCCCATCTTCAACGCGCCGGGAAACCACGAGATCTTCAAGCGGGCCGACCTCGAACGTTTGTACGCCCGCCGCATGGGTCCGCTCTTCGGTTCGTTCGATGCGGGGCGGTCGCATTTCATCGCCCTCGACACCGAGGAACTCGGCCGGCCGCCCGGCATCGGCGATGCGCAACGCGCCTGGCTGGAACACGATCTCGAGCAGAATCGGGGCGCGGCGCACATCTTCGTGTTCATGCACCACCCGCTGTTCCCCAAGGACAAAACCGACGGCTTCGGCAATCGCGCGAACCGCGACGCGATCCACCGCCTGTTCGTGCAGTATCATGTCGCATACGTTTTCAGCGGACATGAACATTTGTACTACGCGTCGGTGCACGACGGAGTGCACTACGTGGTGACCGGCGGCGGAGGCGCTCCGACCGACGCCGCGCCGGAGGACGGCGGTTTTCAGAATTACGTGGTCGTCCAGGTCGATGGCGACCGCGTCACGACGACCGTCCTGCAACCCTGGCGTCTCTTTTCCTCGAGCGGTCCGGTCGCGCCGGACAATTCGACCAGCACGATCGTGTCGAACTACAACCATGATCCGGTCACCGTCACGGTCGGATTTCCGGCGGCGCGTCCGGCGGGCGAGATGGAGGCGACCGCCGCGTGGACCTACAAGGGGAAGAGCCATCCGATCGCGGCAACGATCGTGCCGGCCGGGCAGCCAGGGATCACGGCGGTCCAGGTGACGGTGCCGCGTGACCGCGCCGCGCTCGTATCGCTTCGCGCGAAATGAGCGGGGGGGCGCCGCGACCACGGGAGCGGCGCCGCGGGGGTCGTCGAATCTTCTGCGAGGTTGGGATTGCGCAGTCGTGGGAGGAACGCATTGATCCGGCGTTTCCCATGCCGTCATCCAACCCGCCTCGCTCCCCCACGACCCCGCGCCCGACCCCCGCGCTCAAGCCGGCCGAGCGTCCGGCCAGCCGATTTTTCGTCCGGTGCACGTTCGTGGGGGAGGAAAAGAAAAGAAGGATCGACGGTTCATTCCGCTTTGTCGCCGAGGCGGCGGACGCGAACGCGTTGTTCCCGAAGCTCGAGAAAGCCGTGCGGAAATTGCGGCGAACCGGCGAACTTCCGCCCCGCTGCGACGTTTATGTCGAGTTCGTGCTGGAGCTGGCCGGATTGGACCGCGGGGTGATCGCTGATTTCGAACGCTGGGAACACAACCCCAAGCGGTTCCAACGCGGCTGCATCACGTTTTCGGATGCGTGCGCCGTGTATCAGAGCGGACAGACCGAGGCGTCCTTCCGGTTTGGAGCGCCCGTGGCATCGGCGCACCCGGCGGCCCCCGGCGCGGGTGGCTGAGATTTGGAAAGGCCGGCTTCATCCTGACGTTCGCATCCAGAATTTGAGCTCGTCGAGGCTCTCCCCGGCGAGGTGACCGTTCTGCCACGTGTCGGTATCGACGCGGCCATGCCAGACGCGCGGTTCGACCTTTGGCTCGGTGGTGACAACGAAGTCGGAGTGGAAACCGACGAAATGTGCCATGCTATATAGCATGGCGTGACCTAGCCGAGAGTAAATTGGTGACAATTGGATGTAGATGTCCGAGGTGGTCGTTAATATTGGATGCAGGGTGCTACGGATCGACAACGCCGATCGAGTTTGACCGCCGGCGCGCGCGGCAATGGCGCGTCATTCTGCGGCGGTCTGGCGGGCCGGCGGGTTTTACGTTAACTTGAGGTTGAGTTTGGGACCTGGATCGATTCTGGTTCCAGCGCTCCCTTCCCCGATGAACTCGCGCGTGACCGTCCCCGGTCTGGGTTTTGTTCGTGGACTCGCCGTCGCCTTGGTACTGACGTTGACCGCAACCCTGGCCGCCGCAGCTGATCAGCCGGCAGGCAGCAAGGCGGGTAACGCTTCGGTGGCGCCGCGGCAGACGACGTGGGCGTGGCGGGCCCTCATTCACGAGACAATGAAGACGCCCACGCTTAAGCCACCGCCGGTGACATCCCGGCCGGCTGACCTGAGTCCATTGCTGCTCCGGGAGGAGCCTGACGCCGACGTGGTCTCTCTGCCGGCGTTTCATGTCACCGAGGATCGGATTTACGCGGGCCTGCATGCGGAATTCGTGAAGGAGGAACGGCGGGCGCACGACGCGTTCATTGCCCGGCGGCTTGGCATCGGCACGCATGCGGTGCGCTACAAGAATTTTGCCGCCGGGGTGGTTACGGTGTTCTATATACCGGTCTTTGCCGGTTTCGGATTCAGTTGGTAAGACGCGCGGCGATCGGCGGAACCGGCGCTGGCGTCCCGTTGGCAAGCCCGGACGCGGGGCTGGGATCAGAAACCGCGCGGCCGCTGGCGTTGGCCGGGATTCCGACCGACCCGTGGAAAACGCAGCCAGGTGGCGATCCACCTCTGTTCCTCGGACAAGGATTCCCATTGTGTGGCGCTGCCGGTTTCGCTAAACGAATGGAGTTCTGGCTTTGTTTCCGGTCCGTATCCACGCGGGCCAATACTGAAAGGAGACTCCGTCATGAATTCACCCATCCTCGCGCTGCGGACAGCGAGCGCGATTTTCGGCCTCATCGGCCTTGGTCATGTGATTCGAATCCTGGCCGCGACCACGGTTAACATCGGCGGCTATGCCATCGGCCGGCGGTGGAGCGTATTGGCCGTCGTCGTGCTGGCCGCGCTGTGCGTGTGGCTCTGGAGAGTGTCGTCCGGAGTGGGAAAGAAGAACGAGCCTCCGGCGCCGACGCCGGCAGCGTAGACGGTCGTTCCGTCGGTTTGAGGGCCCGCTGCGTTCCGAATTGCGGGATGCAGAAGCGCGCGTTTTTTCGCGTGATGGGCCCGGCGTGCGGCGCAGGTGGCCGGGTGCCGGCACACCGTTCGGGCTGAAATGGCCCCGCGGGCGGCGGCCGTGTCCGAATTTGCCGGCACCCGGCCCTCGCGCAAGCCGGTGCCGCAGAAGCCCTCCCGCCGCCGCATGGCTCCGCCGGATATTCCCGATCGAGCCGGGAACCATCTAGCGCGGGCGGACGGTCGGGCCTTCGACCCATCGCGCCTGAACGAGCGTGCGGGACGGCCAGTCCGGAATTCCGAACTCGGCCCGGAGCAACTGGCCGACCAGAAGTTCGACCGCGCGGGCACCGATGGTGCGAGGCTGCAGATCGAGCGCCGCGCTCGGCGTGGTCCGGTCGAGAATGTTCAGCATGACGAACCCGGGTCGCGCGCGTGGCATCGACGCCCGCACCCACGCCGGCGCCTCGTTGTAGTGGCTGAGGATCACGTCGGGCCGGTAGCGCCGGAACCACGGACCGAACTCGCCCGGACTCGGAAATCCCGCGGTGATGAGCGGCGCGATAATTTCCGCACCGTCATGCGCCGTCTGCCAGGCGCTGTACGCCGCCCGTTGCCGGTGCCGGATTCTCAGATCTCGTCCTCGTTCGAGGATGAGGCCGGGCCGGCGGTAGCCGCGCTCGGCCAGCAGCGTGAGCAGGCTCAGCATCGAGCTGTAGTGATCGGGGCAGACGGAATGCAGCATCGGCCCGGCGGTCGCTTCATCGGTGAAGATCCCGGCGTAGTCGTCCCAGCCGAGCGCGGTCAGGTCCGGCTGACGCCAGGCGGGGAGCACGATGATTCCGCGGATGCCGCGCGATCGGAGGATCCCGTGAAGCCGCGGGAGGGGCAGGGCCTCGTTCCCGGCCACAAACTCCGTGATCGAAAACCCCATCTCCTGCGCCCGCGTCTTTGCCCCGGAAATCAATTCGCGGGGAAACGGACCGTGCGGCCAGTGTCCGGGTTCGAATAGATCGAGCACCGCAAGCGCACCGTGATAGACCTCGCGCCGCCGCCGGTTGATCGAGCCGAGCACGGTCGCGACGAGCGGGTTCGGCCGGTACCCGATGCTTTTCGCGGTCTGTCTCACCCGCTGCCGGGTTGCACGGGACACGCGTCCGGTGCCGCGGAGCGCGTCGGAAATCGTCGTGCGGGAAAGTCCGAGCAGGCGTGCGAGCGTTTGGAGCGAGGCGGGGGAAGAGGCCATTGCCAGGAGTGGGGGACGCAGCGCGACGGTCCTCCGCGCGCCGTCGGCAAAGCATCGAGTGAACCCGGGCCGTCGTCGAAACCTCCCGATCGTGATGACGCATTTTCCCGTCGGAGCCGAACAGTTCGGCACCGGCGGGCATGGACAGGCCACCGGTGCCATTGCTCCGATCCCGGCGCCCACCGGGTGGTCCCCTCCGCCCACGGCGGAAACTCTGTTCCGCCGGACGTTCCCCTTCCCCCATGAACACCACCAAAACCGTTCCACTGCTCGTCGCCGCATTGCTCGCGGTGACCGCCGGTCTGACGCCGGCCATGCTGGCACAGACTGCGCCTTCGACCAGCGACCAGGTCGTGACGCTGCCGCAGTTCACGATCAATGAAAACCGGGGCAACCCGTACGTTTCCCACCAGGCGCTCTCGGCGTCGCGCGTTGCAATGTCGACGCTCGATATCCCGCAGACCGTCTCGATCGTCACGAGCGACTTCATGCAGGACTCGATGAGTTTCCGCATCCTCGATGCCGCCAAGTACGTTACTCCGGTTGTCGAGTCCACGCTGCCCGTCGGCGGCGATCGCTATACGATCCGCGGCTTCCAGGTGTCGCACGAGTTCATCGACGGCATGGTGATCTCGGGCGAGGACGGCTATAGCATGTCGCTCGCGCCGTATAACATCGACCGGGTGGAGATCATCAAGGGCCCGAACGCCATCCTCGTGCCCGGTGGGGCGCCGGGCGGACAGTTCAACCCCATCACGAAATCGCCGCTGATGCAGAATCAGGCGGAGGTCACCCTCGAACTGGCTCAGTATTTCGGCAACGCGATCAGCACGGACGTGAATCGCGTCCTGTCGGAGAAGAACGGCGTGGC
>DASZYH010000336.1:0-2868 GCA_035545515.1 Opitutaceae bacterium
GGGGCGCGGCCGAAGACGGAGAACTCCCACACGCCGAGACGCATGCCTTTCGGGGCGGACAGGACGACGAGGCGCACGTACCGCGCCGGTCGCGGCGCCCACGCGTCGTACTCGATCGGCTGGTCGACCGTGTTGTCCGACTTGTCGAGCAGCGTGAACCAGGACTTTCCGTCGAGCGAACCTTCGATCCGGTAGCGATACGGCCCCGGAACGATACCCGCGGCGTAGTCGAGCCCGCGGTCGGCAAACATCGTCCGCGCCGAGTAGAGATCGTACACCCGCTCGAGGTCGACCCGCAGCCATTGCGTCCCCTCGCCCGACGCCTCCCACCAGGTGCGGATGTTGTCATCCTCCGCCAGGGCCGGCTCATGGCCGACAACGTAGGTGGATGCGGACGTCTGATAACCGGAGGTCAGGTTCTGCAGTCCCTGGCTGTTGCCGTTCCACGGGTCCTTCACCACGCCGGGCGCGAACTGCGGGGTTTCGCTCGGTCCCCGGACGAACATCTCGCCGTTCGCATCGAAGCCCACCGGGTCCATCCCGACCCGCCGCTCGAACCCGTGCTCGATCCGCACGAGGAGCGTATAGAAGCACCACCACGTACCGTCCGGCCCCTCGACGATCGAATGATGTCCGCACCCGTTGATCAATCCGCCCTTCTGCAGGAGGATCGGATTGCGGTGCTGGTAGTGCCATGGGCCCAGCGGCGTGTCACCGATGTAACACCCGACGGCATAGTCGCGGAAGATCGTTCCCGGTGCGCTGTACTGCAGGTAATACCGGCCGTTGTGCCGCGTCATCCAGGACCCTTCGATGCTGCTCTTGGACGGGTCCTCGTGGTGTTCGCCGAACCGTTCCCAGAGATGCGCCGGGTTGAAGGCGAAGCAGTGCACCGGGGCCGATGCAAACCGCGTCGGGTCGGCGGGGTCGAGCTTCACCACATAGATGCCATCGGTCCCGAGGCCGTAGTAGCAGTACAGCGTCCCGTCACGGTCGACGAACAGGCAGGGATCCTTCCACGACGCGGGCGTTCCCTCCGCGTCGCGCAACCGCGGCAGCAGTTTCCAGGGACCGAGCGGGTCCTGCGCGGTCCACATCCGGTCGCCGCCGGCCGTGAGGTACAAGGCGCCGCGATACGCGACGACCGTCGGGGCCCAGCCAATGTCCTTCGGCTCGATCGCGTGATGCGTCCAGTGCACCAGGTCGTCCGAGTACCAGAGCATGCCATTCGACGGAAAAAGGTACCACCGGCTTCCGAGCCGCACCACGGTCGGATCCGCCATCGACCGAAAGTCCCTCGCGACGTCGGTCATCATCCATCGTCCCTTGCCCGGCGTCTTCACCCCGCGGGTGCCCGGCTGAATTTCCGGGATCGGCAGCGGATTGCAGTAGGTGCGCGGCAATTGCGCCGGCATCCGCGCCACCGCGGCCACCACGAGGCTGACGACCATCCACCATCGCCGTGCGCTCATCTCAGGGAGAGGTTTCTGCGGCCAGCGCGCCGGCGTCTGTCCGTCCGGCGCTCCTGCGCACCGGTTGCCCGGCAAAATCCCGCCCGGGCTGTCCGGGCAGGACCACCCCGGCGCCGATCGCGGCGGATCCCGCGCCGATCCGGTAGGCGGCGGCTGCCGCGTCCACCCCGAGTCCCGCCCGGCCTGGCGCCGCGAACCGCGGGTCACCGGTCACCTTGCCCGGCTCCGCCGGCTCCGATGCCGGATGATACCCGAAGTAGACGTTGTGCGCCGTGCGGTTGTGCGTGCTCGCGCCAAATTCGTAAACGGCACGGGCGGAGCCGTTGTCGACGATGTTGTTGAAGAACGAAACCCCGTCGGACCAGCCGCTCCAGGATTTGAAAAACAGGATCCGCGGAGGATCGCCGGCGCGCGGATTGGTCATGTCCGGCGACGTCAGGATCGTGTTGTTGTAGATGAGGGCATTTGTCACCCGACCGGAGACGCGGATCACGTTGCCGCCGTCGTTCTGGCTGATGTTGTAGCGGACGATCGTGCCGTCGTTGAACGCGTGCGCGCGGGGGCTGCCAAGACAGCACAGGAGCATGAAGCCGTAGCCGTTGTCGTGGCTGTAGTTGTACTGGAACACGCTGCGGCGGCAGTTGTAGTCGCTGTCGAATCCCGACGCATCGCTGTCGCCGAGGTTGTACTTCGTGAAGCAGGCCTCGTTGAATTGCACGAGGGCGTCGTCGCAGTGAAACACGAACATGGCGTTTCCGCTCCCGAGCTGCCCGCATCCGCGGAAGAAATTGCGCTCGATCAGCGGTGCCCGGCAGCCGCGCACGATCAGGCCGTTCCGCGCGATCCGCTCGAAGCGGTTGCCGCGGATCACCACCCCGCGGCTGGGAAACCAGGTACGCGGGTCGTTTTCACGATGCCCGCTCATCCAGGTCGAAAGCATGACCAGCCCGATCGGGCCGACGTCCTCGATCCGACAGTTCGTCACCACCAGATCGTCCCAGGCCGTCGGCGTCCGCGTCCCGTCAATGATGGTGGCAATGCCCCCGAAGGACTTCGCGCTCGTGTCCCCGTCGTTATGGTAGTCGGACACGGCGTTGACGTCGTGGACGTAAAGACCGTCGAGCCGGATGTGCCGCACCCAGCCGGCATCATGGGCGCGGATCTCCACGGCGCGCAGGTGGCCCGGCGACCCGGCCGAGTGGTTCGTCAGTTCGAGGTGGCGGATCACCCACCCCGACTGGTTCTCGAGCAGCAGCACGCAGCGGACGCGGCCCTCGCCGGCGAGCGCTGGCAGCGGCCCATCGCCGTAGCGGTCGATGACGATCGGAGCGGTCGCCGAGCCCGAGCCAAGCGGATGGAGCTGGCCGCCGTTCCACACCTCTCCGGCGCGAAACAG
>DASZYH010000337.1:0-29666 GCA_035545515.1 Opitutaceae bacterium
GCCGCGGGCGGGGTGGCGGTGGAACGGACAGGATCGGCCATGACGTTCCACCCTCGCGGCAAAACCACCGGCCGGCAAATCTTTCGACCGCTCGTGGCGACGCCGCGATTCTGTATGCGGGTTCGGGGCGGGAGCGGGAACCGGCGCGGCGGCCGGCCCGGCCGGCAGGGGAGGCCGGTCAATCGCCGCACTGAAGTCGCCAAATTATGCGGATCACGGCGGTTCACCCCGGAGTAGGTTTGGCGCGGAGGCGAACCCATGAGCACCGGAGCGATTGTTTTCGCCGGACTGATGCCCCACGCGCCGATCCTCGTCCGCGGAATCGGACGGCACCACCGGGCGCAGGTGAGGGCGACCATCGCCGCCATGGCGGAAGTGGCCCGCCATGCGGTCGCGGCGCGGCCCGACGCGGTGGTGGTGGTGTCTCCGCATTCGCCGCGGAGCGGGGATGCGTTTGGCCTCTGGTACGGTGCCCGCCTCACGGGGACGTTCGAGCAATTTGGATACAGCGGCGACAAGGTTGATCTCCCGTTCGATCGCGCCCTGGCGGAATCCATCGAAGCGGAAGCGGCCCGCCGCGGCGTCCGCACGTGGCGGATCGAGGAGGACACGCTGGACCACGGGGCAACGGTTCCGCTCTCCTTCCTCCGCGCGGCGGAATGGCGGGGCCCGACGGTCATCGCGGGCCTGCCGGAACCCGGGAGCGGACACCTGGACGAGTTTGGCCGCGCGATTGCGGCGGCGGCGTGCCTGGTCGGCCGGCGGGTGGCGCTGATTGCCAGCGGCGACATGAGTCATCGGCTGCTGCCGTCCGCGCCGCTGGGATATGCGGAGGAGGGGCCACGGTTCGACCGGCTGTTTGTCGACCTCCTGCGGCACGGCAACCCGAAGGCGATCCAGCGCATTGACGCGGAACTGCTCGAGTCGGCCGGGGAGGACGTGGTCGAGCCAACCCGGGTGGTGCTGGCGGCGAGCGGATTCGGAACCCAGCACCGATCGGTCCTCAGCTACGAGGGACCCTTCGGGGTCGGTTACGGCGTCGCCATCCTGTCGGAACCGGACGAGGCGGCGGGTCCGGCAACGGGCGCGCTGCCCCGGGTGCTGACGACCTTTGCGGAACTGCCGTCGCTCGCGCGAGCCTCGGTGACGGCGTACCTCCAGGGGGGCCCCGAGGCGGCTCCGTGCACCGCTGCCGACGAGCTGGCGGAGAATCATGGTGTGTTCGTGACGCTGCGACTGTCCGACGGCGAATTGCGCGGCTGCCAGGGGGTGACCAGCGCGCCGGCCGGGAATCTCGTCTCCCTGACCTGGGAGGTGGCGCGAGGCGCCGCATTTCGGGACACACGTTTTTCCCCCCTGGGCGCGGACGAACTGCCGTTCGTGCATTTCAGCATCAGCATCCTGAGCGCCCTCGAGCCGGTCGTCTCGCTGGCCGAGCTCGATCCGGCGCATTACGGGGTGCTGGTGGCAACCGACGATGGGCGGCGCGGCCTGCTCCTCCCGGGAATCGCGGGGATCGACACGATCGCCGAGCAATTGGATATCGCGCGGCAAAAAGGCGGGATCGGGCACGAGGTCCCGGTAAAGATCCAACGCTTCACAACGCGGGTGATCGACGAGTAATCCAGCGCCGCCCGACGCGGGGCGGCTCCCCTCATGAAGGCGCAATCCGAGATTGAAACGCGCCCGCGGCGTTGGTCAGTGGCGCTGCCGGACGGCCGGCTCGAATGCCGGCTTTGCCCGCGAGCCTGCCGGCTGCGGGACGGGCAGCACGGCTTCTGTTTCGTCCGCCAACGCCAGGGGGAGGAGATCCGACTGACGACCTACGGCCGCAGCAGCGGGTTCTGCATCGATCCGATCGAAAAGAAGCCGTTGTACCACTTCCATCCCGGATCCACCGCGCTGTCGTTTGGCACGGCCGGATGCAACCTGGGCTGCCGGTTCTGTCAGAACTGGCATATCAGCAAGGCGAGGGCCTACGACCGACTCGGCGCCGAGGCGTCGCCCGAACAGATTGCGCGGTCCGCATCGCAGCACGGCTGCCGGTCGGTCGCATTCACCTACAATGATCCGGTGGTCTTCGCGGAGTACGCGATCGATGTGGCCGACGCCTGCCGGGCGGCGGGCATCCGGACGGTCGCGGTGACGGCTGGCTACATCAACGCGGAGCCCCGGGCGGAGTTCTTCGGCGCGATGGATGCGGCGAACATTGATCTGAAGGGGTTTTCCGATGATTTCTACCATCGGCTGTGTTACGGCGAACTGGGGCCGGTGCTCGACACGCTGCTCTACGTGAAGCACCAGACGTCGGTCTGGCTGGAGGTGACCACCCTGCTCATCCCGGGGGAGAACGACGGGGAGGATGAACTCGAACGGGCGACCGACTGGTTCGCGGAGCACCTCGGTCCCGACGTGCCGTGGCATTTCACCGCGTTTCATCCTGACTTCAAAATGCAGGACACGCCGCCGACGCCGCGGCAAACGCTCGAGCGGGCGCGCCGGCTCGCCCGGCTGAAGGGGCTGAAGTACGTTTACCTCGGCAACGTGCGGGACGGGTTCGGCGAGACCACGTTTTGCCCGGAATGCGGCGCGACCGTGATCGAGCGCAACGGGTACGATGTCGTCCGCTATGAGCTGACGGCGAACTTCTGCCGTTCCTGTGGCGCGCCGCTTCCCGGAGTTTTCCCGGTCGCACCGGCGGGTTGAGCGACATCGGGCGGAGCGAGGTTGCGCGTTGGGACCGCGGGCCGGTCCTCGCCTGCAGATCGCAGCGGCCGGCTTGCGGATCCGGACCGACGCGGGAGCGAGGACCATTCTCGCCGATCAGGAGGATCGGTGCCGTCCCGCGCCGTTCATTTCTGCAGCGGCGACAGCCGGAGGAGAATCACGCCGTGGGAGGGCACGCGTGCGATGGTCGTCTTCTCGGTCGTGCCGAGATCCTTGTTCTCCCAGATGTCGTGCAGCGCGAAGTCCTGTCCTTTGAGGAACCACCAGCGGAACCGATCCCACTGGATTTGCAGGTCCGCCGAGTCGCGGCCGGTGTTGAGGGCGCAGACCGCCCACTGGCCGTGGCTGAGTTCCTTCACCCAAATCTCGATGTTGTGGCTGGGCTCAGCCAGGGCGCGAAAACCTTCCTTTCCGAGCGGGTCCTGATCGATGGCGAGGACCTCCCGGTTGGTGAGCACGGCGCGGGTTTCCGCATCCATGTGCCGCACATCGTTGCCAGCCATCAGCGGGGCGGCGAGGATGCACCAGAGGGAGAAGTGGGCGCGCGACTCGGCCGGCGTGAGGCCGGGTTTGCCCACCTCGAGCATGTCGGGGTCGTTCCAATGGCCGGGGCCGGCGTACTTGGCGATGCCATCGGGGCCGTTGCCGGGCACGAGGCTGTATTGCAGGTCGAGAATGCGCTTCCAGCCCTGCTCCCAGCCCTTCCGGCCGTCGTACGAATCATAGATGTCGCCGGTCGTGCGCCACAGGTTGCCCACGTCGCTGGCCCATTCCCACGGCTTGTTCTGGCCCCATTCACAGATGCTGAACACGACGGGACGCCCGGCCGCGTACAGCGCGTCGCGCATCCGCTTGTAGGCGTCGCGCGCATCGGCGGTGCCGACATTGCACCAGTCGTACTTCAGGTAGTCCACGCCCCAGGACGCAAACGTCCGGGCGTCCTGGAACTCGTGGCCCCAACTGCCGGGATAATCGCCGCAGGTGCGCGCGCCGGCGCAACTGTAGATCCCGAACTTGAAGCCGCGCGCGTGCAGCCAGTCGCCGAGCGCCTTCATGCCGCTGGGGAACTTGGCCGGGTCGGGCACGAGGTTGCCCTCGCCGTCGCGCTGCTTGGCCGACCAGGTGTCGTCGAGCACGATGTACACGTAGCCGGCGTCGCGCATGCCGTTCGCGATCATCGCCTCGGCGGTCTCGTGGACCACCGTCTCGTTGATGTGCGAGGCGAACGTGTTCCAGCTGTTCCAGCCCATCGGCGGGGTTAGCGCCAGACCCGGGAATTTTTGCGCGAGTGCCGTCGTGCAGAGGCAGGCAAACGCCAGGAGTACTTTTTTCGTATGCATGTCGGGGAAGGAGGCGATCGCGGTCGGGACGCGGTAGGTCAGCCGCGCCCATTGCGTCCGGCAATCCGGCGTCGGTATCCGCCCGGCGCCTCGCCGGTGAGCCGTTTGTAGACCACGCACATGTATTCGACGTGCTCGAAGCCGGTGAGCTCGGCGATCTTCTTGAGCGGGAAATCCGTCTCGAACAGCAGTTGCCGGATCTTCGCCACCTGGACGCGCCGGATCTCAGCCTGCGGCGAGCGCCCGAGGAAACGGCGGAACTTCTTTTCGAGCTGGCTGCGCGAGACGTACGCGTGGCGGAGCACGGCGTCGACGGTGATGCCGTGGCAGGCCTGTTCCCGGATGTAACTGAGGGCGGCCGCCACGTTCTTGTCGTCGATCGCCAGGACGTCGGTCGAATGCCGGGTGACGACCTCCAGCGGCTCGACCCGGCGGTCGGTCGGTCCCGTCACTCCGCCATCCATGAGCTGCGTGAGCAGCTCGGCCGCCTGATAGCCGGATTGGAAACCGTTGGTGGCGACGCTCGAAAGAGGGGGGTAGGCGAGTTCGCAGCGGATCGTGTCGTTGTTGATGCCCAGCACGGCCACCTCCTCCGGCACGAGCAATCCGGCCTGCTGCGCGGCGGCGATGATCTGCAGGCCCCGCATATCATTGCACGCCAGGACGCCGGTGGGTTTGCGCAGGCCCTTCAGCCAGCCGGCCAGGGCGTTCGTCTGCTTCGTGTCCCAAAACGGGGTCAGATCCCCGGGGTACTCGACGTCGAAGATGTCGGCTTCGTGGCCGGCCAGCCGGAGCGCCTCGACGAATCCGTCGCGCCGCTCGCAGGACCAGCCGTCATTCTTGAACCCGCTGTAGCCGAAGGACGAATAGCCGCGCTCGAGAAAGTGCTCCGCGCCCAGATGGCCGAGCCCCACGTTGTCGGGCCGGATCTTCGGCACGCCGGGATAGGTTGGAATATCGTTGAGGTCGACCAGCGGCAGCTTCAGTTCGGCGCAGTGCTCGACCAGGGCCGGCGTGGTGTGGCGGCTGATGACCCCATGCCATTTCTTGCTGCGCAGCCAGCGCGGGTCGTGCTCGGCGCGCCCTTCGTCATCCAGAAACGCCGCCCAGGGGCGATGGGTCCGCTCGTAGTGCGCCACGCCCTTCAGCATCGCCGTGCACTCCTCGAACCGCGTCAGGAAAATCAGCAGGACCTGGGGTTTCATCCCGGAGGCGAGGGTGGCGGTTGGGCGCGGGGAACGCAATGGCCGGACGGTGGGCGGCTACGAAGGCGAGCGCATCAGCGCGGGGCGGGGAAGCGGTCGCATCGGAATTCACGAGCCGACCGGCTGCGGCTCGGCGCCGCGGCGCTGGGCGAGCTCGGCTCCGATCTGTTTCACCTTCGCCTCGTTCAGGGGATAGAACAGGACGAGGATGATGGAAACGACCCCGAGAATGGCGGGGATGATGCTCATCAACAGGACGAGCCCGTGCAGCGACTCCGGCGTCTGCACCTCGTTGGCCTTGAACCCGACGCTCGACATGAGTCCGAGCGCCACCCAGGCGCCGATGGCCCAACCTTGTTTCTGCGAGAAGATCGACGCGGAGAAAACGAGGCCGGTGGCGCGCCGGCCCTGTTTCCATTCGGCATAGTCTGCCGTGTCGGCGTACATTGCCCAGAGCAGGGCGCTCAGCGGGCCGCCGGTGATGGATCCGACCAGGTTCAAACCGAAGATGAGACCGAGCTGATCCGGGCGGAGGAAGTAGAAGGCTGCCGTCGACGCGATCGCGATCACGAACAGGGTGATGAACGTCGTCTTCCGTCCGAGGGCCTTGGCGACGAACGGCACGAGGATTACCCCGATGAGGGAGGCGAGCTGACCGGAGGTGTTAAACACCGAGACCAGTCCCTCCATATGCCACTGCTGCGTTCCACCGAACTTCGGGATCCACGTCGGCAGCGTGATCGTGTGCGAGCCGACATAGTACTTGAAATAATGCACCGTGACGCTGCTGCGGGCGGCAACATAGAGGATGAACGTGATCGTCGTGGCCAGCAGCACGAGCCAGGGCCCGTTCGTGAACAGATCCTGCAGGTCACGGCCGATGGACGTCTTTTGGGTCGCCGGCGGCTGGACGCGCTCCCGGGTGTTGAAAAACGTGATAAGGAACGAGCCCACCGCGACGACGCCGATGATGATGAAGGACAGTTGCCAGCCGCGGGCGGCGCTTCCGCTGCTGCCCAGCGTCGTCGCAAGTGGAAGCAGGAGGGCGGAAACGAGCATGCCGGCGGTGAATGCGCCGGTGAATTTAATCGACGAAAGCGACGTCCGGTCATTCGGATCGGGCGAGATCACGCCCAGCATCGCCGTGTACGGAATATTGATCGCCGTATAAAGCAGCATCAGGCCGTTGTAGGTCACGATGGCCCAGATCAGCTTCCCGGAGCTGGCGAAATGCGGAACGGTGAAGGTGAGGACGCCGAAAATCGCGAACGGCACGCAGAGCCAGAGAAGGTAGGGGCGGAACTTTCCCCATCGGGACGTCGTTCGGTCCGCGACCATGCCCATGACCGGATCGAAGAAAGCATCCAGGCTGCGGCTCAATCCGATCATCGCGCCGGCGGCAGCGGCGGCGATGCCGAACACGTCGGTATAGAAGAACGTCAGGTAGACCATGAAGGTCTGCCAGTACAGGACGGAGGCAAAATCGCCGAAGCCGTACGCGAGTTTTTCGCGCAGCGGGGGTTTGGCGGCAAGAGGGGTGTTCGTCATTGGAAACGGACTGAACTACGGGGCAGAGAATGGGTCGGACTGGATCCGAGGGAACGTGCCGCTGGCCCCTGCTACACCGTCCCGCGCCGCGCTTCGAGCTGCGTGCGGATCTCGGCGACTCTTTGCTGGGTGAGGGGAAAACGGGAGAGCGCGATGAGGGCGATCACGAGGCCGACGATGGGAATCGCCGCGAGGAGGAACCGGATCATGAAGATCGTGTGGGGAGTCTGCTGCGCGGCCGCGTTGTTGAATCCGATCCAGTCCAGAATGTAGAACGCGATGCCGGCGCCGACTGCCATGCCCACCTTGCCGATCCAGGAGATGCACGCCTCGAACGAGCCTTCCCGGCGCTTGCCTGTCTGCAGCTCGTCATAATCGATCACATCGGCGCGGATCGACGGATCCATCATCCAGAATCCGGCGCTGGTGAACGCAATGAGACCGGTTGCCAGCATCTGGAGCCACACGATCTTGGGCGTGTACAGCCACCACGTGGCGATGAACACGACGATCGCGGTGACGAGCACGGTTCCCATCGTGCGGAGCTTGCCGACCCGTCGGGCGAGCAACGCGAACGTCGGCACGCCCAGCAGGCCGAGAACCATCCCGCAGATTCCCATCAGCCAGTTCCACCAATTGCCCTCCGCCTTGTCGCCGTTGCAGACGTAGTAGAACGTCGCCGCGAGTCCGAGCGTGCTGACCATGCTCAGACCAAGGTTGTAGGCGAGCTGCATGACGATCTGAATGCGGAACGGGCGGCACTGGATCGTCTGCCAAAAGGTCTCCTTGATTGAGATTTTCTGATGAGTCTTGGCGACCAGCCGGTCGTAATAGCGTTCGCGGACCGCGGCCGTGCACACGAGGCCGACGACGATCATGATCAATCCGCAGAGGACCAGGTAGACCTGCGCTCCGAGCAGGGTGTTGGGATTGGACCCGTCGGGGGCGGTGCGCCAGGCGGCGGTGGTCGTCAGGAGTTGCTTCACGCGACTCCAGACATTGCCCGAATCCGCGCCCACCCACACGGCCATGGAGAAGAAATTGCCGAAGAAGAACAGCCCGAGTTCCGGGACCTTCTTCACCACGTTCTGGTAGGAGAACACGCTCGTGCGCTCGTGGTAGTCGGGAGTCATCTCGTTCCCCAGACTCCGGTAGGGCATGTTGAAGCAGCTCACCATCGGGAGGTACAGGGCCGAGCTGATCACCATGAACCAGAAATAATTCGCCGGCGTTCCGCCTGGTTTCACCGCCAGCAGGAACGGCAATCCCACGCCGGCCAGCAGGCATCCCACCAGCATGAAGGGACGGCGCCGGCCGAAACGGGTGCGGGTGTTGTCCGAGAGCCAGCCAAAGAACGGGTCGGAGACCGCGTCAAAGAGGCGGTTCAGGATGATCGCGGTCCCGAGCAACGTGCCCGAGACGTGCAGCGCGAGTCCGAAAATCTGGAAAACAATGGTGGGGTAGAGCCAGTGGCCCCACATGTCCATGAAGATGCCGAGTCCATAGCCGAGCTTTTGCGGAATCGGGACCAAATCCGCGGCGGGCGTCGATTGGACGGACACAGGGGCGGGAGAGTTCGGGGTGACGGCCATGGTGATGAGTCGAGTCGGGGTGCGGCCAGGAGGTCTGATTTATCGCTAAACGAAGGCATCGCCCTCTGTCAACCAACGGTGTGATCCGTGGGCCACGGCAGGCGGGTTCGGGCTACTCATGCGCGTCGACGAGGGAGCGGTGGGTGATCAGCTTGCGCAGGCGGGCGGCCGTGACCGCTTTGGACAGATGCACGGTCACCGTTTTCTTCTCTTGCGGATAGAGCTCGAAGTAATTGTCGCTCGCCTCGTGTGCAATCCCGCGCACGTCGAAGGCAAACCGGTGCTGGAAACCCGTCGACGTGAAATCGATCTCCGCGTCGCGGGGGCCGGTCATCCGAAGGTCGACGGTCGTCCGCGCCTTCGGCATCCGCAGGTAGCGGGGCGGAGCCAGAAAGATGGTTTCCTCGCTCACGCAGGCGCCGTCGACGTCGAGCGCGAGGCGCAGATAAAGACAATCGCGTCCATGCCGGGCGATGGCGGGTCCGAGATCGAGCGATTTTTGCCGGATGCTCTCGCCATAGCGCAGCCGCACCGCCTTCTCCCCATGCGCGAGGATCCGGTTGTCCAGATGAAACAGATCCCAGCGCAGGCGCCCCACGGCGGATTTCGGCGCATCGTACACGGTGTAGAGATGGACCTTCCGAACATCGGAGCGGCGGTAGTTGCCGATCGTGGCGGTTTCGTCGCCCGGCACGTGGGCGCTCGCCAGGGCGGGGGCGAAGAACCGCCGGGCGATGAAATGCAGCGCCTTCCAGCGCCCGGTGAATTCGATCGAACTCCACGACGTCACCGGCCAGCAGTCGTTGAGCTGCCAGTACAGCGCGCCCATGCAGCGCGGCATGAGCCGCCGGTAATGCTCGACGCCCGTGCGCATGCAATACGCCTGGTTTAGCTGGGAGAGATAGATCAGCGCTTCCTGTCCCGCCGGAAATGGAAAACGCTGCGCGAGGTAATCGAGGATGATCTGGTTGCCGCCGCGGTTCTTCTGGTGCTCCTTCATCGTCGCACCGAAGATGTTCCAGTCGTCCGGTGGGCAGAAGGTCGCCTGCGTCGCCGGGGAGCTGAAGCTCTGCATTCCGAACTCGGAGACGAACCGGAAGGCCCACTTCTCGTAATCCTTCACCGGGTGCCGCGCGTGCCAGACGTCCCAGAAATGAGTGTCGCCGCGCTTCTCCCCCTCGGCGTGCGAATTGTCCCCGCCGCTGCGATAGGGAGACGAGGGCCAGTACGGCGTCACGCTATCCCAGCGGGCGACCGCGTCCGGCAGGGCGGTGAGGAAGACCGCGTTGTAGTCGGCGCGCAATTTCGGAGTCTTCAGCAGATCCGCATTCAAGCCCTCGATCTCGTTGTTCCCGCACCAGAGGGCCAGGCAGGCGCGGTGGCGGAGGCGCCGCACCTGCTGTTCGGCCTCGGCGCGGACGCTGGCGACGAACGCGTCGTCGCCGGGATAGATCGTGCAGGCGAACATGAAATCCTGCCAGACGAGCAATCCGAGTTCGTCGCACAGGTCGTAGAAGTCCTCGCTCTCGTAGACTCCGCCGCCCCACACCCGGATCATGTTCATGTGCGCGGCCACGGCAGACCGGAGGTCACGCGCATAATCCTCGCGGCCGAGGCCGGCGACGAACGCATGGGCCGGAATCCAGTTTGCCCCCTTCGCAAACACGGGCCGGCCATTGACCACGAATTGGAACGACTCGCCCCATTCGTCGGCATGACGGTCGAGCTGGATCGTGCGCAGACCGATCCGGCGATTCCACTGTCCGATGGAACTGCCGTCCGCCCGCAGGATTTGGACCTGAAGGTGGTACAATGACTGCGCCCCGTGGCCGTTCGGCCACCAGAGCTGCGGATGCTCGATCCGGATCTGGGTTCCCGTTCCCTCGGCGACCGGCACGCGGTCGAACGCGAGCTGCCAGTAGCAGCGCACGCCGCGTTCCGGGTTCGCGAGTTCCGGCTCGAGCGCCAGCGTGACGGAACCGTCGGCACCGTGATGCTGGGTCACGCGAACGCTTTCCACCCGGTTGCCGCGCCAGCTTTCCAGCCGGATGTCGCGCCAGACTCCCGCCGTGACCAACCGCGGACCCCAGTCCCAGCCGAACTGGCAGGGCTGCTTGCGGAGAACCTGGGAACGCCCGACCGGATCGTTGAATTCCTTCGGCTGATGATCGAGCCGGTGCGAACGGATGTAGCGCATCGCACTGTCAAACCGGATCGTGAGCTCGTTGCGCCCCGCCCGGATCCAGCGCTTCACGTCCCAGCGGTGGGCGACGAACATGTTTTCGCCGTGTCCCACGATGCGGCCGTTCAGCCGCACGGTTGCGACGGTATCCAGGCCGTCAGCGACGAGTTCGACGTGCTCGTCCTCGATCAGGGCGGCCGGCACGTCGAAGGTGGCGGAGTATTCCCAGTCGTGCTCCTCGATCCATTGCAGGGACAGTTCGTTGCCGCCCCAGAACGGATCCGGAATCAGGTCATGCCGCCGGAGATCGCGGTGGACGCATCCGGGCACGATTGCTTCGCGCCAGCGGGAGCCTTCGGTTGCGTCGCGAAACCGCCAGGAAACCGAAGCAAGCGGGAACGACCGCATCGGGCAGGTCGCGCAGGTTAGGCGCGGGAGTTCGCCTTGATGAAAGCGATAATCTCGCGCGCGTCGCAGAAGCACAGCGCCGACACCGTGTCCGCCGCGCCATAATAGATGGCGATGCGGCCGGTGGCCGGGTCGCAGAGGCATCCGACCGGGAAGCAGACGCCCGGGACAAAGCCGGTGAGCTCGTAAGGAGCCTCGGGCGTGAGCAGACTCTGGTTGCACCGGGCCACGACCTTCCAGGGCTCCTCCAGATCGAGCAGCGCGGCTCCCATCGAGTACGAGAAGCCGTTACAGGTCGAGGTGACGCCGTGATAGAAGAGCAGCCATCCTTCGCTGGTCTCGATCGGGGAGGGGCCGGCGCCGATTTTCACGCCTTCCCACCACGGGCCGCCCCGGCTCATGACCCAGCGGTGACGGCCCCAATAGACGAGGTCCGGGCTCTCGCTGACGAAGATGTCGCCAAAGGGCGTGTGGCCGGTGTCGCTCGGCCGGCTCAGCATCAGGAACTTGCCGCCGATCTTCCGGGGGAAGAGCACGCCGTTGCGGTTGTACGGCAGGAAGGCGTTTTCGAACTGCTCGAAGTGGACGAAGTCCTTCGTTTTCGCGACGCCGATCGTCGGACCGTGGTAGCCGTTGCACCAGGTCACGTAGTATTCACCGTCGATCGGGGTCACCCGGGGATCATAGGCATACTCGTGCCGCTTCACCTCCGGATCGTCGCAGGCGAAGTCGATCGGCTTCGGCTCGAATTTCCACGCGATCCCGTCCGGGCTGCGACCGACGTGCAGATGGGGCATGCGGTCCATGCCTTCGGTCCGAAACACGCCCGCGAACTTGCCCTGGAAGGGAACGACCGCGCTGTTGAAGATGCCCGTGACGCGCGGCAACGGACGGCGGTTGATCACCGGGTTGCGGTCGAACCGCCAGACCAGATCCTCGTTTCCCGCCGGTCGCGGCTGCCAGGGCAGGTTCGGAAGCGGTTCGCCGACGATGGCGAGCGCGCCATTTCGCGACCCGGCCGGAGCTTGCTGGCGGCGGCCGCCAGCAGCCGAAGTGGAACGGACGTTCATGAGAAAGCAGGTGAGGGTTGAAGCGACCTGAAAAACGTACAATCACCGCCGGGCAACCGAGCCGCCGCTCGGACGGTGAACGGATGGCGAGGGGGCAACGGAGCTCGGACGATCGCCGTCAGCCTACCGCTTCGTCTGCGAGCCGGAAATGAGACTGGTTGCGCATGAGTTGAGACACTTTCCGCCGCGGCTGGCGGAGCGTTGTGGAGAGCCATTGCCGCGCGGCGGGTCGCGGACGCAGGCGGCAGGCCACGGTGCGCAGGTTGGAATTGGCGCCGCGCTCGCGCACTCGCATCGGAAAATTCCCGAAGTGGGGGGAAATCCGGACACGTGTCGTAGTTTCCGATTGACTCACCGGTGCCGTGGCACGCATTCGTTCCCCGGCGCTCGGAGGCTCTCCGGCCTCGGGCGCGCCCACCGTTTCCGACGTAGTCCCCAAGCAATCGGGTCAGCCCCTCGCCCTCCGCATGAACACTGGACGTTTCGCGTTCCGGCGCATCGCCGTTCTCGCCGCGCTTCTCGCGCCGCTTGCCGCCTTGGCCCAAAACATCGTTTTCAACGCCAGCTTTGCCGGCGACGCGTTGAATGCCCCGAGTTATCCCGCGGTCACCGCGACGACCACCGGTTGGAACGTCGCCTCGAACAAGAACGCTCCGGCACCGACCGAATCCGGTGGCGTGCTTACGGTCAACATGGCCGGGACGACCTCGGGCTTCATTGAGTCCCAGGCGCTGTTTGCGCCGGCGCCGGTCCAGTTGCTGCCCGGAACGTATCTCGAGGCGATCACGACGTTCGTGCCCACGTTCGTCGTGACCAATCCCTCGGACAACCTCGTCGTCGGTCTATTCAATTCCGGCGGCTCCGCGCCCGCGACCGGGATGCTGAACAGTCAATTGAGCAATGCGCTGACGAATTTCAGCACCGGCGGCGCCAAGGGCTGGGTGGGGTTCAACGGGAATTTCCCCCTGACCGGGGCGACCGCCAAGATGCTCACGCGTCCGGCCCAGGCGGGAACCAACAACACCGTGCAGGACGTGCTGTTCGACGGGCAGTCCGGCTCCGTGGGCTACGCCGGTTCCACGACCCTTGCCTCCACCAGCGCGCCCTCGGTGACACTGACGAACGGCAATACCTATACCATTGACTACAAGCTGGCGCTGTCCGCCGACGGTAACACGCTGACCGCCACCCTGAGTCTGTATAATGGCGCCGGAACCAGCGGAACGGGGACCAACATCCTGTTGAAATCGTATTCCGGCAACGCGACGGGAGCCAACCTGCTGACGAAGTCCTTCGATGCGTTTGGCATCGGCTGGCGCGCCGATGCCGGCACGTCCAGCCCCTCCAATCTCAAGCTCATCGGCCTGACCGTGCGGACGACCGGCGGGGCGCCCTGGATCACGGTACAGCCTCCCGCCAGTCTCCTTGTCACGATTGGTGACACGCTCAACGTTCCCGCGACCGTCGCCGGCGTGGTGAGCACCTACCAGTGGCAGAAGAGCACCGATGGCGGTGCCACGTTCACCAATATCGATCCGGTCGCCAATCCATCGGCGGCGACAGCGCTTCTCACACTCGCGAACGCGCAGGCCACCGATGCGGCGGTTTACCGGCTGGTCGTCGCCAATGCCGCCGGTTCGACCAGCAGCACGAATGTCACCGTGAGCACCACGACCACTCCGGTTCCGCCGACGATCATCACCCCGCCCGTGGGGGGGACGGTGCTGGCCCCGGCCGCGTTTGCGTTCAGCGTCACCGCGAACGGCTCGTCGCCGCTCGCGTACCAGTGGCTGAAGAGCACGGACGGGGGAGCCACGTTCAACCCGATTGGAGGCGCCACCGCCGCCACCTACGCGATCGCCGCGACGGCGTTGACGGACGAGGGCGTGTACGAGGTTACGATCACGAATTCCGCGGGGACGGCGACAAGCACGCCCGTGACGCTGACCGTCGACCAGCCGCTGACGATCAACACTCCCCCGGCCGGCGGCACCGTTGCGCTTGGGGCGTCGCTGACGCTTTCCGTCGGCGCAACCGGCAAGCCCGCTCCGTCGACGTACCAGTGGTATCTCAATGGCGCGGCGATCGGCGGTGCCAACGCCGCGAGTTATACGATCGGTTCGGCCAGCGCCACGGATGCGGGGATCTACACCGTGACGGTGGGCAACGGTGTCGACACCGTGACAAGCACGGGCGCGTCCGTTGCGGTCCTGTCCCCCTCGCTCGCGATGACCGCTGCGACCCCGACGACCACGCCCACCGGCGTGGCGCCCGATACGCGTCTGACCGTCACCTTCAACCAACCGATCGCCGTCGGGATCATGGGACAAATCCGGATTTATGATGTGACCAATCCCGCCATTCCGGTCGACACCATCGATATCGCCGCGGGCAACGCGCAGATGTCCACCCTGCGCGCCGCGAGCACGATCTCCACCCAGGCGCTCCCGGTGCAGAAAAAGACGATCGGCGGGGTGACCAACTTCAACTACTACCCGATCACCCTCTCCGGCAGCACGGCGACGATCTACCCCCGGAACAACGTCCTCACCTATGGGCACACGTACTACGTGGTGATCGATCCGGGCGTGTTCACCGACACGACGGGATTGTCGTTTGCCGGAATCAGCGGCGCCACCGCGTGGACGTTCGCCACGAAGCCCGCCGCACCCGCGGCAGATGATGCCTGGATCATCGTGGCGGCGGACGGCTCGGGGGATTTCAACACCGTGCAGGGCGCGCTCGACTTCATCCCCGCCGGCAACACGACGCCACGGACGATCTTCATCCGGGCGGGAACGTACTTCGAGCAGGTGTATTTCGCGGGCAAGCACAACCTGACCTTCCTCGGCGAGGATCGCGCCGGGAGCGTGATCGCCTATCCGAACAACAACAATTTCAACAACGTCGGCGGAACGTATCATCGGATGGTCCTCGAGGCCGACCACGCGAACAACGTGACGTTTGCAAACCTCACGATCCAGAACACCACGCCGCACGGCGGATCGCAGGCGGAGGCACTGATCCTCAACGGTACGACGACCAGCCGGGGGATCGTCACGGATGTCAATCTCGTCAGCTACCAGGACACGCTGCAGATCAATGGGCAGGGCTATGTCGCCAACTCGCACATCTCCGGCGATGTCGATTTCATGTGGGGCGGCGGGCCGAGCTACTTCTACCATTGCGAGCTCACTTCGCTGACGTCCGGAGGGTATTTCACCCAGATTCGCAACGGCACCGGCAACCACGGATACGTTTTTGTCGGCTGTACGTTCGACGCCGCGGCCGGAGTGACCGGCACCTACCTCGGACGGATCGATCCGGGATCGGGCGCCTTCCCGAACAGCGAGGTGGTGGTGCTCGATTCGACGATGGGGTCGGCGGCGAACAATGCATTTCTCCAGACGACAACCGGCGTGAGCGGATCGAACTACCGGGCGGGGTGGTGGCTCCTGAACAATGCCGCGAGCGCGTCGGCCGCGCCGAACGTTCACAATTGGACGAACCAGCTCGTCGACGGCAACGGCAGCGCGACTTCGAATCCGAACACCGACGCGTTCACCGTCATGCCGACCGATGCGACGACGCAGTCGAATTATCGCAACGCCACGTGGGTTCTGAACACCACGCTCGCCGGGACATCGTTCGGGTCGTGGACGCCGCAGCTTGCGCCGGTCATCGCCGTCCAGCCGACGGCCCAGACCGTCAACTCGGGCGCTGGATTTTCCCTTTCGGTCCAGGCCTTCGGCGTCCCGGCGGTCACCTATCAGTGGCTGCTGAACGGTGCGCCGATCGACGGGGCGACCAGCGCCACCTACACGGTTCCCAGCGCCGGGGGCGGAAATGCCGGCATGTATGCGGTAGTCGTCAGCAACGGCAGCACGAGCGTGACAAGCAACGCCGTGCCGCTGGTCGTTCACGGCGCTGCGCCGATGATCGCGCTCCAGCCCGCCGCCACGACGGGACTACTCGGAGCCAATGCGACACTCAACGTCTGGGCGCTGGGCGACGGGCCCCTTGGTTATCAATGGAGCAAGGATGGCACCCCGATCCCGGGTGCGACCGGGCAGTCCCTCCAACTGACGAATCTGCAGGCGGGTGACGCCGGCAGCTATTCGGTCACGGTTGCGAATGCGGCCGGCGCGATCGCGAGCGCCGCCGCTGCGCTGACCACGGTCGCGCCGGCCACGACACTGCCGACGATGCCCACGATTCCGGCCGGCACCTTCGACGTGACGGCGTATGGTGCGACGGGCGACGGCGCGACCGACAACACCGCCGCGATCCAGGCGGCGATCAATGCCGCCAACGCCGCGGGCGGCGGCACGGTCGAAGTCCCGCCGGCCGCGGCGCCATACCTCAGCGGCCCGATCGTCATCGGGAGCAACACGAACCTCCAGATCGACGGCGGCGCGGTTCTCCAGGCGCTTCCGTTCGGCGTCTATCCGCGCAGCACGACGGCGCCCGCCCATTTCATCACGATCACGAGCGGCTCGACCAACGTCGAAATCACCGGGTCGGGTGTGGTCGATGGCAATGGCGCGCCGTGGTGGGCGGCCTACAACGCGGGCTCGATCTCGAACCGTCCGCGCCTCGTCCAGATCACGAAGGCGACGAACGTGTTCATGACCGGCGTCACGTTCCAGAATTCGCCGAACTTCCACCTGGCGTTCAGCGGGCTCAACAACAACGTCACCATCTACGACGTGACCATCAGCGCGCCCGGTGACTCGCCGAATACCGACGGAATGGACATCGCCGGGACCAATTTCCTCATCCAGGGCTGCGCGGTTTCCGACGGCGATGACAACATCGTCGCCAAGCCCGGCAGCGTCTTCTGCCGTAACCTCTACATTGCGGATTGCACCTTCGGCGTCGGACACGGCGTCTCGATCGGCGGCCAGACGAATGTCGGGCTCGACGGCATGATCGTGACGAACTGCACGTTCAACGGCACCAGCACCGGTCTCCGGATGAAGGCCGACGCCACGCAGGGCGGGCCGGTCCAGAACGTCACGTACTCGAACATCACGATGACGAACGTGCAGTATCCGATCCTGTTCTACAGCTACTACAACCAGATCGGCAGTCCCGGCGCGGTTTCCGGGAGCAGCCAGACGACACCGACGAAGGTCAACAGCTGGAACAGCAGTCCGCCCAATTCCCTCGCGTCGTCCACGCTTCCGATCTGGCAGAACATCCGGGTCAGCAATCTCACCGCCACGGGTGCGTCGGGTTACAGCACGATCTGGGGTCTGCCGCTGGCGAACGGCCTGATTGCGAACGTGACGCTCGACAACGTGACGATCACGGGCGGGGCGGGGCTCGAGTTGTATGATGCGACGAACGTTCAGTTCACCGGCACGACCAGCGTCGGTCCGATCGTCACGTGCAACAGCCTCGGCCTCACGGGTCAGCCGCAGGGCGCGGCGATCAACGTGGGCGACAGCGTCACGTTCACGGCGACGGCGGTCGGCGCGAGTGGAATTGCGGCGACGGCCCCGACCTATCGCTGGGCGCTCAATGGCGTGCCCCTCAGCGACGGGCTTCAGTCCGATGGTTCAACGGTCGGCGGCTCCGCAACCGCGACGCTGACGGTCACGAATGTCCGGGTCACGGGTGCCGGCCAGTACACCGTCACGGTTTCGAACCACCTCGACGGTTTCGACGTGGGCTCGAATTCCCTCGTGCCGGGCAGTCTGCCGGTTTCGGTCACCAGTTCGCCGGCAGTGCTCGTGGTGCACCCGTTGCCGGCGACGATCACGGTGTCGGACCTGACCCAGACGTACGACGGAAGCGCGAAGGCCCCGACCGTCACGACCAGCCCCGGCGGCCTGGCGGTCCAGGTCAGCTACGAGGGCGGCGTGACGCCGCTCAATGCGGGGGCGTATGGTTTCACGGCCTCCGTTGCCGATCCGAATTACACGGCGACACCGGTCACGGACACGCTGCACATTCTGCCGGCGGCGGCGACCGTCACACTTGGCAATCTCAATGTCGTTTACGATGGCACACCACGATCGCCCACAGTGACGACCTCGCCGGCCGGGCTGCCGGTCGCCCTCACGTACAACGGAAACACGACCACCCCCGTCACCGCGGACACCTACGACGTTGTCGCGACGGTCACGGATCCGAACTACGCCGGTTCGGCCGAAGCCCAGTTTGTGATCGCCAAGGCCAACCCGGTTCTGACCTGGGCGCCGCTCGCGGCCATCACCTACGGAACACCGCTCGGGGTATCGCAGCTCAGCGCGACCGCGAACGTGCCCGGTACATTCAGTTACTCGCCCGGGCCGGGCACCGTGCTCAACGCCGGCGCGAACCAGGTGCTCGGCGTCGTATTCATGCCCACCGACACCACTGATTTTAATCCGGCCTCCGCGGCGACAACGATCACGGTCAACCGGGCCACCGCGCTGGTTACCCTGGGCGATCTCTCGCAGCCGTATGATGGTCTGCCGAAAACGGTCACGGTCTCGACTTCTCCGTCCAACCTGGCGGTGGACGTGACGTATGGTGGCGGCGCGACGGGGCCGGTTTTTCCGGGACAATACGCCGTGACGGCCGTCGTCAATGATTCCAACTATGCCGGCAGCACGACGGCGACCCTGTCGATCACGATCACCGCACTGGTGCGACATGCGCCCGTGCTGAATGGCGGCGTCGACGGCTCCGTCCAGATGCTTTCGGGCGAAAACGTCACGCTGAACGGCAGTGCCTGGATTTCCGGCGATCTGTTGGTGCCCGGCACGCCCGCGTTGCGATTGAACGGTCTCCCGACGATCGCCGGCACCGACGACGAGGCCGGATCGGCGAGTCCGACGAATTATTCGGTCACGCTGAACGGACGTTCCGTGCTGCGGTACCTGGTGCGTCGGATTGATCCGATTCCGATGCCGGTCGTGGTGCCGCCGCCAGCGCCGACCGGCACGCGCTCGGTGACCTTGAATTCATCCAGGGACAACCCGGGTGATTTCGCGACGATTCGAAATCTCACGCTGAACGGCAACGTTGGCGACATTGCCGTGCCGCCCGGAACGTACGGTCAGCTCACGGCCAATGGTGCCTCGAACTTCGTGCTCGGGCATGCGGGCGCCGTCAGTCCGGACGTCTACAACCTCCAGTCGCTCATCCTCAATGGATCGAGCCGCCTGCGAATCATGGGCCCGGTCCTGATCGTGCTCGCGAATGGCGTCACCCTGAACGGGAGTGTCGGCGACGGTGCGCATCCGGAATGGCTGACCATCGCGGTGGCCAACGGGGGCGTGACACTCAATGGGAACGCGAATCTCGCGGGCTTCGTGATCGCGCCGCAGGGAATGGTGACCATCAACGGTGGCACGCTCACCGGTGAGGTGACCGCCGACCGACTGATCGTGAATGGGAACGCCGTCCTGGCCGAGCCGCACTAGGCGGCTCCGGCCGATCGGCCCCGGCAGGCGGATCGAAACCATCACCTGATTGGCGGCTCCAGGCGCGGGTGCGCCGGGGTGCGGTTTGGCATCGACGCGACGCCGTCAGCGGGTAAACCGGCGTCCGCTTCCCACCGTTCCAGTTCTCCACACCCGCATGGCTGCATTCGAGCATGCCCTCATCCTTCTGCTGGCAATTGCCGGACTCAGCGTCGTCAGCGGCTTGCTGCCCGTGCCGCGTCCGATCGTGTATGTGTTGGGCGGAATCGGCCTGGCGTTTGTCCCGGGCTTTCCCGCCATCACGCTCGATCCGGCTTTCTTCTTCCTCTGTTTCCTCCCGCCGCTGCTGTTTTCCGATGGCTGGCTGATGCCGCTGCGTGAGTTTCGCCAGGCGCGACGGTCGATCCTGATCCTCGCGACCGGCCTGGTCATCCTCACGACGGTGGTCGTCGCCGCCGTGGCGCATGCGCTGGTCCCCGCGCTGCCGTGGCCGATGGCGTTCGCGCTCGGAGCGGTCGTATCGCCGACCGACGCGGTTGCCGTCGATGCGATCACCGAGCGGCTCAGCGTTCCAACCCGGCTCACCATCATCCTGAAGGGCGAAAGCCTGATGAACGACGCGACGGGTCTCGTCGCCTTCAAGTTTGCGCTGGCGGCACTCGCGGTGGGCACGTTTTCGCTGCGCTCGGCGTTGGGCCAGTTCACCCTCGTGTCGCTTGGCGGACTTGGTGCGGGACTCGTCGTCGGATGGGGCGTCGGCCGGCTCCGCGATCTTCTGGCGTGGGCGAACCGGTCGGACGCCCTCATCGAGGTGACGCTGTCGCTGCTCACACCGTACGCCGCGTATCTCGCCGGCGAGTCCGTGCACGTTTCGGGAATCCTCGCCGCCGTTTCGGCCGGACTCTATTCCGGCTGGCGGGATCCGGTGCGGATGACGCCATCGACCCGCCAACTTGCCTGGTCGGTCTGGTCGACGGTGCTGTTTTGGCTCAATGGCATCGCCTTCGTCCTGCTCGGGCTCCAGTTCCCAAAACTGCTGGCCGCAGTCGGCGGCGCCTATTCCTGGCCACAGCTCATCGGCTATAGCCTGGTGATCTCGGGTGCCGCCATGGCCCTGCGGATTCTCTGGTTCTTTCCCGGCGCCTATCTGCCCTTCCTGCTCTCCCGACGCGTTCGTGAGACGGAGACGGCTCCGTCGTGGCGGGCGATATTTGTCGGCGGTTGGGCGGGCATCCGCGGGGCCGTCACGCTGGCAGCCGCCCTGTCGATTCCGCTGATGCTCCCGGATGGCAGGCCGTTTCCGGGACGAAGCCTGGTGATCTTTCTCTCCTTTGGGGTGATTGCCGCCACGTTGCTGATCCAGGGGACCACCCTCGAGACGCTGATCCAGCGGCTTGGCCTCCATGCCGATGGCACGATGGAGCGCGAGGAGCATCAGGCGCGAACGGCGGCGGTGCAGGCGGGGCTGAACGTGCTGCGCGCGATCGCGCCCACCCTGAAGGCGCCGGAGCATACCGCGGCTCTCGGGCACGTGGTGGCCGAATATGAACAGCGCCTCGCCGAGCTCGTGGAGGAGGGGACCGTCCAGGCCAACGCGCACGAGCGACGCGAGAGCGAACGCCGTTTCCGGCTCGCCGCGCTCGCGGCGGAGCGGGAGACGGTCGACCATCTCTGGCAGCGGCGCGAAATCACCGACGAGGTGCACCGGCCGTTGCAGCATCTCCTCGACCATGAGGAAACGATGCTGCGCGGGACGGCGGCGCTCGCCGGCGACTAATCGGCGCGCATCGCCTCGAGGGGATCCACCTGCGCGGCGCGTCGCGCCGGTATCCAGCAGGCCAGCGTCGCCACGGTGAACAGGAGCAGGACCGCGCCGGACAATGCGGTCGGGTCGTAGGGGCTCACGCCATAGAGCTGCGCGGCGACGAACTGGGAGAGTCCGAGCGCCGCGAGGACACCGAGTATCGCGCCGGAGCCAGCCATCCGCATCCCCTCCGTGAGCACGAGCCCCACGATCTGGTTCGCCGTGGCCCCGAGTGCGAGCCGCACGCCCATCTCGCGCGTGCGCTGGGCGACCCCGTACGCGACGACCGCGTAGACCCCGGAGACCGTCAGCAGCAGGGCCGTGCCCGCCAGGAAACCGACGACGATGAGAGTGAAACGGCGGACCGCGAGCGCGGTGTCCGAGACCTGCTCCATCGTCGAAATGGCGGTGACAGGCACCGAGGGATCCAGCGTGTGGACCAGCTTCCGGAGCGCGTTGCCGAGCACTTGCGACGGTGCCGACGAGCGAAGCACGACGTAGTTCCGCAGGCGAATCCAGGGAACGGCGGCGGGATCCATCTGCCGGAACGGCACGTAGACGTCGAAGGTGGGGCCGTCATCGATCTTCTGCTGTTTTACGTCGGCGACCACCCCCACGATCTCGAGGGTGCGCCTCCCCGTGGTCGTGTCGTTGACGAGCAGGCGCTGGCCCAGCGCATTGTGATCCGGAAAGAAGGTCTTCGCCAGCGTTGCACCCACGATGATCCGCAGCGGATGGCTCATGTCGTCCTCTTCCGTAAACAGCCGGCCTTCGCGCAACGCGATGCCCATGGTTTCAAAATATCCCGGACTCACGAGGCGGTAGTTGGCCGAGGGAAGCTCCGCGTGGCGCGCCACCGGCCGGCCCTGGACGGAAAACTCCACGGTCGCGAGGCCCGTCGCGAGCGGCAGCAACGAGGTGGTGCCGGCCTGTTCCACCCCCGGCATGGTGTCGAGTCCGGGGCGCAGGCGTTCATAGTAGCGGATGAGCGCGGCCGGATCGCCGTAGCCCGTGGCCGGAAGGGTCACGCGTGCGGTCAGGATGTGGGTTGGATCGACGCCCGGTCGCTGGGCGCTCACCGCCCAGAAGCTGCGGAGGAACAGCGCCGTGCAGGCGAGGAGCGCGAGCGCGAGTCCGATCTGGACCGTTGCGAGGATACGCCGGAGCCGCATCTGGCCACCCGCGGCGGTGTTGCCGCGACCGCCGGCGGACACCGCTTCGCGAAGGTCGGCCCGCGAGCAGAACCACAACGGCGCCAGCCCGGGGAGCAGCCCGGCGACCAGCGAGATCGCGGCGGTAAATCCCAGGACGACACCGTTGAATTGCACGTCGTGGGCCCGTGGCACCCCCGCGGGAATCAGCGCCAGCAAGCCGTCGAGGCTCCATTGCGCAAGGATGATGCCGACGATGCCGCCGGCGATCGCCAGGACAAGACACTCCGCCGAAAGCAGCCGAATGAGCCGGAGACGCGAGGATCCCAGTGCCGAGCGGATTGCCAGTTCGCGCTGCCGCGCCATGCCGCGCACCAGCAGGAGTCCCGCGACGTTCGCGCTGGCGAGCAGCAGCAGCGAACCGACCGCCGCGACGAGGGTCAAGAGCACCTGCCGCGCGTCGCCCACCAGTTCGTTCGCGAGCGGCACGAGGGTGTTTTCGCCGACCCCCGCATACTCGTCCGGGAATTCCTGCCGGCGATGGCGCAGGATCGATTGCAGATCGGCCTCCGCCTGCGCCGGCGTCACGCCGGGCGCGAGCCGGCCAATGACGCGCAGGTAGTGCAGCGCGCCGGGCTGGTGACGGGCCGGATCGGAGTCGGCCTGCAACGGCACGCAGACATCGCTGTGATTCCCGTTGATCGGCATGATGAAGTCGGCCGGCAACACGCCGACAATCGTCCGAGCTTCCCCATTGAGCATCACCGAGCGTCCGATCACATCGGCCCGCCCACCGTAGGTGCGTTGCCATAGTCCGTCGGAAATCACCGCCACCTTCGGGGCATCGGGGCGATCGTCCTCCGGGACCAGCAGCCGCCCGGTGACGGGCCGAACGCCGAGCACCTCGAACGCATCGGCCGAGAGCCGCAGCCCCTGGACGAGCTGGGCGTTGCCCTGGTCGACGAGATTGGTGTTGAACGACGAGATCGCCAGCAACCCCCGGAACGCCCGGTTCTGATCACGGTAGTCGCAATATTCCGGCAGACTGAACAGACCCACCTGATTGGCCGCCGCGGAATGGACGCTGAAAAGTTCGCCGGGGTGGACGAAGGGGAGGGGACGGAGCAAGACAGCGTCCACGACTGAGAACACCGACGTGTTGGCACCGATGCCGAGCGCGAGGATGAGGACGGCGGCAGCCGTGAAGCCGGGTGTTTTTCGCAACGCCCGCAAGGCGAACTTCAGGTCGGAGAGCATGGGGGAGACAGAAAAGGGGCGGCGAAAAGCAATGCCTGTGCCATGGATCAATATACTACATGGCAGGCACTTAGGTATGATTCATTCTGCTTATGGTCCCGTAAACAGGATTGAATCGTTCCGTTTTTGGGAGAGACCGCGCCGGACCCGCGGTCGGGGTCAGCCCGGCGGGCTGTCGGTCTATCGGGGCATTTGCCCGCGTTGTGGTCCCAACGCTGGTCCGCTCAGGTCCGCACGGTAACGCACGACTCGCACGGTATCGCCCTCGTCGGCCATCTCATAGAGTTTCGCTCGTGCGCCGACGAACGGCTGGTGGAGCACAAGCATGAGTTGCCCCTCGAAGGTCCGGAAAAGCATGCCATGTCCGCTGTCGTTTCTGACCAGCGGTGGAAGTTGTTCCCACGGGCCGCTCAAGTCGCCGGATTTCGAGCGGGCGAGGGTTTCGACATAGCCGTCCCGGCCGAACTCGTTCCGCTCATAGCTCGACCAAAGCATCAGCAACGTGCCGGTCTTCGTCCGGTACAACTCCGGGCCGTCGGTCACGTAGTGGTTCTCCTTCGCATTTGGCTGCATCTGCGCGTCGAGCCACGGCGCATCCGATCCCTTGAAGAGGAAGATCGGTGCGCCGGCGGCGTCGGACAGGTCATCCTTGAGCGGAAGCGCCTCGATCGTGCCGTCGACCTTCTGGATCCACTCGTGGGCATACACCATCCACGGCTTGCCGGCGGGGTCGACATCCAGGGTGCCGTCGAGCGTCATGAAATTTGCCGGGGCGACAGGCGCATCCTTTTTCAGCAGGGCGAATGGTCCCGCAGGCGAATTGCTCACCGCGATCATCGTGCTGCGCATCAGATTCGGCCGCGTGGAGTCGGTGGTCGGGAGCGGCTTCGCGGGATTGTGCAGTGTGGTGAACAAGTAATATTTTCCCCGATACGCATGCACCTCGGGGGCCCAGGCGCCCTGGCGGGGATCGGCCCAGCTGTCGTCCGGGCAGACAAAGGCGATGAAGGGACCGGACCAGGACGCAAGATCGGCGCTCCGATAGAACAGGGTGCCGGTCCGGTTCCGCCCGGTCAGCCGGGCGGGAGCAGAGGAGTAGAGAAAATACGTCCGGGTCGAGGTGTCGGCGAGAATCCAGGGGTCGTGAATCGGAATCTCCGGTAGCCGGAGTCCCGACCGCACCACCGGACCCGCGTCACCCGCGGCGGCCACCGGGGCGGCCGCCGCCGCACGCAGCACGATCGCGGACAGGAGGGGAAGAAACGAGCGGCGCATGCCGGCCGGACCGTGGCGTGACCGGGCGGGGCTGGCGATGGTCGTGACGCCGGAGCGTCAAACCCGATCCGGCGCGGTTCGCATCGCGGTCTCCACCGGACGGAACAGCCGGCGGTAAAGCACGAGGTACGTTCCCTGCAAGACCGCGGCGAGGTAAAAGGGGAGGACGAGCCAGCCGGCACCCATCAGCGAGCCAGCGATCACCGGACCGACCGACTGCGGCAGCTGGCTGGAGAGCGCGTTCAAACTCGACGCGAGTCCGCGGCGATCCCCCTGCACCGCGCTCACCACGAGGGCCTGGCGGGCGCCGAGGGTGCCGCGATTGAGAGCCGATCGCACGATATGCACGGCGGCCGCCAGCCAGTACACCGGCATGAGCGGAAGCACGGTCAGGAGGGCGAGTCCGCCGCTTCGCCCCCAGACCACCACGTTCACGATCCCTTTCCGGTGCGCCAGTTGGCCGCTGGCCCACGATGCCGCGGCCGTGACGAGAAAGGTCGCCGCCATCACCGGCGCGATCAGGGCCGGACCGGTATGAAATCTCCGCGCAAACCAGTACGACATCAGCGGCCCGGTCAGGCCGATGGCGAGCCCGTTGAAACCATTCAGCGCCATGAGCCGCCAGAGAAACCGGTTTTCCTGCTGGCGCAGCTGGCGTGATTCCGACGCGACGGAGGGAGCCGCGGCGGCCGGCCGCGAACGCCGCTGTTCCGCGGCGCGCGCGAGGAGCACGAAATTGGCGATATTGCCCGCGATCACGATCAGGAACAGACGGCGATAGCCGGCGGCCTCGCCGACCGTCGCCGCCCAATGGGCCGGCAGCATCGCGGCCAGCGCCCCGGCGGCCATCCCAAGGAATCCCAGCGAGGCATTCATGCTGAAGACGAAACCGCGGCGGGAGGGCTCGACGGTCTCCGCAATCCACGCCTGCTCGGCCGGGGCGAACGGCCCCGCCGCGCCATTTGCGCCGCGGCCGAAACCCGCCAGCAGGATGGCCAGCGTGAGCGGGAGCGGCTCGCTCGTGCGGAATGCTGTCAGCGCACACAGGCAGCTCAGTCCCTCGTAGCACAGGAGAAAGGGTTTTCGCCCCCACCGATCGCTGGCGAGTCCCACCAGCAGGCCGAATCCGGCGCCGACCAGGCCCGCTCCGCTCAGCACCGCGCCGATTTCCGTGCCGGACCACCCGAGCGCGTGCAGGTACAACGCCAGGTCCACCACCAGTGTGCCCTGTGCGATGCTCCGCCAGAACCGCGCGGCCAGGAGACGGCGCGTCGTCGCCGCGAGCGGCGCCGGGTGTGCGCTAGCGGAGGCGCCCGGCTCCATGGTCGCTTGGGGTGGCCGGTGTCGCTTGGCGGCGTCCGTCGTTTTTCAGGGAGCGTGCAGGCTGGTTGGTGGTGAAGTCCCGGCGGGTGGTCATGTGGAGGACAGAACGTTCCGCGTGACGCGGCGGTCGTCAATTTCGCGTCAAACTTGGCGGTGCACTTGGTGGACGCTTTCCGGCGGCTCAAGTTGACCTTACCCGTCCGATATACCGCCGTGCGCCATCGGGTCCTCATCGTCGATGACGAGCAAGCCATGTTGAATCTCTTCAGCTCCGTGCTGAAGGACCGGTACGCCGTGAACACGGCCGCGAGCGCTGAGGAGGCGCTGCAATTGCTTCGGACCGAGGCGGGCTTCTCCGTCGTGCTCGCGGATATCTTCCTGCCGGGAATGAGCGGGCTCGAACTGCTCGCCCAGTGCGCCAGGCTCAGTCCCGAGTCGGTTCGCATTGCGCTGACGGGTGATCCGGGCCGCGACACGGTGGTCGAATCCGTCAATTACGCGAACGTGTTCCGGTTCGTCTCCAAACCGGTGCGGATCGAAGTGCTCGCGGAAATCGTCGAAACCGCGCTCCAGCATTACGAAAGCCTTCGGCTGGAGCGCGACATGATGGAGACGACGGTGCGGACGAGCGTGAACCTTTTGCTCGAGGTGCTGGCCACGCTTGACCCGGCGTCGTTCGAACTCAGCCAGCGGCTTCGCGGCAGCGTCCGGGTCTTTGCCCGCACGCTTCAGCTCCCGAATCCCTGGGAACTCGAACTCGCCGCCTCGCTGGCGCGGATCGGAACGGTGTCCCTCCCGGCGCCGCTCCTGCGGAAAAAGGCGCGCGACCTGCCACTCGCGCCGCGCGAGGCCGAACTGCTGGCGGACGTCCCGCGCCTGGGCAGCCAGCTTTTGCGCCAGATTCCCCGGCTGGACCGGGTGGCGCAGGCGATCCGGTACCAGGCAAAGAACTACGACGGTTCCGGGACCCCCGCCGGGGGGCCGGGCCGGAACGATATTCCCCTCGGTGCGCGGATCCTCCGCATCTTCACGGATCGCGCCTTGCTCGAGGTCGAGGGAATCATGCGGGACGATGCCTACGACCAGATGGCGGCGCGCAAGGGCGTGTACGATCCGGAGCTCCTTGCAGCCAGCTTCCAGCGTTTTCCCGATTACATCCTGTCGGCGGTCACGTCCGACAAGGAGGTTCGGCTCGTCGCGCCCACGGACCTGAAGCCGGACATGGTGCTGGTGACGGAGGTTCGGACCACCGAGCGCCTGCTGCTCGTGGCGGCCGGCACCCGGCTCACTCCGCTGATCGTCCAGCGGATTCAGACGCATGCCCTGCTCGGTACGGTCGTGGGGCCGTTCGGCATCCAAGTACCCACGTCCGACGTCCCGGCTCCGTTGCCGCTTCCCGATCCGACCCCGGTCGCAACCGCGGTCGCTGGATGAAGCGGATATCGATCCCCCACGGGTCCACGGAGAGGGACGGGCTGGCGGTCGTGAAATAGGGTGCCTTTCGAGGCGGTCCGTGCCAAGGTCGGTCGCGTCATTCGACACCCCATGAAAAAGATCATCGCCTCCCTCCTCATTGCCGGAGTCGTCGCGTTGTCGGCCGGCATCGCCCGCGCGCAAATGGCAACCGCCCCGAAGACGGTCATCCACGTGGTCACGGTCACGTGGAAGGCCGGCACGCTGCCGGCGCAAATCCAGGCCGCGTTGGACGGCGCGCAGAAACTTCCCGCGGCGTACCCGGGAATCACGCACGTGTGGACAAAGACCCTCAAGGCGCAGGGCGAACGAACGCATGTCATCGCGATGGAGTTCGCGAGCGAGCAGGCGTTGAAGGAATACACCGACAGCGCCGCCCAAAAGGAATGGTACAAGGTGTATCTGCCGATTCGCGATCGAAGCACCACGTTCGACGTGACGAACTAGAACGCTTTAACGGGGATTCGTAGCCGCGGGGACGGTGTGGAGGCTGCCCCACCGTCCGTGGGCTTCGCGTTGCGATCGGCTGACGCACCGCGCCGGGTTAGAGGCTTGCGGGCGTCGTCCTGAAATTTGAGGCTGCGGGCTATGTTCGTCATCCGACCCTTTTCCCGCGATTCGCGGCTCAATTATCTGGTGACGGTCGCGTGGGTGCTCGGGGTGCTGGCGATGGCGACGGGGTGCTCGACGACACCGTCCGGCCCGGGGCCATCGTCGACGGCGTGGCCCGGCCGGCAACCCGACGGTTACACGCGGTTGCATAACCAGTGGCTGATCAAACCGGTCGGCGACCAGATCGCGCTCGGTGATTTTCCCGTCAACCTTGCCCTCGATCCCTCCGGGCGTTTCGCGGCCGTCCTGCACGCCGGATACAAGCAGCATGAGATTCGGGTGATCGATTTGCGGACGCATGCGACGGTCGCGGTGCGGCCCGTCCATGAGGCGTTCCAAGGCATCGCGTTTTCTCCCGATGGGCGGGTCCTGGTCTGCAGCGGCGGCGGGGACGAGGTGCTGCACGTCTACGGCTTCGACCAGGGACGGCTGACGCCCCGGCGGGACATTCGTCTCGCGCCGGCCAAGGACGCGGGGATCGTGGGTGGCGTCGCCTTCTCTCCGGACGGACGTCGAGTCGCGGCGACCATCCTCTTCGACAGCCGGATGGTGTGCGCCGATCTCGCGACGGGCCGCATCGTCTGGAACACGGTGCTCAATCCAGGCTCCGCGCCCCGGGCCCGGCACCGTGACATGGCCCAAGCGCCCAACGCCGGATTGGGTGGCGCGACGCTCGACGAGCAGGACCAGCCGTTGGCCGTCGCCTGGGATCCGAAGCGCGACCGGATCTATGCAACGCAATGGGGGCGGTCGGCGGTGAGCGTGCTCGATGCCTCGGACGGCTCGGTGGAAGCCCAATGGAAGACGGGACTGCATCCGAACGAACTCCTGCTGCTGCCGGATTCGAGCCGGCTGTTCGTCGCCAATGGCGGCGGCAACACGATCACGGTGCTCGATGCCGCAACCGGGGAGACGGTCGAAACGCTCTGCTCCGCCCTCGCGGCGGACGACCCGCCGGGATCGACCCCGGACGCGCTTGCCCTCGATCCGACCGGGCAGCGGTTGTTTGCGGCCAACGCGTACAACGACAATGTGGCCGTGTTTGACGTGAGCGACGCGGGGCACAGCCGCCCGCTCGGTTTTATTCCCACGGGATGGTTTCCGACGGCACTGCGCGTTACGCCCGACGGCGGTGATCTCATTGTCGTGAGTGCGCGCGGACTCGAGCCCAAGCCGAGTTCGGAGCCGAGTGGAAAATACACCCCGATTGGCGGCTTGTACGCGGGCTCGCTGGGAATCGTGGCCCTGCCCCGGGGGAACGCATTCGACTCCACGCTCGCG
>DASZYH010000338.1:0-16664 GCA_035545515.1 Opitutaceae bacterium
GCGGGCGACGCCGCCTGGCGGTAGAGCGGTTGAAGAAGTAGCCGATCGTCGGCGCGATGGCTCAGGTGGTAGGGCTGGGACTCCGCTCCCAGCCAGCCATGGCGCGGAAGGGACTCCGCGCCCTACCGGCGGCTACGACTCACGTTCCACCGCGCTCGCACCGGACCGTGACGCCAAAAAAAACCCGCCGGCGAACCGGCGGGCGGAAAGTCGAATAGCGGTTCAGTCAGACCAGCGCCTTGGGAAGCGTGGCGTTCAATTCCACCGCGTGGGGGTGGTTGCGTTTGACGCGATGGAGCTGGTGGCGTCGCTGCAGCATGCGATCGAATTTGTCCATCAGCATGGAAATGGCCTTGTGGCAGTCGTCAGTCTGAACGATCGCGTTCAGATCGGGCCCATGGATTTCGATGTGGCCCTTAGCCTTGAACTGCATGCCGATCGCAGCGCTGCGATCACATTCCAGTTCCACGCGGACCCGCACAATGCGGTCCTCATGTCGGAAGAGACGTTCGGCTTTTTCACGGACGAAGGTCTTGAGCGAAGGTGTGAGCTCAAGGTGAATGCCCGAAACGATCACTTCGTGGTTGTTTTGGCTGTTCATGTTTCTGCGTATGGTTTGGGTTAACCAAAGCCGGACATAACGTCCGGCCGTGGGAAATTCAGCTCGGCCGCCACTCTTGCCCTCCTCGCTAAGCGAAGTCTTCCAATCATTCTCTGCTGCGGTCGTCACCGGCGGCTCATCCGGACTGGGGCAGGCGTTCATCAAGCTGGGAGCCAAGGTGCACCCGGAGTTGCGGATTTGCAACTTGTCGCGCTCGCGTCCGTCCGGTTTTTCTTTGAACGTTTTCCACATACCGTGCGATCTGTCTCGCACGAGTGAAGTCGAGCATGGAGCGAGCCAAGTCGGAGCCTGGCTGCAGGGGACGCCGGCGGGGCGGGTCTTGCTCATCAACAACAGTGGTTTCGGCGCGTATGGGCGGTTTCCTGAGCCCGATCTTTCGCGGCAGCTCGAAATGATTGATGTTAATACCCGGGCGATCGTTCAACTTACAGGTCTGCTCCTCCCTGCTCTCCGGGCCAGGGGAGGTGCGATCATAACGGTCGCTTCTACGACCGCCTTCCAGCCGACGCCGTATGCCGCGACCTACGGAGCCACCAAGGCGTTTGTGCTGCACTGGACGATCGCGTTGAACGAGGAACTGCGGGGAACGGGACTCCGGGCGCTCGCCGTGTGTCCCGGGCCGACCGAAACCGATTTCTTCCGCCGCGCCGGCCTGGGTGACGGCAGCATCTCGCCCGGGTTGAGCATGACCGCCGACCAGGTGGTCGAGCAGGCGATGCGAGCGCTGGCGCGGAACCGGAGCCAGATCGTGACCGGCTGGAAGAACCGCCTGTATGCGTTTGCCGCGTCACGGGTTTCCAAGCCGCTGGCGGCGCGAGTCGGAGCGCGACTGCTGGCCCGTTTTCGCCTCGCGAAGGTGAAACAGCAGCTCACGCGGTGACATGACCCTGCCGGACGACGATTTTTCCCGCCGGGCCTGTGCCTGGCCCAGGCGGCCCAAGACGCAGGGACCGGTGCGGATGATCGCCCCCGATGAGGTGCCCGGATGGATTCTGTTCGAGGACGAGCGACTGCTGGTGGTCAACAAACCCGGCGACGTCGTCTGCCACCCTTCGAAGGCCGGACCGTGGTCGAGTCTCGTCGGAGCGCTCCGCGAATACAGCGGGTTGCCGACGGTCCATCTGGTCTTCCGTCTTGATCGCGAGACCAGCGGTGTCGTGGTGCTGGCAAAGGATGCCGCGATGGCGGGCCGCCTGCAGACGGCCATGCAGAAGCGCCTGGTCGGCAAAGTCTATCTCGCCATTCTGCGTGGGCGTCTGGCGGGGCCGGTCACGGTCGACCAGCCGCTTGGCGACGACGTGCACAGCGTGGTGTTTCTCAAATCCGGTGTGACGCCGGATGGACAGCCGGCGGTGACGCATTTTGCGCCGATCGCGATTTCCGCCGTCTCCCGCGAGTCTGCTGACCGTTCCGATGTGCCCGGCGGTTTCACGCTGGCCCGCGTTGTGACCGAGACGGGTCGGAAACATCAGATTCGCGCCCATGCCGAGTGGCTGGGGCACCCGCTGGTTGGCGACAAGATCTACGGCGGTGATGCCAGGTGTTACCTGGAGTTCATCGATCACGGGTGGACGGACCGACTGGCCAAGAGCCTCGAGTTGCCGCGACAGGCACTGCATTGCCACGAGATCGACCTGCGTGCCGCGGGCCTGCCCCATGTCTTCACGGCGCCATTGCCCGGGGACCTGAGGGAATTCTGTGCCGGGCACGGAATCGCGGGCGGGTACGCATAGCCCGTGCTCGCGGGCGTGTCCCTCACCGTGCGTCGGGCGCCTCGGTCGACGTTTCGGTGATTCCGGCGATCGCCGTTTCGATCGCGGCGCGATGTGCCGCCACCCGTTGCGGAAGCGGAAACGCCGAGGGGGATTCCAGGGTGTAACTCAAACGCGTATGGTGCGCGCGCAGGTAGATCGATTCGGGCCATTGTTCCCGCAGCAGGGGATCGCTGACCGGGCGGATGATGCCCCGTTCGGAGATCGAACGGCCGTCGATCGTTTCCGCCGTCTCGATGGGGCAGACGTTTTCGACGGCCGCGATGATCGGCCGGGCCAGACTCGAGCGTCCGCTGGGGTTGAGTTCGTAAAGGTAGTAGCCCTTGGATTCCCAGTCTTCGTGGATGCAGAGGACCAGATCGAAATTCGGCTGGTGTTTCAGCCATCGCGCATGGGCCTGGATTTCGGCCGATTGCAGCGCCTTGTAGTCGCGGTTCAGGTCAAGGCCCTCCGCATTTTCGCGCGTTCGGCGCGTGAAACCGACCGGATTGAGCAGGGGACAAAGGAACCAGTTTGCCCGCGCGTCGAAGGTGCCACGTTCCAGCAGGTCGAGAAGCGCGAACGGCGGAGCCGGCTCATCACCGTGAATTCCCGCCGAGAGATAGATCCGCGGTCTCGGTCCGGGCGTCCGCTTCGTGAGCGCGACGAGCGCGCATCCCGCGATCTCGCCGAAGCGCTCCAGCCGAAACCCGGCTTTCGTCGCGGTGGCCTCGAGTTGGCGGACAAAACTGCGTGGATCGAGCGGTGTAGGTGTCACGGAAGAAATCTTTCCTTTCGCGGTGGATTCTGCGAATTGCATGCGTTCTGTCTCAAGCCAACACACATCAAATCTCCTCCCGCGACCTGCGCGAACCGGCGCGAATGAATTTCAGGCGCCGTTTTGTCGCCCTCGCCCGGGGGCTTCGCGCGGAGATCGGCGCGGACGAACCTGCTTCGCGCCCCGGTTCCGGCTCCGCCACCGGTCGCCGGAGGTGAAGGTCGCCACGATTTCATCATCATGTCTCAAGTTCGCGTTCGCTTCGCTCCCAGTCCCACCGGGTTTTTCCATATCGGCAGCGCCCGCACCGCGCTGTTCAACTGGCTGTACGCCCGCCACACGGGCGGCGTGTTCATCCTCCGCATCGAGGACACCGACAAGGAGCGGAACAGCGAGGCGTACCTCAATTTGATTTACGACAGCCTCACCTGGCTGGGGCTGAACTGGGACGAGGGTCCAAAGGTGGGCGGCAACTTCGGTCCCTACCGGCAGAGCGAGCGGGGTGACATTTATCGCGACTACATCGAGCGGCTCCGTGGCGCCGGCCGGGCGTACGAGAAGGATGGCGCCCTGTGGTTTCGACTCCCGGGCGAGCGCTACAAGGTGTTTGACGACCATCGGAAAAAGGAGGTCGAGAAGGTGAAGATCGCGCCGGTCGTGATCGAGGACCGCATTCGTGGCCGCGTCGAGCGGGTGGAGGACGAGGATTTTGTCATCGTGCGCTCGGACGGGAACCCGGTGTTTCACCTCGTGAACGTGATCGACGACATCGCCATGCAGGTCACGGACGTGATTCGCGGCGAGGACCATCTCTCGAACACGAGCAAGCACGTCCTGCTGTATGAAGGATTCGGCGCGACGCCGCCGCGGTTCGCCCATATTCCGCTGATCCTGAAGCAGAATGGGCCGGGCAAGATGTCGAAGCGCGATCAAGGCGCGCTGATCGAGGAGTATCAGCGTCGCGGTTACCTGCCGGAGGCGCTGGTGAACTTCCTTTGTCTGCTCGGCTGGAATCCCGGCGATGATCGCGAGAAGATGCCGATCGCCGAGATCATCCGGTTGTTCGACCTGCCGGGCGTGAACCAAAGCAACGCGCGGTTTGACGACAAAAAGCTCGCGCACATGAACATGGCCTACCTCCTGGAGCTTCCGCCGGAGCGGTTCGAAACGCTCGCGCGGGCGTATTTCGAGCGTCAGGCCGATTCCGTCGTCGCGCAGGCGGCGCTCTCCGCTCCGGCGGACTATTTCAGTTCGGTCATGCGGCTCTGTCAGCCGAAGATCAAGGGCCTGGAGGAACTCCCGGCCTATTCGGCGTATTTCTTCACCGAGGACTTTCCCATCGATCCGAAGGTCCGCGAGAAGGTCATGGCCAAAGGGGATCCGAAGGCGCGGTTGCGCGAGTTCGCCGCCGCCCTGCCGGGATTCGATCTGGCGACTGACGCGGGGATCGAGCAGGCGATCAAGGACCTTGCCGCCAAACTCGGTTTCGGGTTTGGGGATTACCAGGCGGTGGTGCGACTGGCGCTTTCCGGCACGAATGTCGGCCCGAGCATCACCGGCATGGTCCGCGTGCTGGGTCGCGACCGCGTGCGGCAGCGGATCGAGAAGTTCGAAGCCGGCCATTAAGCGTCCGGCTGGGCCCAGCATCGCATGAGTCGGTCGATTCACGTGCTGACGGGACCCACCGCGGTGGGAAAGACCGAGTGGGCGCTGCGGTGGGCGGAGGAAAACGGCGCCGAGATCGTCTCGTGCGACTCGCTGTTGTTCTACCGCGGCATGGATATCGGGACCGCGAAACCGACGGCGGCCGAACAGGCGCGGGTTCCGCATCATCTGATCGACCTTTGCGACGTTCGGGAGCGGATGGACATCACGGTGTACGTCGCCCGGGCGCGCAGCGTGGTGAATGACATCCTGGAGCGAAACCGACGGGTGCTGGTCGTCGGGGGTAGCGGCTTCTACCTCAAGTCGTTCTTTGCTCCGGTGGCTGACGCGGTGGAGGTGCCGGCGGCGGTGCGGGCCGAAGTAAGCGCGCTTTCGCCGGTCGAGGCCTTGGCGAGGCTCCAGGCCTTGAATCCAGGCAGTCTCGGCGGACTGGATGTCGCGAATCCGCGCCGGGTGGGCCGCGCCCTCGAACGCTGCCTCGCTTCGGGCCGCTCGATTTCCGAACTCGCGGCGGATTTTGCGCGACTGCCGGCGCCGTTTGCCGGATTCGCCGTGCAGCTGGCGCGTCTCGACTGTGCCCCCGGGCAGTTGAACGAGCGCATTTCCGCGCGGGTGGCCGCCATGCTCGGGGCCGGCCTCGTGGAGGAAGTGCAGCGGCTTCGCGCGGGGGGCTTGGAGACAAACCCGAGCGCCGCGCGGGCGATTGGGTACCGGGAGGTGATCGAGATGCTCGACGGACGCCTGCCGGCGTCCGGGCTGGCGGACGAGATTGCACGCAATACCCGGGCCCTCGTGAAGAAGCAGCGAACCTGGTTCAGGACCCAGTTGCCGCCGCATCGCGTCGTCGACACGGCCGGCCTGACCGCGGCGGCGGAACTGTTCGCGGGAAACACCGGCGCAGAGTGACGATCACCGTCGGTGGGTCGCCTGCCTCTCGTACGTGTCGCCGGAGTATTCCAGATGGTCGATGTCGACCTGGGTGATGATCCCGCTGCGGGACGTTGCCAGGCACGGTTGGCGGTTCACCGACTCCATCTGAAAAGTGTCGCTGCTCGAAAACGCCGGATCGGTTGCCCCCACGACGGAGAAGCGCACGCGCCGGTCGGAGTCGACCACGATGATGCGGTCGCCGGGGGTGGTTCCCGTGGCAAAGGTGCCAATCGCGTCGCGTTCCCGCGCCGAACGCTCGGCCGGGTCGCTGTAGGGAGCGAGCTGCGGCCGCGGTGTGATCCGTGGATATTCGGCCGACCGGTGCGCCGTTTCCGCGAGAATGGCGGCGCTCGCCATCAGCAACAGGACAGCCCCGACGGTTTTCACCCGAATGGCGCCGCGCCCGGCATTGTCTCGTGGTTCCGGTCCTTCCGCCATGGTGTTCAATGCTCGAGAACGTAGACGGGACGGTTGCGGAACCCGAGCCGCAATCGGCCCACCCGAAAATTTCCATCGTCCACGGCATGATCCAGGGCGGTGAGCTGGCGCTGGTCATCGGAGACCCGGTCACCGGGCACGCTGACGATCGCGATGCAGGCGCGCATCCGCTCGCCGTGCTCGTAGGTGTTCGTCAGCCAGACGTAGCGGCCTCCGATGGGTGTCGGCTTGCCCCAAGGCGTGTTGGCGAGGGAGCGCTCCATTCCCGGCGGATAGGCGCCGGGCACGGGGGTGCCGGCGGGCCAGTCGCCGTGTTCGCTCGCATATTTCTCGAACCGCGCGTCGAACTGCTTTAACGCCGCCGCCGTTGCCCGGGCCCGCGAATCGCGCAGCGCATGCTGCCACCGCGGCCAGACGAGGGCGAATACCGCGCTCAGGACGAACAGCACCAGCGCGATTCCCAGCATCCCGAATCCGGCCTGGGCAGCGGCGACTCCCTGGTGATCGGCAACCCGGAGAGGGAGTCTCGTGACGCGACGCATGAGGCGAAGCAAACAAGTGGGCCCGCCGTTGGCGAGCCCCGGTGTGCCAGGCGGCTCCGGATTTTTCCAGTCCGGTCCGGCGAGCTGACACGATTCCCGCCGCGCCTGCGGCGACGCGACCATGGCGCTGATCGCGCCCGGGCCGACCTACTGCGGCAGTTGAATGTGGAACTGGTCGATCGACGAGCCTTCGAGGCGGTGCAATTCGGCGAGCGCGCTCCAGAGCGTCGCTTTGGCGCTAAGCTCATTCACGCGGGCCGTTTCCAGGTCGTCCTGGGCCTGGAGCACAAGACGGCTGGTCGACAGCCCGGCGTCGAATCGCGCCTTTTGCAGGTCGTATTGTTTCGCGGCGAGTTGCGTCGCCTCGGCGGCAATCTGCACGCTCGCCAGATTCGTATCGACGGCCCGGACGGCGGACCGGACATCGACCAGCAACTGCAGTTCGAGTTGGTCGAGCTTCGCCTGTTGCGCCTTCAGGCCCTCGAGCGTGGCGCGGTAGTTCGCTTTGTCGCCCCGGCGGCCCCACGGCCACGTGTACACCAGACCGACCGTCCAGTTGCTGCCGTGCTCATTGGGGAGATTGTCGATCGCCTGCCAGTACCCTTGATCCGTCGGGCGGGCCGAGTAGCCCAGGGCCGCATTGAGGTTCAGCGATGGCAGCTGATTCTTTTTGGCGACGGCCAGGTCGATCTGCATCTGCTTGATCGTATCGGCCATCGACAGCGTGTCGGGGTAGTAGTCGCGCGCCAGCTTGTACGAGACGGCAAACACCGGAGCTGGACCCGTGTAATCCTGGAACGAAACCGGGCCGGGGCGGACATCGAGAGTGGGGACGTTGATCAGGGCCAGAAGCGCGTCCTCGGCGTCCCGGACCGACTCGTCCGCCTGGAGGACCGCCCGGCGGGCGTTGGCCACGCCGACCTGCGCCGTGGCGACATCGAGGTCGGTGGCGAGCCCGGTGGCGCGCCGCGCCTGATTTTCCTCGTAAAGCTTCTGGGCGAGTTCGCGCGACAGTTCCCGGATGCGCAGCGTCTCCCGCGCCGCGACGAGGTTGTAGTAGGCGTTTTCCGTGTCGCGAATCACCGAGAGAACCCGGCTGCGGTAATTCAGCTCCGCGATCGTCACGCCCAGGGCGCTCCGTCTCACCTGCGATCGCGCGATCGTGGAACCCGCGTTCTTCAGCAACGGCTGGTTGAGCGAGGCGCTCACGCCATTTCCGAAGGTGGGGTTGAGGAAGTTGTTGCTGGAGTTGGAAGCGCCGCGGGTGGAGTTTGCGGCCAGATTCAGGGTGCCGTTGGTCTGCGGGAGTCGCTGACTCGCGCCCACCTGCATCGACATGTTGTCCGTCCGAAGTCCGTCGTAGGTCACGCCGTCGAGGCGGCTGGTGGCGGAGGCGGCCTGTTGGACGGTGCGGGTGGCCGCGGCGGTGAGCGTGGGGTCGAAGTTCGACTTGGCGGAGATGAGCGCCTCGCGGGCCTGCTGGACCGAGTAGCCCTCGATCGTGACGTCGAAATTCTTCTTCATCGCGAACGCGATGCACTCCTCGAGGGTGAGTGGCGGCGCGGGCGGAGCGGGCGGCGGGGTGTGTTGCTCGACCTGCGTCTGCCGTTCGGCTTCGCCGGGTTCCGTACCGGGCGACGTGGCCGCGGTGGAGGGCTGCGCGCGGACGGCGGCGGCGAAGGCGAGGGTGAGGACGGTCAGGACGCGAGCGGTTGAGCGAGACATGATGCTGGAATGACGAGCCGGAAACGTGCTGCTGAGTACACCGGAGATGCCGGAAAGTTACCGAATTTCGAGCAGCTTCCGGAATTACGGTTCACCACGGTGAAGCCAGCTGGTCTGGCGCGCGAGACGGAAACCGCGCCTGAAAGTTGCATGGAATCTGCGGCCGCCGTCCGCGTCGCGAAACCTCCGTTGCGGGGCGCCCGCCGGGCCGGCAGGCCGGCGGCGGACATTGGGGTCGTCACAACCTCGCGCATGAACTCGACACATGGCGTGGTCGGGGCGCTTCGAAAAGCGCGCCTGCGCAAGCGGGCCAGCCGGCAGATCAACGGCCGGCGGCGCGGACCAGCGGCTTACTCCGGCTTCGATTCGCTCCGCTTCAACTCGCGATCGACCATCTCGGAAATGTAGGACGAGGCGCCGATGCGGGCTCCATAGCTGGCGAGTTGCTCCCGGGTCTGCGCGTATTCCGGATTCTTCGGACTCAGATCCGGCAGCTTCTTGTCCTCGGCATACACGAAGATGCCGCGGTCGGCGTTGATGATCATGTCCGAAACCTGGCCCTTGTTCAGACGTTCGAGCGATCCGAGGATCGAGTAGTCGACATCCTGGGGACGAGTGCGGATGGTGAACGGAGGAATCGACTTCACCGTGAGCTTCAGGCCCGTGTCGGCTGCCGTGGCGGCGACCGCCTTGTCGAACGTATCCCCGGCCTTGAGGCGGGACGTGAGCTGTCCTTTCGCCCGGTTGCCGAGCTCCACGAACTGCTTGCGCCGCTCGTTCTCGATGAAGTCCGCGAGCACCTTCGGACGGACGTCCGTGAAGAGCGGGGTGTGCGCCTTCTGGGTGTCGCGCCAGAAAAGGACGACCGCGCCGTCGGGCGCCGGCAGGGCGTCGGAAACGGGGTGGTCCTGCGACAGTTTGAACGCGGCGTCGGAAATTTCGGTGGAATGGCCGAACTCGGGGACGCCGTCTTCCTTCGTGAACGGGGCAGCCGTTTTCTCGGGCACTTTGCGTTCGGTGAGGAAGGCATCAAAGGCCGGCGCGGTGTTGATCTTCGCCTCGTACAGCGCCAGCGCGAGATCGCTCGCCGCATTCAACGCCAGCCGCTTCGCCTGCTCCAGTTTCAGCGCCGCCTCGACCTGGGGACGGACCGCGGCGAAGTCGGCGTCGGGGTTGGGCTTCACCGGTTTCTTCGCGTCGGCCGCCGGCTTCGGATTCGGGAAACGGGCGGGATTCGCGTCGTAATAGGCGCGCACCTGCGCGTCCGTGACCTGGACTTTCGGCAGATAATCGCTCGTGGGGAAGTCGGCGTACGACACGACCACGCGCGGAGGAATCTCGTAGCGGAATGAATTATCCTCGAAATATTTCGTCAGCTCGGCGTCCGTCGGTTTGATGCTGGGCTTGAAGGCGGCGTAGTCCGCGGTGGCGGTCTTGAGCGTCCACGTCGTGTCCGTCCGCTCCAGTTGGCTGCGAACATCGCGGTCGAGGACATATCCCGGGCCGGCCAGGAGCTTGTCGACCTTCTCGGCGCGGACGTCGTCTCCGATGACGCGAGCGATGTCTGCCTCGGTTGCGCCGCCGGGGCTCATCTTCAGGTTGTCCCGAAAGGTCGCGTAGGCCTTCGGATCGAACTCGCCATTCTGGCCGGCGAACATCCTCAGCTTCATGATCGCGTCCCGGACCTCGGCGGTGGTCGCCGGCGGAATGTGCCATTTGTCGGCCAGATAGAGGGTGGCGCCCCTTTGAAAGGCGTACTGTTTCAGCTGGTTGTCGTCGATTCCACCCATCGTCCCAAGCTGGAGGTTCGCGCTGAGCGTGGCGTCGCCCATGAGCCGCTGGTAATCCTCGCCCGAGGCGAGATTGTACCCGAAGAACTCCTGGCTCTTGGCCGACTGGCGTTCGCCGCTTCCGAGTCCAGGCATTGCCCCGATCGTGAAGATGAACGAGATGATCGTGACCGCCAAAAGGACGGCGAAGATCGTCTTAAAGTGACGCTGGAAGTACCGCTGAATCCAGGAAATCATTGGGTCGAAAACGGCGAAGGTAGGTCCGCTGCTGCGGCTGGCAAGGGCGAAGTGGGGAGCCCGAGACGGGGACGTTCGTGGCCCAGCAGGTCACCACTCGCGTCGGGCGGAATCGCGCCGCGGTCACGGCTCGGCGAACAACTCGTCGAGGTTCCTCCGGAAGAAGTCCGACTCGCCCACGCTGGCCAGCGCGGCATCGTAGCGGGCGAGCAGCGGTTCCACGTGCTCGAGGGAACTCCCCAGCGGGTTTTCGCCGAAGTTGTCGTCCAAGGTCTTGAAATCGAACAGCGTGGTCCGGTTCAGCGGCCGGGCCGGCTGGAACCGGACGTCGTTCTCCGTCTCGCTCGGATCCGGTTGGAGCGGCAGCACGAGTTTCAACTGCTCGAGCCGGCCCAGGCACTCGTTCACCAGCTGGGTCGGCACCTTGAGCATGGCGCTGAGTTCGGAGGCGGACAACGCCGGCTGACACTCGCGGAACCGACGGCAAATCGCCAGGAAGACGACCAGGGAGAGACGCTCGCGCGTGTGTTCGGTCAGCATGCTCCAGGCGGCCTGACTGTTCCGAAAATTCACATTCTGCACCGCGTAGCTCACGATGCCGCCGATCAGCAGGTACAACCAGAAGACGAACAGGCCGAGCATGAGGACCAGCGGCAGGGCCACCGAGCCATACAGGCTGCGGGTGAGAATCACCCGCCGCACGTACAGCAGGGCGACGAAATTGTTCAGCAGCAGCAGCGTGGTGACGACGAGCGCCCCGACAAAGGCGGCGCCCCAGAAGACCTTCGTGTTGGGAATCAGCCGGTAGGCGAGCATCAGCAGCCCGACGAGCAGGACGATCGAGAAGAGCGGCAGCGACCACTGGAGGACGCTCAGCAGTTCGTGACCGCCGGGAAGTTCCAGGATCGACGACTTGAAGACGTTCACGAACGCCCCCGCGCCGAGCAGCGCGATCGCGGCGAAGAAAATGACGGCGCCCAGGGTCAGGACGGTCCAGTAGAACACGACGCGGACCACGACCGAGCGCCCGGTTCGCACGCCCCAGATGTCGTTGAAGGCGTCCTCGATCGACTTGAACAACAGCAGCACGACGATGATGAACGAGATCGCGCCGAAAACCCCTCCGGAACCGGAACGCGCTCCCGCGATGATGCCGCTGACAAAACGAACGACGTCGGGGTTGACGTGGGCATTGGGATGGCGCGTGCGCTGCAGGGCCGGCGCGAGCCGCGAGTCGTGCGATGCCTGCTCCGTTTCGATCGACGCCGTGGGCGGGGAATTTCCGGTGGCCGGCGGCTCGGCGGCGGCATTCGGCGTGGTGCCCAGGTTCAGTTGCGGTGCGACCAGTTCGATGACTCGTCCGATCTGGTCGGCGACGACCTGATCGCTGTTCTTGCCGAGCATGAAGCCGCCGATCAGGACTCCGATGGCGATCAACGGACCGAGGCCGAGCAGTGAACTGAAGCTGAGCGCAGCGGCGCGGCTGGTCACCCGCGATTCGGAAAAAACCGTGACCGTGATCGAGCCGACGCGGAGGATGGCGTAGAGGATACCCCGCGGCGACCGGTCCTTCAGCACCGCCGACTGCCAGATTTCCCTTCGGATGATGTGGACCAGCCGGGCGCGCCGACCGGGGCGGACCTCCGCGGCCGCCGAACTCGCGGGATTTCCCGGCGGCGGCGATCCCATTTCAATGCGACAGAAGGTACCAGCCGAGCAATCCCATGCCGGCCACACCCGCGGCCGCGGCCACGATCGCAGGCACGAGATCCACGACGACCGTGCACAAGTACAGGCCGGCGCAACCCAGCACGACCTCTCCCAGTTGGGGCGAGAGGCCCTGCGCGTAGAAGATGAACCCGACGAGTCCAAGTCCGAGTGCCGCCCGAAACCGGACGACGGGGTAGAGCGAGGCCATCCCCAGGGCGAGGAGAACGGCCAGGACAAGGTCGATGCCTCCGAGCACGACCAGGGGATGGGCGATCAACTTTCCGGGCTCGAAATTCGTGATGACATCAACCGACGGAAGAATTTCGCCGGCGGCCGCCACCACGCAGGTGAGAATGGCGCCGATCATGCCGATTCGTGCCGCCTGGGCCATTCGCCCGGAGGGATCGCCTTTGCCCTTGGTGTCATCCGTCCGGCCTTCAGCCGCCGCCAGCATGTCATTGACGGTGATCGCCCGTGCGTCCTCAGGCGGTTTGTTGAGCGTTTGAAACTGCTTCTCCTTCAGCGTAAGTCGCTTTTTTTCCGGAAAGACCTGGGCGAGCAGCTCGGGTTTGGCATTCAGCGCCAGCCATTGCTCGGTCTCCGCATCGTACACGAGGGTGTCGGATGTCACTTGTCCCGCCTCGGCGAGATCGGCGACCTGCTGGATCGTAAACGGCCCGCGGGCCTCGGTTTCGGACGCATTGCGGATGTAAATTTCCTGCGTGGCCATGAAGGGGTAGGCTGCAAGCCCCCCCTTCGAGCGGCAAGTGCGTTTTGGCCGGCCGGGCGGCCGATTGGGGCGGGTTTTCGTCGGACGCCGGCCAAAGCACCCCGCGGCATCGCCTGGCGCTACATCCGGGTCAGCGTTCTCAGCCCCAGGAGGTGCAGTCCGGTTTCGAGGACCAGCAGGGTCCGCCCGCAGAGGAGAAGGCGCCGCGCCCGAACCGCCGGATCGTCGGTCAGGACCTTGTCCGCGCTGTTGAACGAGCTGTAGTCGCCGGCGAGTTCGAACAGGTAGAGCGACAGGAAATGCGGCCGAAGCGTGTCGCTCGCCAACCGGAGGGCGTCGGGGAATTTCGTCAGCTTTCGCGCCAGCGCGATCTCGGTCGGGGTTTCCAGCCCCGTGGCCGCCTGTTCCGCCGCCGCGGATCCCGGCGTGATGTTGCCGGCCTTGCGAAAGATCGAGTGAATCCGGGCGATGGCGTACAGGAGGTAGGGGGCGGTGTTGCCCTCCAGCGACAGCATCTTTTCCCACGAGAAAACGTAGTTGCTGCTGCGGTTCTGCGACAGGTCCGCATACTGCACCGCTCCGATCCCGACGACCTGCGCGATCTGGCGCCGCTCCGCTTCCGGGAGCTCGGGGTTCTTCTCGGTGACAATGGCAAAGGCCCGCTCCTCGGCTTCGTCGAGCAGCGCGCGGAGCTTGATCACGTCGCCGCTCCGGGTCTTGAGCGCCTTCCCATTCTCGTCCGTCACGGCGCCAAAGGTGACATGATGGAATTCGGGCAGCCGGTGATGCTTGGCCGAAAACCACTTTTTCAGCGTGAGGATGAGCTGCTCAAAGTGATCGGCCTGCCGGAAGTCGGTCACGACGACGATGCCGTCGGCGTGGAAATGCTCGGCGCGGTAAAGGGCGGTCGCGAGATCGGTCGACGCATAGTTGCTGGCGCCATCCGCCTTCCGAATGAGGAAAGGCTGCGTCTTGAAACGGGGATGTTCGGGGTGAAACACGACGAGCGCGCCTTCGCTTTCCTGCGCGATGCCGGCATCGGTCAGTTCGCGATACACGTGCTCGACTTGGTCGTTGTAGAAGCTTTCCCCCAGATGGTGGTCGAACCGGATTCCGAGCCGGTCGTAGATCTGCTGGAACGCGGCGAGGCTGACGTCCGAGAACTTCTTCCACAGGGCGACGTTCTCGGGATCGCCGTTTTGCAGCTTCACCAGCTCCTGCCGCGCCTCATCGAGCTGCGGCGTGCCATCGGCCGCGGCGTCGTTGCCCAGTTTGTACAGTCGTTCCAGTTCCTCGATCGGATCGGCGGCGAGCGCGGCGGGGTCGGCCCACCGCTTGTACCCGTAGATCAATTTGCCGAACTGGGTTCCCCAGTCGCCGAGGTGATTGTCGCGGATCACCCGGGCGCCGGTGAAGGCGAGGAGCCGGCAGATCGCCTCGCCGATCACGGCGGAACGCAGGTGTCCGACGTGCATCTGCTTGGCCGTGTTCGGCGAAGAGTAGTCGACCACCCAGGTCTGGCCGGCATGCGCCGCGGCGGCTCCGGCCCGCAGGTGTTCCTCCGAGTCGTGCGATCGCAGCCAGTGGAGGAGCGTCGCGGGCTTGAGCGTGAAATTGATGAATCCCGGACCCGCGATCGCGATGTCATACGCGTCGCGCACCGCCGCCGGCAGCGCGGCCGCCAGCTGCTCGGCGACCTGCCGGGGGTTCAGTTTGCGGGCCTTGGCGTATCCGAGCACTCCATTGGCCTGGAAATCACCGTGCCGGGGGTCCGCCGTCCGGACCTCGGGCACGAACGCCGCCGCATCCGCCAGGCCGGCGGCAACGGCCGCGGCCTTGAGGGCCGCGTCGAGTTCATCGGCGAGGTTGAACGAAACATGCATCAGTCCAGCAAACCGGAAGTGCCGCTTTCCGGGCAAGCGGTTTCCGTGATCGCGCCCCACGTCAGGCCTTCGTTTGCGAACGGTGGCGCTGCGCACGTAAACGGAGGTTTCTGGGCTTGCATGTTCGGAGTTTCACGGTGACGTACGGGCCGGCCTATGGCGTACCATGGATATCTGGACGGTGAGAACGGTTGGAACACGTGGGGGTGGGCCTTCGACGATCGTCGACCAACCGAGCCTGTGGACGTCGAGTACACGCTTTCCACCGGCGAAAGCGGCACGGTGGCGGCCTCGGATTTTCGCGACGACCTGCTGCGGCACGACATCGGCGACGGACGCCATGCCTTCAACGTGCCGTTGCCCGTCTTCCCGACCTGGCCGGAGGGACTTTCGGTTTCCGCGCGGATCAAGGGTTCCGATTTCCGCCTGAACGGGGCGCCGCTGGCGGTGAAGCGCCCGGCGGCGGTGGGGCTCGTGGCGGGAGATATCGTCAACAACTGCAACCTGCGCTGTCCATTTTGCATCGTGGACTATTCGAGCGTCCGCGGGTTGAAGCTGATGACGGAGGAGACGTTTCGGCGGATGTTCGACCTGATGGCGGACGTGCCGCCGGGACAGTTCTGGCTGTCGTGCCTGCACGAGCCGACCATGCACCCGCGGTTCGTCGAGTTCATCGAGATGGTGCCGGAACCGCTGCGGAACCGGATCAGTTTCACGACGAATCTCGCGCGACGGTTTCCGGCCGGGTACCTGCAGCGGCTCGTCGCAACCGGCGTGCACAGCATCCGGGTCTCGTTCGATTCCCGGGATCCCGCGTTGTTTGCCGAGCTGCGCAAAGGGGCGAAGTACGAGATTTTCGAGGCCAACGTGAAGGAGCTCGCCGCCGTGCTGCCGCGGAGCGGCCCGCGGCCGCAGGTGCGTTACATCACGATGGCCTTTCAGGAAAACTGGCGGGACATCGCCGGCCTGGTCGAACATTGCCGTGACCACCTGCGGGGCGATTCGCACGAGGTGCGTTTCATGTACTACCTTCCGCACCTGGCGCACTGGGGCCACGAGCACATGCTGAGTCGTGGGGAGTGGGCGGAACTCGAGGCGATGCTCGAGCCGCTGAAGGCCACGACGAACATCGAGATCAGCGGACCGTATCCCGGAATGCGGGAGCAGTTCGAGGCCGAGCAGGGCCTGGCGGAATACGTGGCCCAGGAAAACTCATTCGGCGGCGCCGACGATGCGATGGCCGCCCCGTTGCCGGAAGTGCCCGTCGTCGCGCCGCATCTGGCCGATGATCTCATCCGGCTCCGGATGCGCTGGGACGGATTGCTGGGAATCGACGGCTGCCCCGAGGACCTTTTCCGCGCGAACGTGAAACGGATCGAGCGGCCGGCCGACTACTTTTACCAGCTTCGTGCCGCGGCAAAACTGGCGCAGAGGAGCCGTTCCGCTCCGCAGACCGCGGCGGCCTGATCTTCGGCCGACGTCGGGCGCGGTGGGCCGACCGGCAATGCTCACCCGAACTCGGGCGCGGATCGGGGCCGGGCCGGAGAATCCGATTTGAAGCGCTCAAGCGCCGGGCAACCGGACCGTGAACCGTGCCCCGCCGCCCGGGGCGTCGTCGACGGCAACCGTGCCGCCATGCGCCTCCACGATCGCCTTCACCAGGCTGAGACCAAGCCCCAGACCGCGCTGCGAACGGCTGGAATCGCCGCGATAAAGCCGGCGGAACACCGCCTCCCGTTCGCTGGCCGGAACTCCGGGGCCGTTGTCGACGACCGTGATCACGACCGCATGTGTCTCCGCGCGGGCGGCGAGTGTCACCCGCCCGCCCCCCGGGGTGTATTTGAGCGCATTGTCCACGAGGTT
>DASZYH010000339.1:0-19958 GCA_035545515.1 Opitutaceae bacterium
ATGGCATTATCCAATATCGACGGGGACGCTATGACCGCGCCGCAGCTCTGCTGGAGGAGAGCTCCCGCTCCCGGTCTGATGACGGTGAGGTTTTCTATTATCTCGGCATGAGCCAGATTCATCTGAACAGCCGGCCCGCCAGCGTTCGATCGCTCCGCCGCGCGTTGGAACTCAACCTCGCGCCGGAGCTCGCGGAAAAGGTTCGAGACGCGCTCGCCAAGGCGAAGTGAGTGCGTCGGGTAGCCTTACAGTTTCTTCGATACCCACTTGTATCAAATCCGGGAATCATACGTGTTACTTGCTGGAAATTAGAGTCTTGAACCAGCGATCTGCTGCTTGGCACCGACATTGCTCATTGCGCCCGCCCCTTTTTAGGGGCCGCTCTACCTGCAAATGAATTCCGTCCCTTTCCTCCGCCTTTCTTCGGCGATCCTGCTGATGGGAGCGATTGTCGCCTTTTCGCCGCATGCGAGCGCGGATCCGATCGATTTGACGCTCGATTACAGCAATACCGTCGGCGCCTATATCAATTTCGACGGGCACTCGCACTTCTCCTTCTTCGGGACGAGCAACAACTTCAAAATCACCACGTCGGGAGTGTCCGCTGGGTTGCTCGGCGAGATCACGGGGACCTACACGATTGGGACCGTGACCACCGTCGGCATCATGTCCTCCGCGGCGGTCACGGGCGCCGGCACCCTCGTGATTCATGACGGCGCAGGGCACGACCTCGCCGGATCCCTCGTTTGGCAGGACATCATGCAGATCGGTACGGGCGACTTTCTGAATACATCAGGATCGCTGAACCTATCGAACATCACGTATTCAGGTCTGAATTCCGATCTGCTCACCCTGGCCAGCGGTTCCCACTCGGCGACGGACGTGTTGAGCTTCCAGTTCGGATCCTCAAAGAAGCTGGCTACCCTGAAAACAACCGCGGCCAAAACGTCATATTCCGGCGAAGTCTACGCCGTGCGAACCCCGGAGACGGTGAGCACTCTGCTGCTGAGCTTTGCCGGCATCGCGATGCTTGCCTGGTTCCGACGGAAACGGTGCTAAGCCGGTCGCCTTTCTACGCGGCTGAGGCCTCAACCGGTCTCGCGCGCACAACGCAAACTCCCGCCGAGCCGCAACTATCCGGCTCGGCTTTTCGTTCTTAACCGTGCTCACGTCGTCCCTCACTTCCGGTCGTACGCTCCTCGCGACAGACGGCCATGGTGCGCCCGGAACGCGCAATCCGAGACTGGCTGCAACTTTAAATTCGCACATCGCCCGCCGTTCTCCTGCTTCGTCAGGCCGAACCAGCCGCCCTGCCACAGCTTCGAGTTGGATCGGCATCCACGCTACGGCGCTGACAAATCACCGACAGAACGTCGGGACAGTTTACAAAATAGATGGCCTGGAAATTAGGTCCAAATTGCCTGAAATTTCGCAAGAGACTCCATTTAAGTAACTTAAGAAACAACAAGCTTGTTGGCATGACCGCTGCTTAATCCGCGGCACCTGAAAAGGAATCCAGCAAGAAAAAACAAGAATATGAAATCGACCCTCCGAAACATCATCAGCCTCCTCGCGGTAGGAGCGACCCTCGCGTGCGTAAATCACGCTTTCGCCGACGAGATTGATTACTCGAATTCCGTCAATTCGGTCATCAACTTCCAAGGCAACGGTACCTTCAATTTCCAGAACAATCAAACCGCAGGCGGAGATGTGTTCCAGATCACTTCCAGCGGGGCCGCGGCCAACCTGACCGGCAACATCACCGGCACGTACACGATCGGTACCGTCAATCACATTACCACCAACTACGCGTGGGCCGCGGTCACGGGTTCCGGCCAGTTCATTGTTCACGACGGTGCATCAAATGATCTCACCGGCACGCTTCAGTGGGTCAATATTCAGGAGTCCGGCACCGCAGGCAGCCTCAACATTGCCGGTCAGCTGAATCTCACAAACATCACCTACTCGGGCCTGAATCCGATCCTGCTTTCCTTCGCCAACGGCCATTCCGCCACCAACGCCCTTAGCTTCCAGTTCCATAGCACCACAAGCCTCGACGACTTGGTGGGCCCCACGCAGCATCAGACTTCGTTCTCGGGCTCGGTCTCGGCCCCTGACGGTGGTACGACCATCATGCTTCTCGGTTTCGCCCTGACCGGCCTGGCGCTCGTCCGCCGTCGCCGTCAGACCGCTGCCTGAGTTAGCAGTCTTCGAATTCATATTCTTTCATTGGGGTCCGGGGATTTTGTCCCCGGACCCCATTTTGCTTTTCTCTCACCTGAGAGTGGGGAACTGACGCGACTCAAAAGTGATGCGGTCGATCGCCGTCGCGATGACGGCGGCGCCGGATGGCCAAAATCTTACGATTTCGGCTACGATTTAGGCGCGGCGCGGAGTCCCAGCCCTACCACCTCCGTCATCGCGGCGCTCCCCACACGCAGACGATGGAAGTTTTCATTGTCGGGACTTCGCTCCCAACCAGCATCTCACCGGTGCACGTCCTGAACCACCGCTCGACCCTCCGCCGGAGGTAACGGCATGAGCCTCACCCTTCTCCTGCCCTTCGCTGCGACCGCGCTGTGCTTGTTCGCATCGCTGCTCGCGATCGTTCGCGCGCGACGCGCGGCGGCGGACTGGGCATTTGTCGTCGGCACCGCCCTCCTCGCGCTCGAGAGCGTCCTCGGCGAGATTGTGCTGCGGTCCGGGTCGGTGGACGCGGTGGAGCGCTGGATGCAATGGCGCCTCGTGGTGGTCTCCCTCGTGCCGGGAACCTGGCTCGTCTTCAGTCTCTCCTACGGTCGTGGCAATGCCGCGGTGTTTCTGCGCCGTTGGCGCGCTGTCTGGCTGGGAACGATCCTGCTCCCGCTCGCCCTCGCCGTCGCCTTCCGTCACGATCTGATCGTCGAGACCATGGCGGCGCCGGACGGGCAGCCGTTGGCGCTTCGGCTGGGATGGTCGGGAGTCGCTCTCTATGCGGCGGTCCTGGTCGCAGCCGTGCTGATCCTGCTCAATCTCGAGCGAACGTTCCGTGCCTCGGTCGGGATCATGCGCTGGCGCATCAAGTTCATGCTGCTCGGCGTCGGCCTGCTGTTCGTCGTCCGGATCTACACCAACGCGCAGACCCTGCTGTTCCACCGGATCGACCCTCATTTTGCGACGCTCAATGCCGCGGCCATCGCGATCTCCGTGGTCCTGATGCTTCAGGCGCTCACCCGGTCAAAGGACTTCGAAATGGACGTCTATCCGTCCGAATCTATCCTCCAGGGCTCGGTCACTGCGCTCGTCGCCGGCGTCTATCTGCTGCTCGTCGGCCTCTTCGCGAAGATCGTCGCCCGGTTCGGCGGCGACAGCGCCTTCGCCCTCAAGGCGTTTATCGTTCTCGTCGCCCTCGTCCTCCTTGCAGTCCTGCTCCAGTCGGACCGGGTACGGCTTCGCGTCCGCCTCTTCATCAGCCGGCACTTTCAGCGCCCGCTTTACGACTACCGCACGGTTTGGCGGAAGTTCACCGAAGGCACGGCGTCGCGGGTGGAACAAACGGACCTGTGCCGTACCCTCGTCCGCCTGATCGCCGATATGTTCGCGGCCCTCTCCGTCACGATCTGGCTCATCGACGAGCAAAGTGAACGCGTGACCCTCGCCGCCTCAACCTCCGTCACCGACGCCAAGGTCCAGGAAACCGGGCCCAATGGTCCGGAAATTCGCGAGGTCATTGCGCAATTCCAGCATCATCCCGAGCCGGTCGACATCGAATCGCTGCCGGACACCTGGGCCCAGGCGATCCGCCGCTGGACGCCGAGCCAGTTCGTCCATGGCGGTCATCGCGTGTGCGTTCCGCTCGTCGGGCGCGGCGAGACCTTGGGCTTCATTGTCATCGGCGACCGCGTCAGCGGCGTGCCGTTCTCCCTCCAGGATTTCGACATGTTGAAGTGCGTCGGCGATCACGCGGCGGCCAACCTGTTCAACGTCCAGCTCTCGCAGCGCCTGCTCGTGGTGAAGGAACACGAGGCCTTTCAGACCATGGCCGCGTTTTTCGTCCATGACCTGAAGAACGCCGCCTCGACCCTGAACCTGATGCTCCAAAACCTGCCGGTGCATTTCGACAACCCGGAATTCCGGGCGGATGCATTGCGTGCCATCTCCAAGACCGCCAACCACATCAACCGTCTCACCGGCCGACTCGGGCTGCTGCGGCACGAGTTGAAGATCCAACCGGCGGAGAAAAACCTCAATGACGTCGTCACCGCGGCTCTCGCCGATCTGAAAATCGCCTCTCCGGACGTGATCGTAAAGGAGCTGCAACCGGTGCCGGCGACGCAGCTCGACCAGGAACAACTCCAGAAGGTCATCACGAATCTCGTCCTGAACGCGAGCGAGGCGATTCCCGCCGAGGGCAAGGTGCGGGTCGCGACGTCCCAGAGTGGCAGTTGGGTCGTGCTGACGGTCACGGACAACGGGTGTGGCATGTCCGAGCAGTTCCTGCGCAATTCACTGTTCCGGCCTTTCCAGACCACGAAGCCACACGGGCTCGGAATCGGGATGTTCCAGAGTCGCATGATCGTCGAAGCGCACGGCGGACGGATTCATGTCACGAGCGAGCTTGGCAAAGGCAGCACGTTTCAGATCGTGCTTCCGATTCGCGCCCTGCGGGCCAATCCTTCCGGCGAATCTTCCCGCGCCGGCAACGGCGCGGAACTCGTCACTTCCCACATCGAATGAAGCCCACCCTGTTGATCGTCGACGACGATGAGGAGATCCGCACCCAGATGCGCTGGGCGCTCGCCAACGACTACGAGGTGGTGCAGGCCGGCGATCGCGCCTCCGCACTGGAGCGTTTTCGGGCCGTGCACCCCCCGGTCGTACTCCTCGATCTCGGGCTGCCGCCTTCTCCCGGAACACCGGACGAGGGCCTTGCGACGATGGGAGAGATCCTGACTGCGGACGCCGGAACGAAGGTGGTCATCATCAGCGGCCAGGGCGAGAAAGCCACCGCCCTGCGCGCAATCGGCGCGGGAGCCTATGATTTCCTCGGCAAACCGGTGGAAATGGACGAGTTGAAGCTCCTGCTGAAGCGCTGCTTCCATGTGGCCCTGCTCGAGCGCGAGTACCAGGCCATGCAGCAGCAGGCCCAGGTCGACTCCTTCGAGGGATTGCTCGGGGCGGGATCGAGCATGCAGACGATCTTCACCACCATCAAAAAAGTGGCCACGTCGGACGCGCCGGTGTTGATCCTCGGCGAGAGCGGCACCGGCAAGGAAATGACCGCGCGCGCGATCCACCAGCGGAGCATGCGCAAGGCCGGTCCGTTTGTGGCGATCAACTGCAGCGCGATCCCGGAAACGCTGATCGAGAGCGAGCTGTTCGGACACGAAAAGGGCGCTTTCACCGGCGCCCACATGCAGCGCAAGGGCCGGATCGAGATGGCCGCCGGCGGGACGCTGTTCCTCGACGAAATCGGCGAGGTGCCGCTCCCCATCCAGGTGAAATTGCTGCGGTTCCTCCAGGAGCAGTGCATCGAGCGCGTGGGCGGCAGGCAGGAAATCTCCGTCGAGACCCGCGTCCTCGCCGCGACAAACGCGGACCTGAAGAAGGGCATGACCGCGGGCACGTTTCGCGAGGATCTGTTCTACCGACTGGCGGTGGTCCAGATGCACCTCCCGCCTTTGCGCGACCGGGGCGAAGACATCCTCCTCCTGGCGCGCGCGTTTCTCCAGCGTTTCGCCGGCGAGGCCGGCAAGTCGGGCATGACGTTCGGGCCGGATGCGGTTCGCGCCATCCGCCAGCACATGTGGCCGGGCAACGTTCGTGAACTCCAGAATCGAGTACGCCGCGCCGTGATCATGGCCGATGGCAAGAAACTGACGGCGGAAAATCTGGAACTCACCGCCACCGATGGTCCCGGCACCGGCGCATCCCTCAAGGAGGCCCGCGAACGCGTGGAGCGGGAGATGATCTCCCAGGCTCTGCGCCGCAATGGCGGCAAGATCACCGCGGCGGCGGCCGAACTCGGGGTGAGCCGCCCCACCCTTTACGAGCTGATGGAAAAGCTGGGAGTCCAAAAATCGGAATGACCCGCCGTCCCGCCCGCTCACGTCGCCTTCCCCCTACTACATTACCATGACCACCCGTCGTTCGTTCGTCCTTCGGTGCGCCTTCGCGCTCGGCGCGATGATCGCCGTTTTCTCCTTCGCCGGCTGCGATACGGCCCCGACCGCCTCGACCGCGACCTTTTCCGGTCCTCCGCCACAAATGCTCGGCTCAGGCGACGTGATTCACCTGTCGTTTCCCGGCGCACCCGCCATGGACACGACGCAGCAGATTCGGCGCGACGGTAAGCTGAACTTGAACCTCGTCGGCGAGGTCCAGGCCGCCGGGAAAACGCCGTCCGACTTGGAGAAAGAACTTTCGTCCCTCTACGCGACGCAGATCGTCTCGAAGGAGGTAAAAGTGACCGTGGTTTCCTCGTCCTTTTCCATCTTCGTGACCGGCGCCGTCGTCAAACCAGGCAAGATCCAGCCGGACCACGCCCTGACCGCGTTCGAGGCGATCATGGAGGCCGGCGGCTTTGACTACGACAAGGCGAACACCAAGGCCGTCCGGGTCATCCGCAACGAAGCAGGCACCACCAAGAGCTACACCCTGAATCTCCAGGCAGTGCTCGACGGAAAGTCTGTCGCTCCATTCTACCTTCAGTCCAACGACACCATTTACGTGCCGGAGAAGTTCCAGTGGTTCTGAGTGTCGGCATTGTTTACAGAATTGCCGAACCGGCGTCCGTGCAGCTTCGGACCACCAGATTTACATCAATCTGTTAATAAGCATTATACCAATTGAATTTAATCCGGAATTCCGAGCTGGCACCCCAACTGCTTACAGCGCGGAACACACTCCAAGGACCCTGTAACACTCTCGATCTGGCTCTCATGAAAAAACTCCTTGCCGTTCTCGTTTCGTGCTTCGCCGCCCAATTTGTCCAGGCCTCGACGTACAGTTTCTCGTCGACCAGTTTCAACGCGATGTCGCATGGCACCGCGTACACGTGGGGCTTGCAGGGCACGCCGTACACCAACCTTTTGGGCTCCGTCCAGAACTCGAACATGTACGTGTCGAGCGCGACGCTCACCATCTACAACATCTACGATTGGACGAGCGAGCCGAAGGACGTGCTTTACGTGAACCTGCTGAGCAACGTCGCGGCCGGCGCTCATTCCTACACGTATTCTTCGAATCCGTCGACGTACGACACCAGTTTCGGCACGGACCCGTTTTCGACCACCTCTCCGAATTACACCAACGTCCAGAACCACATGCAGTTTGATCCGGCGGCGGCTGGCTCGCTGCTGACCTTCAGCGGGAATTCCTCCGACAATGTCACGAATCCCGGCACGTGGAGCGATCCTCACGGCGGCAGTTCGCACAATTACAATCTGGTTCTTACCTTCAGCAGCGCGAATTTGGATCTCCTGAACCAGTACCTCTCGAGCGACTCGTCCAGGTACTCTCCGAACGTCGGCATCGGTTTCGGGCCCGACTGCCACTACTACGACAGCGGCGTCTCGCTCTGCATCACGACCAGCCCGAACCAGCCCCCGCCCCCGCCTCCGTCCGTTCCCGACACCGCGAACACGTTGGGACTCACGGTCGGTGCGCTCGGCATGCTCCTCGGAGGAAGCCGGCTGCTGCGCCGTCGCGCAAATCGCGCCTGATCCGTTCCTGGCATTCCGCTGCCAGGCCCTCGCGCCGGACCTCACCAAGGTCCGGCGATTTCATTTCTCACCGGCCTTTACTTCGACCCCGGTGAAATCACCCTCCGTGCACGCATGAGAATCCCGTCCCGGACCGTTCTTTTTCTCGTCGCCTCCGCGGGCCTCACGTTGGTCACCGGTTGTTCCCGTCATAGTCGGATGGAGCGCCACCTGAACCAGGGCATCCGGTTTGCCGAGGCTGGCGACTTCCAGAAGGCCGAGCTCGAGTACCGCACCGCCCTCCAGCTGGTTCCGGGCGAATCGACCGTCATGGGACGGATCGCGATGCTCTATTACGCCGACGGCCGGCTGGTCCCCGCCTATCTGATGTTTCAGGACGTTCTGAAGGCGGAACCGAAGAACACCGAATTCCGGCTGACCTTTGGGCTCATCAGCCTGTCGCTTGCCCGGACCGTCGAGGCGCGCACCGCCGCCAAGGAGGTTCTCGACGCCGACCCCGGCAACGAGGATGCGCTCCTCCTGCTCGCGGAATCCAGCATCACGCCGCGCGATTTTGCCGAGTCCCGCGATCTGATCCGGCACTGCCAGCAACGCACGAAGGACAACAGCGGCATTCATGTCGCCCTCGGCGAACTGAAGTTCGAGCAGGGCGATGCGGTGGGCGCGGAAGCCGAATTTCACGAGGCCATTTCCCTCAACCCCAAATCGAGCGCGGCGTACGCCGAACTGGGCTCCATCTATCTGTCCCGCCACGACACCGACGCCGCGCGGAAGGCACTCAAGACCGCCGCCGACCTTTCGCCGCTTCGCGGCCCCCGGCGGATGAAGTACATCGATTTCCTCGTCCGCCAGGGCGACACGGCGGAGGCGAAGCATGAACTCGCGCTGATCACGGACAAAGCGCCGGACTTCATCCCGGCATGGCTGATGTCGATGCGCCTGGCCTTCGCCGCCCGGCAATATGCCGACTGCGACGCCATCATCGACAAGATCCTGGAGCACGACCTGATCAATTACGACGCGCTCATGGAACGCGCGGCGATCAGATCCATCAATGGCGACATTGACGGATCGATCGCGGTGTTGGAGCGCGTGCTCGTTTATTACCACAACGCCCCGCAGGTCCGGTACCAGCTCGCCCTGGCCTACCTGCGGAAGGGCGACAGCGCCCGGGCCGAACAGAACGTGAACCAAGCCATCCTGGTCGCCCCGGCCTACGACGACGCGATCCTCCTGCTCGGCGACATCAACCTCGGCAATGGCGACACCACCTCGGTGGTCGCGGACATGCGGCGACTCCTCAAACGGAATCCTCGCAACGTGCAGGCTTACGTGCTGCTCGCCCGGGCGCTGCGCGCCCAGGGAAAGTTGCAGGACACCCTCGACGTCCTTCGAACGCTCGCAGCCGGCACGCCGAACTCTCCCGAAAGCGCGTACCTGCTCGGAATGGGTGAGCTGGACCTGGGGCACACCGCCGAGGCGCAGCAGCAGTTCGCGAAGTCGGCCAAACTGAAGGACGACTACTGGCCGGCCTGGGAAATGTTGATCGAGGCAGACGTGGCCGGCGGCCGCCTCAACGACGCGACCGCCGAGGTGAAACGGCTCACCACGAAATACGGTCGCGACGCGCAGCCCTGGTTGCTGGATGCCAAACTGAAGCTCCTGCAGAAGGACGCCCAAGGGGCCGAATCCGCGCTCCTCCACGCGATCAAGATCGATCCATCCTCGCAGTACGCCTATCTCCAGCTCGCGCGGATCTATTACGACAAGCGGCAGGTTCCGCAGGCGATCACCGAATTGAAGGCCCTGACGGCCAAGTCGCCGAATGTCACGGCCCTGATGCAGCTCGGGATTCTCTACACCAGCATCAAGCGCACCGATGAGGCGAAAACCGCGTACCAGGAGCTGCTGGACCGCGAACCGAAGTTCGCACCGGCGCTCAATAATCTCGCCGTGCTGGAGGGCACCTCCGATCACGCTCTCGATCTTGCCCGGCAGGCACGCGAATTGTCCCCCGACGATCCCGTCGTTGCCGACACGCTCGGCTGGATCCTGGCGCGGCGTCGGAAATTCGAGGGTGCCCTCCCGTTGCTCCAGGTGAGCGCCGATCGACTGCCCACCGACGCCGAGATCCAATACCATCTCGCCATGGCCTATTACCTCAGCGGGAACGAGGCCGCGGCCGAGAGGCAGTTGGCGGTGGTCCTGTCCGTGCCCGGCGAATCCCCGGTGAAGGCGGATGCCCAGGCGTGCCTCGCCATCCTGCGGTTGGACCCCGCAACGGCCACCCCCGCCCAGGAAAGCGAGCTGGCAGCCCGTGTGACCGCCAATCCAGGCGACTTTGTCGCGCTCTGCCGGCTCGCCGCCGTCGAGCGTCGGCGCGGCGCCGTGAAGGACGCCGTGGCGCACTACGAAGCCGCGCTCAAGCTGAACCCGCGGACGGTCGACGTTCGGCGGGCCCTCGTCGAGATTTACGTCGGCCCGCAGCCCGATCCCGCCCGCGCGCTCACCCTCGCCAAGGAAGCCCACCAGATGGCAGAGAACGACGCCCAGCTCTCCTGGGATCTGGGCCGCCTGCTTTTCCACGCCGGCAACTACGACTGGTCCTCCACCGTGCTGGATCAGGCGGCGCGCGCCCTCCCTGGCCATCCGGAATTGCTGTTCGAACTGGCACAGGCCCGGTTTGCCGCGGGGCATCTCGCCGAAGCCGAGGCCAAATTGAAGCAGGCACTCGATGCCGGGCTGGCCGATCCCCACCGGGCGGCGGCGGTTCAGCTCAGCACGATGGTTGCGGGTTTGAACGACCCCAGCCGGCTCGCCAACGCGGTCGCAACCGCCAAAACCGTCCTGGCCACCGACCGCAGCAACCTTGCCGCGTCGATGGTGACGGCGATCGATTTGGAGAAACAGGGAAAATTCGACGCCGCCCGCGCGGCCTACGAGCGTCTCCTTGCCCACGATGATGGATTTGCGCCGGCAACCCGCCGGCTCGCGATCCTCTACGCCGAACAACTCGGCGACGACACGAAAGCCGAACGCCTGGCGATCAAAGCCCGGGAGAAATATCCCGATGATCCCAAGCTCGCGTACGAGCTGGGCGTGATCAATTACCGCCGCGGCGACTACACGAAGGCGCTGGGCTTCCTGCGACAGAGCGCCCGACGCAGTCCCGATGATCCGCACACGGTCCTCTATCTCGGACTCTGCCACTTCCAGTTGAAGAACCTCGTCGAAAGCAAAACGGAGCTCCGACGCTCCCTCGAACTCAGTCTTCCGGCGCCCGAGGCGGCCGAAGCGCGCCGCGTGCTCGACGCCATGACAGCAGCACCGATCGGCGGATAAACGCACGCCACCGGACGGCCGCATGTGCCGGCCGGTTGTTTTCTTTGCCAGTTCCTCGGCGGGCACCGCGCCCTGCCGCCCCTCCCGAAGGCCACGCGACGCACGCGTGGCCTTTTTCTTTTCCGCCGCCGGCACGCTCCGAAACCGTCGCCAATCCTTACACCTTTTCGCCCGCCTTTCGGGCGTCAATCGGTTGCAGGATCGCCGAAACAGCAACGGCACATTGCGATATGTATGACGCCAAAATGTGGTTTGTTTCCTGCTCGTAACGTTTGGTTCCGGTTCTCCTCCCTTCCCGCGACATCCCCGCGATGGCCCACGTCCAAGCTTCTACCCTCTTTGCGCACGGATTACTCACGATCGCAATTGGGTTAAATGACCGACTCATCGTCGCCGCCGACCACACGGCCGGCATGATCGGCACTGCAAGCAACGTGCCCTCCGCTCGCGCGATCGAACTGGCCCCCGGATTCGTCGCCGCGGCGTCGGGGATCTGGTCAACCGTCGACGGGACGATCGACGCGCGTCGGGAAATGCTCGCCGCCTACCGCCCCGGAGACACGGCCGAGACCTATCTTCAGCGTTACGACCGCTTGTACCGGAACGTGCTCGAGAACTGGCTCACGCATCGGTTCCGCGAGGCGCCCGAGCAGGTGTTGCGCGACTGCTTCGCCCCGCTCACACCGCCGCAGTCACTGATGGCCTGCGAAGTGGTCGGGGACGAACGCACCGCCACCATTCTCGAGTACATTCCGACCCTCACCGCGGCGAACACGATTGTCCTGACCCCGCTCCTGCAGGCCCAGCCCGGCATCGAAGGCACCGCCTTCGCCGCCATCGGTGCGGCGGCCCCGTTCATCGACGTCCTCGATCGCACCTACATCGATCAGGCGTTGCGCGGATCCCGCGGCCCGGAAAACGCCGCCCGGATCCTCATCGAACATGCGCTTTCCCGGACGCATGGCGCCGCGACCTCGTCCGCCGTGCAGACGTTCCCCGTGGTTTCCACCGACATCCGGATCCGGCGCCGCCGTCCGGCCCGACGTTTTCATTCGTCCGGATCGCCGAACGCACATCAAACCGCGGAGCAATTTCCTCCGGTCGACACGAAGGATATCACGGCGGTGGAGCAGTTCGTCCATCAGAGCTTTGATTCCTTGTATCCGGGCGCGCGGTTTTCCTGGCTGCCCAAGGTGTTCAAGGATGTGGCCAATTTCTTCGCCGGCCGTGATCCCGACTATGCGACCGTCGATCTTCGGTATCACGATCTCGAGCACACGCTCCAGGCCACCGTTTGCCTGACCCAGCTCCTCGTCGGCCGCCACGCCGCCCGGATCGTGCCGCGGATTGACGCGCACCATTTCGAATTGGCGATCACTGCGGCCCTGCTCCACGACTCGGGTTATCTCAAGCTCCGCTCCGATACGCGCGGCACCGGGGCGAAATACACCTTCTGCCACGTGCTCCGCGGGTGCGCCTTTGCCGCGTCCTACCTGCCCACGATCGGAGCGAAACCGTCCGACGTCGAAACCGTGATGGGCGCCATCAACTGCACCGGGCCGATGAATGAGATCAGCCGGTTGCGCTTTCAGGCGCCGGTCGACGAGATCATCGGCTGCGCCGTCGCGACCGCCGATTATCTCGGACAGATGGCGGCCATCGACTATCCGGACGAGCTCGAGATCCTCTTCTCGGAGTTTCAGGAATCCGACGATTTCCTCCACGTCCCGGTGGAAAATCGGATGTTCAAGTCCGCCGCCGACCTGATGGCGCGCACGCCGCATTTCTGGCATCGGTTCGTCCTTCCCAAACTCGAATCCGATTTTCACGGCGTGTACCGCTTCCTGGCGAAACCCTACCCCGACGGCCCCAACGCCTACGTCCAGGCAACGGAGGCAAACATCGCCGAGATTCAACGGCGCATGAGGGCCAGTTCGACCCCCGAAATCATTCACCTGCCCGCCGCGCCGGATACCGCCGCTGTGGCGACCACCCATGTTGTCACGACTCCTTCGACGGAGCCGTCGCAACTCCCCGCCTCCGAAAGCGGCGCCTGACGGTCCCACGCGGTAAATTCATGGCTGCCGAATCCACGTCCTCGACCCTCCCGCGACGCTCGAACCTGGATCTCATCGCCTCGGATGAGGCTCTGACCGCAATTCTCCTGGGGTTGGAGCACCTGCTCCACCGACTCGAAGCCGCCCGCGCGGAGCGGGAAAAGGCCGCCTTCGCCGGCGCCGAATCGTCTCTGACGCCTGACGCCAGTCGCGCCGTGGCCGCGTTGCCGCATTTCGCGGACCCAGCCGACGACCGCCAGTGGTACTACGAACCGGAAGCGGCGAGCCGCGTGATTTTAGCTTCCTGACGCCACCTCGGATTTCGCGAGCGACGACCGGACGGCGGTCCGCCGCGGTGGCAGCAGTCCGTAGAGCTTCAGCTTGTATTGCAGGGCCCGCCGGCTGATGCCGAGCAACCGCGCCGCCTGCTCGCGGTTCGTGGTCGCGTGCATGAGCGTATGCTGGATCAGCAGTTTTTCGCACTCGGCAATGGTCATGCCGGCGTAGATTTCACAACCCGGCGCATGCGAGTCGTGGACCTGGAGGAAATCCGGAAGATCGGCGACATTCATCACCGACCCGGCACAGGTGACGACGAGCCGCTCGATCGCATTGCGCAGCTGGCGGACATTGCCCGGCCAGGGAAAACGTCGGCAGCGCTGCATCGCTTCGGGCGACAGCTTCATCCGTCGGCGTTTGTGCTTCGCGGAAAAATGGTCGAGGAACGATTCCACCAGGAGGGGAATATCGTCCGGCCGCTCGCGCAATGGCGGCACCACGATCGGGACCACTTGGAGCCGATAAAAGAGATCCTCCCTGAATTTTCCGGCCGCGACGGCCTCCTGGAGTCGCTTGTTCGTGGCGGCCACGATCCGGACATCGACCCGCACGAGCTCGGTTCCGCCGACCATCCGAAACGCCCCGTCCTCGAGCACGCGAAGCAGGTCGCCCTGCCCTTTCGCCGGGAGATCCCCGATTTCGTCGAGAAAGAGCGTCCCGCCGTTTGCCAGTTGAAAGCGCCCGGGCTTGTTCGTCACGGCACCCGTGAACGCGCCGCGGACGTGGCCGAAGAGTTCGCCTTCGAGGAGCTGCTCGGCAAACGCGGCGCAGTTCACCGAGATGAACGGCTTCGTTGCCCGCGCGCTGCGCTGGTGAATCATCCGCGCGACCAGCTCCTTGCCGGTCCCGCTCTCCCCTTCGATCAGGACCGTCACGTCGCTGCGGGCGACTTCCTCGGCAATCCGCAACACCTGGCGGATGGGTTCGCTGTCGCCCACCAGCAGGCTTGGCTCGGTCTTCCGCTTCAGCCGCTGCCGCAACTCGTTGTTTTCCGCGACCACGTTCCGATAGGCCAGGGCCTTCGCAACCAGGTGACGTAGCCGTTGCATGTCCAGCGGCTTGGTCAGGTAATCGTACGCGCCCGCCTTCATCGCCTCGACCGCATTTTCGACGGTGCCGTACGCGGTCATCAGGATGAACTGCGTGTCGGTGTGCCGTGGCCGCGCCTCTTCGAGCAACTGCAATCCGGTCATGTCCGGCATGCGCACATCGGTCACGACGACGTGATGACCGCGCGACGCGATCAGGCCGAGCGCGGTGCGCGCATCGTTCGCGGCGTCCACGGTGTACCCTTCGCGTCGAAGCGCCTCCTGCACGCCGGCGCACAATCCGCGTTCGTCATCGACGACGAGCACTCTGAAATTCGCGTTATTCATTTCGATCTCCCCTCGCTGCTGGAAGCGTGAGCGTAAACACCGCACCGCGGCCGGTCGCATTCGATGCCCGAACGTTTCCTCCGTGGGCGACTGCGATCTGCCGGACAATCCAAAGTCCAAGTCCGCTTCCGTCCTCCTTCGTCGTGTAGAACGGCTCGAACAATGCGCCCGCATGGGCTTCGTCGATCCCCGGCCCCGAGTCCTGCACGGTGATCACGACCATCGGCCCCGCGGCGGCCACGGAAACGTCCACTCGCCCGTCGCGCTCGACCGCCTGCATCGCGTTCAGGACGAGGTTCACGAGCGCCTGCGCCAATTGGTCCGGGTCCGCCAGCACCGCCGGCAGATCAGCCGCCGTTTCGAGCGAAACATCGATGCCATGCGCGGTAGCCTCCGGCCTCAGCAGGGCACAGACGTGTTCGACCACCCGGGTGACGTCGATGGCGCGCAGGTTGGTCGATGACCGTCCGGCGAGGCTCAGGAACTGTTTCACCAGGTTGTCGAGGCGTTCCAACTCGGTCCGAATGATCCGGAACCGGCTGGCCGAGCGTTCCCGCACCTCCGGCGCCGCGTGCGCCACGTCCTCCTCCAGGAGCTGGACGTGGATATCCAGGGAGCTCAACGGGTTCCTGATCTCATGGGCAAGCCGGGCGAGCAGGCGGGATAACAGGAGCTGTTTCTCCTGAATCGCCTGGGCCGCGTCATGCGGCATCGGTCTCGCCGTCAGCTGTTCCATTCGCCGGCAAGCTTCCCATGGCGTGTCAGCCGGCACTACGCGGGCGCTGTCAATTCCTGCGCACCGTATGCCATGCCATCAATGGGAGGCCGCAAGTTCCCTCGGATGCCGTCCCGACTTCTCGTCGCCGCGACCCGATCAGCTTTCGTCGCCGCGACCTGTCCTCCGTAGCCTTGGCGTAGGAGGAGCATGAGCGAGTGGCTCTCCCGTGGCTGCGAGCGCCAGCGAGCGGTAGGGCGGCGAGTCCCTTCGCCGCCATTCCCAAGTTTTGTGCCCTACCGGCGAACGGAAGTGAGCCGATGTCACCGTTCTTGTTCACCCCACGAGCAAAACTCCATGTGACACACCGGGCCGTTGACTTTCCGCGATTCGGCGCGACCTTCGCGCCAGCGGTAGAGACGGCGACCTTTCCGGTCAGGAATTCTGAAAGAGTTCGCGTCGGTGCGGAACCGGAGAGGCATCGCTCAAGTCAGGAACGACTGAGACGTTCTTAGGAGGCAGACAGAGAGACGCAGCGGCAATTGCCGCTCTTTGAGAGTCAGGTCCGGCCGTTTGAAGTCGCGGACTGCCGCGTCTTTGAACGGGTTTCCGGCCGGCGACGGCGCCGCCGGGAAAGCAACATCAACCCAAGGTGCACGGGCACCGAAGCCAGAAATTCCCATGAAGATTTCCGAACTTCTTGCTACCCGCCAAGCGCTCTTGCGTCAGACCCAGCTCGCAAATCTCGCGTATGCATACAGTACGCTCCATCGCCTCGCGACGCGAATCACCCGGGCGAACCTGAGGGGACTAGTCCGGCTGCTTCCCGCCGAGCCGGCGGAGGAGCGTTTTTGGGCAACCCTGATCGCCCTCGAGGGAAACCAGTCCGTCATCGAGGAGCATTTCGGCGACCAGGAGATCATCGAACTCGCCGACGCCATCGCGTTTGCGACGGACGGAGAATTCTCCGCGCTCGAATTCCGACTCGAGGAACTCGGCGATCAGTTTCTGCCCCCACTCCGCCACGTCCTCCAGCAGGCCGGGGTCGAGTTGGATCTGGTCCACGAGCAGGCCAACCTCGCCCCCGACGGCACCGACTAGCGCGCCTTGTCGTGTCCGCGAGCGGGCTCTTTCTCGTAGCCGCGAGAGTGAGCGAGTGGGCTCTTTCTCGTGGCTGCGAGCGTGAGCGAGTGGCGCCTCTCGTTTCCGCGAGCGCCAGCGAGCGGCCTCCATTCTCGTGGCTGCGAGCGCCAGCGGGCGGGTTCCTTTCCCGCAGCTGCGAGCGCCCGCGAGCGGTTCCTTCACTTCCGCGAGCGTAAGCGAGCGGCGCGCTCCTCTCCTCCGCATATCCCCGCTCCTCACCCGCCCACGGAATTGACGGCCGACGATCACCATGAATATCCGTAAGGCCGGCATGCCCGCGACGTTCACCACCCGTTTTTTCCGTCACGCATTCCTGGTGTTCGCGCTCGTCGCGACCGCCCGCGCATCGGCGCTCTACTCCCAGGCGATGGAACTCGTCGCCGCGCGTCGTTACCCTGAGGCACGCGACATTCTCCTGCAGGTCGTCGCCGCCGAGCCGCAAAATGCCCCCGCTTGGTACCAACTCGGGATCATCTGGGCCAAGCGTCACGACGACGCCGCGATGCAGGAAGCGATGAAGTGCCTTGCACGCGCGGTCGACCTCGAACCCCACAACGCGAAGTACCTCGGTGACTACGGTGGCGTGTCGCTGGAGGTCGCTGGTCGCACGCGCTCCATTACCGCGGCGTTCCGAGGTCGCGATGCCTTGGAGAAGGCGGTCGCGCTGAACCCGAACGACCTCGATGCGCGCGAAGGATTGTTTCAGTACTACACCCGCGCGCCCTTCTTCGCCGGCGGAAGCTCCGGCAAGGCGGCCGTGGAACTGGCTGAGATCACCCGGCTCGCGCCGGATCGCGGGACGGTGCTGGCCATCCTCACCAAGGCGAATGCGCGGGATTATGCGGGCGCCTTCAAACTCTGCGACGACGTGCTCCGGCGGGAGCCATCGAATTACACGGCGCTTTATCAGTACGGACGGACGGCGAGCGTGAGCGGGCAAAATCTCTCCCGGGGACTCGAGTGCCTGCAAAAATCGCTCACCCTCAAACAGCCTGGCCCCGCCGCGCCGACACACAGCAATGCGTGGTATCGCATCGGCGACATTCAGCAGAAGCTCGGCCACAAGGACGAGGCCCGTGCGGCCTACGAAGCGGCGCTGAAACTCGATCCTGCCAACCGGCAAGCCTCCACCGCGCTCGACAAGCTCAGGCGCGCCACCGCCAAACCCTAAGCCGCCAAGTGGTGGAGCCCGATGTCCCCATCGGGCTGCCTCGATCGGATCAAGTCAAACCAACGCGATGAGGACATCGCGTTCCACCTGCCGCGCGTCTTTTCCCACTCGACAGTCGGCGCCCTGACCGGCCACTCATTGACCCATGTCCCCACCGCTCGTCGAGTTCCGCGACGTGAGCAAACGTTTCGGCTCCGGACCGCTCGTCCTGGCGGGGATCTCGTTCACGGCGCACCCGGGCGAATTCATCTCGTGCATCGGCCCGAGCGGCTGCGGCAAATCGACCCTCTTGCGGCTGATCGCCGGCCTCAGTCCCATTTCCGACGGCGCGATCATGGTCGATGGCACGACCCCGGATGCCGCGGCCGCCCGCCTCGCGTTTGTGTTCCAGGAACCGACCTTGCTCCCCTGGCTCACCGTCGCCGGCAACATCGAGCTGCCGCTCAAGTTGCGCGGCTGTTCGCGCCCCGCCCGCGAAGAGGCGCGAAGCCGCGCACTTTCGCGCGTGCGTCTCGGCGACCGCGCCCACGCCTTTCCCCGCCAGCTCTCGGGCGGACAAAAGATGCGCGTTTCCCTGGCCCGCGCGCTCGGCCTGGCTCCGAAGATCCTCCTGCTGGACGAACCCTTCGGCGCCTTGGACGAAATGACCCGCGAGCACCTCAACGAGGAATTGCTCGCGCTCCGCGAGCAGGATTCGTGGACGGCTTTCTTCGTCACGCACTCCGTCGCGGAGGCCGTGTTTCTTTCGAGCCGGATTCTTGTCCTCGCCGCGAATCCCGGCCGCATTCAAGCCGAGATTTCCGTGCCGCTGTCGTATCCACGAACAAGCGACACCCGGCTCTCTCCCGAATACCACCAGCTCGTCGACCACGTCTCGCGCACGTTGCGCAGCGTCGGGACCCCGCAACCCTGAGCCGGCAACGACCACGCCGCCCTCCGCCCATGCCCCGCTGGATTCTCAATCTGCTGCTGCCGGTGATCGCGGGCGCCGCCATGGTCGCCGTCTGGTATGCCGTTCATGCCGGATTGAGCGCGGACTACCGGTTCCTGCTCCCTTCTCCCGGTCAGGTGATCGGCGCGCTGCACGACAACGCCGCCGTCCTCTGGCATGCCACTCTCAATACCGGCGCCGGCGCGCTGCTCGGCTTCAGCATCGCCACGCTGCTGAGCATCATCCTGGCGCTCGGGCTATCGGTTTCGCCCCTCGTCCGCGCCGGGCTCTACCCCTATCTGATGATCCTGCAAATGATGCCGGTCATCGTGATTGCACCGATCCTCGTGCTCTGGGTCGGACCGGGCCTGCGCAGCGTCACGATCATCACGGTGCTGATCTGCTTCTTCCCCCTCGTCGTGAACACGACCCAGGGGCTGATCTCCACCGACCAGCGCCAGGTTGAGCTTTTCCGGATGTGGCGGACGTCCCGCTGGCAGCAACTGACCCATCTCCGGCTGCCATCCGCCCTGCCCTACTTTTTCACCGGGATGCGGATTGCGGCGGTCCTCGCGCCGATCGGCGCACTCGTGGGCGACTACACGGCGGGCTCCTCGGCGGGCGATGGCGGCGGACTCGGATTTCAGACGATCATTTACTCGAGCCAGGCGGAATACCCCGCGCTGTTTGCCACCGCGGCGGTCACCTGCGTGCTTGGTTTTGTTTTCACCGGCGCGGTGGTCGGCCTTAGCTGGCTCGCGCTTCACGCCTGGCACGATGCCTACGACCGGCCCGACCGCTGACAGACACGGCGGTTGCCGCGGGCGGCCACCTGGCGCACCGTTGCGCCCCATGCTTTCCCGCCTTCCCCTGCTGCTCGCGGCCGTCACCCTCACGATCGCCGCCCAGGCCAAACCGCTTCACCGGTTGACCGTACAACTCGACTGGGTCGCCGAGCCCGAGCACGGCGGGTTGTATCAGGCGCAGGCTCGCGGGTACTTCCGCGACGAGGGCCTTGATGTCACGCTCATCCCGGGCGGTCCGAACGCGTTCGTGATGCAGAAGGTCGCCACCGACCAGGTGAGCATCGGCCAGGCGGACAGCACCAACACGCTCCTGCAGCAGGCGCAGGGGTTGCCCGTGATCCAGTTCGCCGCCGTGTTCCAGGACGATCCGTCCGG
>DASZYH010000340.1:0-4245 GCA_035545515.1 Opitutaceae bacterium
GTGTGCAGACCGAGGTGCCGGTAATGCGCGTACATCGGAACCCCGCCGCGCCCCGACGCGAGCCACCAGCTCCACATCGCCACCATCCCGGCCGCGGCGCCGACCGTCAGACCGAGCAGCATCCGCCGGCTCGCGGCGGCATCGACGCGTGCGATCCGGCCCGCGATCAGCGCCACGGCCCCCAGGACGACCCATTCGGACGCGGTGACGAACGCCGGCGCCGGCTGGTCGGCGCGCAGGGCCGCGATCATGGTGGCCAGGCCGCCGACGCTCACCAGCGCGGCGACGAGGGCATTGCCGCGGGGTGCGGCGGTCGCGGCAAATGCGCCGCCAAAAATCTCGCGCAGCGCGAGCAGCACGTGGCGCCGCCCGGCCCAGAGCGCCGGCAGGAGCAGCACGAGCGCGCCCGTCCGGTCGAAATCGATCGGGATCACCTGGAGGAATGGCAGCACGCCCAGGGCGCCGGCGATCCAGGTCGCCGCCCGGCTGTCAGGTGAGGCGGATGAGGTGGTCATGGATGGCGCGGGAAAAGGCGGGCCACGATCGGCCGGGCCGCGTCGGCCGTCAGCGGATGGGCAAGCGGAACGTCGAACACCGCCGCCGCGAGGCGGACGAGCGGTTCGTCCGCGCCCCGCGACGCGATCGCCGCCAGGGCGGCGCGGTCGAGGGACGGATCTCCGGCAAGCAGTCGGGCGGCGACCGCCGACGGCGCGGCACCGAGTCCCCGCCACTCCGCCAGCGCCCGCGGGGTTTCACCGGCGCGCCACAACGCGAGCGCGGCAATCGGACGCAGGTCGGTCGCGCCGGAGGCCAGCAGCCGTTCGGCGGCACTCCGCCACGCCGGCTCGGCGCCGGGCGGGGCCGCGTCGGCGAGCAGCAGGTTGAAGTACGAACTCACCGCGAGGCGCAGCGCATCAGGATGATCCGGCCGCAGCGCGAGCGCCGCCTCGGCCTCGGTCCACGCGGTCGCGTCGTCACCCACCGTCTCCGCCGCCCTCGCCAGCAGCGTGTGATCCTGGACAAACGTGGCCGGGTCGTGAACGGCGCCGAAACGCGAGAACGCCACGAACGCCGCGAGGGCACAGGCGGCGGCGACCGTGAAGCGCTGGCGCCGCGGCCGGCCGACCCAGAAGAGCGGCGCAGCGAGTCCGCCGCCGGCCAAGACCGCGGCGAGCGCCGCCAGCGGGAGCCGGAACCGCGCGCTGACGAAAAACAGCAGCGCGGAGAGCGCGACGGCGGCGGCGATCCAGCCGGCGGCGAGGGCGGTCCGCGGCCGTTCGATCGCGAGGCGGCCGACCCCGGCCAGGCCGAGGACAAACAGCACCCCCCATGACAGCGGGTTCCAACGCAACCACGGCGAGCGCGCGATGTGAAAGGCCGGGGTCTCGTTGTTGTACTGCTCCCAGTCGTTGAGCAGGGCATACAGCTTGGATCCGAGCAGCCGCAGCCAGTCGAGCGGGTGGCGGGTGACATAGGCGACGAACCGGCCACGCCAATACGGGTTCGCCTGCGCCAGCGTCGCGTTGCGCCGGCCGGTCGCCTGCTCATAGAGCAGGAGCGACTCGACGCGCGCGGGATTCTGGACGGCGAGAGCGGCGGGGAGCGAAAGTCGCTGCACGTAGTAACGGCCGTTCGCGCCCGGGGCATTCGCCGCCCACAGGTTATACGGGCCCTGGCTCGGCAGAAAACCGGGCGTGCCGCACACGCGGTACTGCCAGATCGCAATGAGGGCAAAGCAGACGAGACCGCCACAGGCGGCGGCAACCACCGGCGGCCTCCGCCGGGAAGCGCCGGCGTCGGACGACGGCGGTTCGGCCTGGCGCAACACCCACCACGCCAGCGCGGGCAGCAGCAGCCACGGCAGGAAATAGTTGGGGCGAAGGATCGTCGCGACAGCCCACGCGAGGCTCGCCGCCAGCCAGCGTCGGGTTCGCAGCGGCGCCGGCGCGTCGAGTTCCGGCGCGAGCACGACCAGTCCGGCGAGAAACGCGGTGAGCGCAGGCGTGGCATCGCTGGCGCGGACGGCAAAATGAATGAACACGGGATTCAGCCCGTACAACAGCCCGGCGGCGAACCCGGCGCGGCGGTCAAACCAGCGCGCGGCCACCAGCGCCAGCAGCACGGCGTTGACGACGTGAAGCAGCGCGCCGGCGATCAGCGCGGCGGGAAAAACCGCCCGGCCCGGAACGCCGCCGACTTGAAGCACCGCGAGGAACAACGCGTAGCCGGGCGCACGGTAAAATGGCTCGGCGGGCAGCGTGCCCGTGACAATCGCGTGCGCGAAGGACAGCTCCTCCCGCTCGTCCAGCACGGGCACGCGCCCGAGCGGCGTCCCAAGGTACCACAGCAGGTGCGCGAAGACGTAGACCGCCGTGATCAGCGCAACCAGGGGCCACGCGATGCGGGTGGGACGGACGGGGGCGTCAGTCGAAGCGGACATGCGCTGTCGTGACCACAACGCACCGCGCGCAGCGCCGCAAGCCCGGCGCGAGGGAAGATCGGAAGCCGCCGACGTCAGCCCGTCCCGCTGAGCCGGGACGATTCAATTGAACCGCGTACCGAGCGAAGCGACATCAGCCATGAACGCCAATGGACGTGAATAAGAATCGGCCGCGTCTCGGTGGTCACCCGGGCGACCGGCTGCACGATGAGCTTGGTTCGAAAAACGGATGGTAAACCTGGCGCACTATCAGGTGGGTCAATCCCCAATGGATAGCGCCCCGCCGTTTCACTCTGAATTCACGTTCATTCGCGGTTCTCCCAGGGCATGCTTCCGACTTAGAGGACTCGCTCGGGCACGTACACGATGTCACCGGGCTGAAGCGTCACGGAATCAGCACCGCTTTTCCGCATCATGGCGTCGACGTTGATCTCGGTCGTCTCGGGTTCGCCCTTGTCGTTCCGGCGCGTCAACCGGACCCGTTTCAAGTCCGCCAGCCGGGTCTGGCCTCCGGCGAGGGCGATCGCATCGACGATCGTGAGATCACGGTTCTCGGGAAATTTCACCCGGCCCTGGTTCGTGACGGAACCGAGGACGTCGACCGAGCGATCGGCGTATTTCAGGACGACGACGTTCACCTGCGGGTTGACGATGTAATCCTTGTTGTAGAGGGACCGGATCAGCTCCCGGGCCTCGCGGATCGTCTTGCCCTTCACGCTGATCGTGCCGATCAGCGGCAGCGTCAGGGTCGACCCGGACGACACCTCGAGCCACTGGCACTGCTGGTTGATCTCGTCCTCCTCGAAAATCTCGACGCGCAGGACGTCCTGGGGATGCAGGATATGGTCGGGGTCGGTCGCGACATCGGGAACCGCCGGCGTCACCGAGCTATCCGGTGGAGGCGGCGTGGCATTGTCGGTGGTTTGGGCCTGAGCGGAAAGAAGCGGAATGGCAAAGGCGCAGAGCACGCACAGGCGGAGGAAACGAAACGTCATGAGGGTGGCGGGCAGGTGGAAAATGGGAGGGTTGGTGGTTCGAAATTTGGTGATTCACGGCAGCCGTCCGGCATGCCAGCGGTTACCGCAAAATCGCCGCCGCAAATCCTTCCGCATCGTCCGCGCGGGATCCATTCCCTTTCGGGTCTTATTGCGCATGTGGTTGGTATCGGGTGGTGAACGCAATCGAGCGGGCAAAACGCGAGCGAAGCCCCGGCGGACCACTGGCAATTTGGCAAAATCGGGATAACGAGTGCCGAAGGAGATTCCTGCGCCATGAATATCCTTGGAGACGGACCGACGCTCAGCGCCAACAGCATCACGCAGCTCACCGCCGGCGCCGCGCAGGCCATTCGCAAGCAGGTCGTCTCCGCGCTGCCCCCCTGGGCCAACGGCCTCGACCTCGATCTCTCCGCCGTGGAGCAGATCGATGATTCGGGAATCGGGATTTTGCGCGACCTGCGCCGCGATCTCGCCGGGCGGGGCGTCACCGTCCGGATCGTCGCGGTCTCGCCGGTCGCCCAGGAGGCGTTCGAGCACGCCGACCTCGCCGAGCTGCCGCCGATCGTCACCTAGAGCGGTTTAGCTCGCGTCGTATCGGCCGGTAGGGCGCGGAGCCTGCCCTCCGTAGCCCTTGGGCGAAGGAGGGTCCCTTCCCCGCCATGTTTCGATGATCGGGTGGCCTCGGCGGGATTAGACCCGCCGAGGCTCCCACACCACCGGACGTGCGGTTTTCCGCATCCGGCGATTGGAGACCTGCTCGTCCAAGCGAGCGAGGTCTGATGGCATGAACAGTTGGTGCCGACGTAG
>DASZYH010000341.1:0-4289 GCA_035545515.1 Opitutaceae bacterium
ATCCTCTGGCGCTGCTGGCACGATAACGTCCCCTATGACGAAAGCCGTTATCTCGCCGCTCTCGACCTTCACCAATCACCCTTCGCCGTGCCTTCGGCCGCCTAAAAAATGCTTGCGCGGATCACCTCAGCTTTTGCCCTATATCAATCCAGCGAGCCCGGCCGGAGCCCCGGAGTGATGGAATCGCGAACCAAACTGGAACGCCTCGCGCCGCAATCGAAGTGAAACCGAGAGCAAAAGAAATGGCCGGAGAAAAAGGTCGTCTGATTCGAGGCGGCCAAGGGACTGGCCGCCCTACCATGATTCGAGATGAACAGGTGGGGCGCGGAGTCCCTTCCGCGCCCGAGGTCGGCTTAACCTGCGAGGCGAGACCATGCGGATGAGAGCAACGAATTCCTTTCGACGGCGGCTGCATGGGCTGTCTGATCGCTCGCGGGCGATCGGGACATTTTTCGCCACGGCGATCGCGGCGCGCGGCGTGGGCATTGGCTGCCAGCTCCTGCTGGTCCCCGTCACGCTGCATGCGCTCGGACCGGAGGCGTTCGGGCTGTGGATGACGCTGACGGGTTTCGGGGCGATGATCATGTTTGCGGATTTCGGGCTGGGGCAGGGCGCGCAGAACACGTTGGCGACCGCCTTCGCACGCGACGACGGCACCGAGGCGCGGAAGCTCTGGGAAACGTCGCTCCTGCTGCTTGGCGCGGTCGGGCTGCTCCTGTTTGGCGTCGTGTGCCTGGCCGAGCGGGCCGTTGATCCGGCGACGCTGTTCAACCTTCGCGATCCCGCCGTTCAGGTGGAGTCACGGCAGGCGGTGATCGCCGCCGGTTTCCTGTTCTGCGTGAACTTCCCGCTCGGCCTGGCGCAGCGGCTGGCGTATGCGCGGCAGCGCGGGTGGATGCACAATGTCGCGCAGGCGGTGGGCAGCGTCATCGGACTGGTGGCAACCCTGGTGGCGGTGCGACTCGGCTGGTCGCTGCCGGGGATCATCGTGGCCGCGCAGGGGCCGCTCGTCCTCGCGAACGCGGGGCTCATCCTCGTGCAGATGAGGCAACTCGGCTGGACCGACCTGCGGTGGCCGCGATTCCAGCGGCGCGCGGTCCGCGAGCTGTTTGGAATCGGAATCTACTTCGGGATCCAACAACTCCAGCTCACGCTCTCGATGGCGCTGCCGCCGATCGTGATCTCGACGTGGGTGGGCGCCGCGGCCGTGACGCCGTTCAACCTGGCGCAGCGGCTATTCAACCTTTTCGCGGTGGTGCAGAACGCGTTCATGCTGCCGCTTTGGCCGGCGTACTCCGACGCCGGTGCCCGGGGCGATTTCAACTGGATCCGCCGGGCGATGCGCCGATCGCTCGGCGCGACGCTGATCGGAACCGTCCTGCCGATGGCGGTGGGCGCGGCGGTCGCCCGGCCCGTGCTCGGGGCCTGGGTGGGATCGATGCGGGCGGTGCCAGGGCCAGCGCTCGTGTGGCTGCTATTCGCATGGAACGCCGTGAGCTTCCTCCAGCAGCCCTTTGGGTACCTGCTCGCGGGGCTTTCGATGGTGCGACGCCAGACCCGTTTCGCGGCGATCAGCGCGGCCGCGAGCGCGACCCTCATGGTGTGGTGGGTGCGCGGACACGGCGCGGACGGCGTGGTCGCCGGAATGATCGCCGGCTTCATGCCCTTCCTGATTCTCGGCAACCTGTTCGAGGTGCGCCGGGTCCTGCGACTGCTTCCCACCGGTGACGCCTCGCCCGAGGCGTGGGGCAAACTGGCAAACGCGGCATGAACCCGGCCTCTCCTGACGCGAGTGCGGCAGTCCTGCCCCGCCTGCCGGCGGACCTGGTTCCGCCCCGGCCGGAGGAGCGGCTGCGGGTGACGCAGATCTCAACGACGGATGTGCGGGGCGGAGCGGCGCGGGCGGCCAGCCGGTTGCATCGTGCGCTGGCGTGGGTGGGGGTGTCCTCCCGAATGGTGGTGGCGCAGCAGTTCGAAAAACACGCGGAGACGGACGTGGTGGAGCTGAATGCCGCCGCTCCCGCGCCCGCGATCGTCGGCCAGGTCCTCTTCCGGCTGGGCCGACGCTGGCATCGGCCCCCGGTTCGGCAGGCCGGGGCGTTTTTCACGCCGGACTGGTCGGTGACCGGGTGGCGCCTGCTCGGCCAGCTCCCGGCGAGCGACATCGTCAACCTCCATTGGGTCGCCGATCTCCTCGATTACCGCACGCTGCCGCGGCTCGCCGCCCGCCAGCCGCTGGTGTGGACCTTCCACGACATGAACGTCTTCACCGGCGGCTGTCATTACAGCGGACCCTGCAACCGCTACTGCGAGGGGTGCGGCGCGTGTCCGCAACTCATGACCTCATGCGGCGAACGGGACATGACCCGGCGGGTGCTCCTGCGAAAATCGCACGCCTTTGCGGCGGTCCCCCCGGAACGGCTGACGGTGGTCTGCCCGAGCGAGTGGCTGGCGGCCGAGGCGCGACGCAGCCGGCTTTGCCGGCGGTTCGATGTGCGGGTGATTCCAAACGGCATCGACGTGGCCGAGTACCTGCCGATCGAACGGGCGGAGGCGCGGCGGCGGGTGGACGTGCCGCAGACGGCGAAGGTCGTCCTGTTCGTGGCCGACTCCGTGGCGGACGAGCGCAAGGGCCTGGAAAGCCTCCTGGCGGCGCTCGACGCGCTGCGCGCATGGCCCGACCTCCTGCTCGTGACCCTCGGCCGGGGCGGCGCCAAGCTGCCGCTGACCATTCCCCACCGGCACCTCGGGGAAGTGCACGATCCCACGCAACTGCGGGCGGCATACAGCGCGGCGGACGCCTTCGCGATTCCCACGCGACAGGACAACCTGCCGAACACGATCCTCGAATCGATGGCCTGCGGCACGCCGGTGATTGGATTTCGGACCGGCGGGGTGGGAGAGGCCGTGATCGACGGCATCACCGGCCTGCTCGCGCCCAGCGGTGACGCGGGGGCGCTGGCGACGGCGCTGCGGCGGATGATCGGGAATCCCGACCTGCGGAGAAGCTGCGGCGCCGAGGCGCGGCGGCACGCCGAGCGGAATTTCAGCGTGGAACTCCAGGCCCGGCGGTACGCCTCGTTGTACGAGGAACTGCGAGCCCGCGACCGGCGAAGCCCGCCGAGGAGGCGCCGATGACAGACGGGCACGGAGCCGTGAGAACCTGGCTCGTCTGCGTGGCGTTCGCGATTCCCGCGGTGGCGTCGGCCGACGACCGGTTCGGGGTGATGACCCATTTTGCGCAGGGCTGGAAACTCGGCCTGATTACGGCGATCGCGCGCACGCCGATCCGAAACGTGAGGGATGAACTGTATTGGAAGGAAGTGGAGCGGAAGCCGGGACACTTTTCGTTTCCGCCCGACTACAACCGGTACATGGCGGCGCTGGAACGGGCCGGAATCTCGCCGCTGATCGTGCTCAGTTTTGGCAACCCGCATTATGACGGCGGCAAGACTCCCGTTTCGGATGCCGCGATCGCGGCCTTTGCGCGCTACGCGACCCAAGTCGTGGAGCGCTACCGGCAGATTCACGCCGTCGAGGTCTGGAACGAATACAACGGAAGCTTCTGCACCGGGCCGGCGACCCGGGACCGGCCGGGCAATTATCTGCGGCTCCTGCGCGCGACGTTCGAGGCGGTCAAACGCGTGCGACCCGACGTGCTGGTGGTCGGCGGAGCCACCAGCGGCGTGCCGCTGCCGTACTGGGACGAGCTTCTGGCCGGCGGCGGACTGGCGTGGATGGACGCGCTTTCCGTGCATCCCTACCGGTACGATTCGCCGCCGGAGGGAATGCAGCGCGACATCGAGCGATTGCGCGCGCTCGAGCGCAAGTATGGCGGGGCTGCGGTGAAGCCGATCTGGGCGACCGAATTTGGGTGGGCGGTCCGGCCGGCGCGGGCGCCCGGGGACCTGACGATCGACGAGCGGACCCAGGCCGAATTCCTTGTGCGGGGATATGCCCTGCTCCTGTCGGCCGGCGTGAGCCGGGCCTACTGGTATTTGTTTGCCGATGATCCGAACCTCGCGATGGGACTGGAGCACCACGATGCGACCGGCACCCCGCGGCTGGCGAAGGCCGCGATGCAGGCGCTGATGCAGGAACTCCAGGGCGCGACCTTCGCGGGGCGCGACGCGACCCGGCGCGATCTCTACTCGCTGCGATTTCGACGGAGCGACCACATGGACGTCCGGGTGATGTGGTCGCTCGTGCCAAGGACACTCGAACTCTCCGGCGCCCGTGCGATCACCGACCTGGAAGGCCGGCGGATCGAACCCGCGGGCCCGCTCGCG
>DASZYH010000342.1:0-64311 GCA_035545515.1 Opitutaceae bacterium
AAGTCGCTCCTCAGTTACCTGTCGTCCCTCTGAGGATTATGTTGCGCGGCGCCGCCGTGGCTTCTCGGCAAATTCACCGCAGCGCTCACATATTTAACTCGCGACATAATGCGCCGTATGTCCCGCGGGACATACTACCCATCCTCGACCTCACTTCCGGTCGGAATCTTGCCTTCTTGCGCCCACTTCGTCTTGGCGGCCGCAAGCGTCCGCCGGTAGGTTTCGTCGTACGCGGATTGGTAAGCCTTTTGGGCCGCGTCCTGCACGTCGGTGGATGCGAGCTTCGCATTCAGCGCGCCGGCGTACTTGCCGAGATTCTCCGCGACCCCGTCGATCGCCTCTTTGCCCGCCTGTTCGGCGATCGTCCTGACTTCGGTCTGGGCGGCATCGGCGCCGGCCTCCTTGGCCGCGTCTTCGGTGGCACCGCCAGCAAGAGCTTTCTGGTACGCGTCGTCGTACGCGGCGGAGATGCGGCCCTGCGATTCGTCCGATTGCAGCACCTTGGCGACGGTGTCCTCCACGGATTGGCCCGCGACCTTGCGGAGGTACGAACTGTAGTCGCCGGCGTCCTCCGACACGCTCGAGGTGATCTTCTTCAGGGCGTCATCCAGCGCTTTGTCGTTCGAATACAGCTTTTTGATGTCACCCTTCAGCCCATCGTTGCGTTTCCCTTTGAACGCACCGGTGTCAGCAAGGTAGGCCTTCGTCGCCGCCGCGCCCGCGGCGATCCCGGCCCCGGACAGCGCGGTATCCACCGAGTATTTCAGCGTGGTCTGGATCTGGCCGTAGGCGGGATCAGTGGTGTCCAGCGTGCTGTTGGCGTCATTGACCATCTTCGTGACCTCGGTGCTGAGCTTGTCGGTGGCCGACTTCGACACGTCGAGGACCGCGGCGCTGACGACGTCGGAATACATGTCGCCGGTGCCGAGCATGAACGTGGCGGCGCCGGCGGCGCTGGCCTGCGCTTTCAGCCACGCCTGCTTTTCCTGGCTGATTTTCGCGGCGAACTGCTCCTGTGCCTTCTGGACGTACGGCGTCATGAAGTCGACGAGCTCGCGGTCGGCCGAGGACCACGTCTTCGGATCGCGCCCCGCGACATTCATCGTGTAGGTCAGCAGTCCCGGCAGCAGCAGCGCCTGCTTCGCGACATTGGTGTGAATGTCGGCCAGCCAGAACAGGAATTTGTCCTCCTGGGCCTGATCCCCGGTGAAGAGCATGCCCGGACCGCCGTTGACCGCGTAATAGAGCGAGCCTGGACCGGTGTCACCCTTGAGGAGGCAGTCGTTGAGCATCTTGCCGAGCAGTTCCCGCAGGACCGGGAAGAGATCGGGCGGCAGACCGAACGCGCCGGTGTGGCCGTTGTTCGCAAACTGCTTCTGGGCCGCCGCCCGCTCATCCTTCAGCAGCGCGATCTCGGTGTTGATCCGCACGATCGCCGGATCGACCTTGAAGGTGAGAATTCCGTCCGTGATTCCGGTGACGGCGTAGTTGGCGTTGGCGTAGGTGGCGGGCGAGACATAGAGCGTCTGGTCCTTGAAACGGTCGAGCACCTGTTGCGCGGCGCTCGGATTCTTCACCACCTGGCCGTTGATCACGGCGTAGACGGTGGCATCGAAGGTGGCGGGGATGTTCGCGAGGACGACTGCGGAGGAAGCCAGCGAGCCGGTGGCAGCGGCGCTGGTGCTGACATCGGCGGTCGTCGCCTGGGGTGCCGTGGCCGTCGTCTTGGGGAAAAGCTGGTTGAGGTCCACCGCCGTGACGACCGGCTGGGGATTGTTCGTGCTGCTGACGTTGAAGGTGAGCGAGGGATAGATGTCCTTCAGTGAAACGTTCGTCGGCAGATTCGTCGCCGTGATCGTGAAACCGGTATAGGCGCCGGCGTTGCCCGGCGTCGGATGGACGAGATCGATCCCGGTTCCGACCGTGCTGAATCCCGCCGGGATGTCGTCGTTGCCGAACGCGATCGCGTTGTTGATCGTCAGCGTGATCGGCCGCGGCACGATCGCCAGGTATGCCGGCGTCCACGACACGAGGTAATTGGGGTTCGCCTTGAAGATCGGATCGATCCGATAAAGGCCCACGTTCGTGTAGAGGCCGACGGGGACGGCGGTCTGGAATCCGGAGATGACCGCGGTGATGTTGTCTGACGGCGCGAGGCCGTCGGCGCCGAAGGTGTAGGTGAAGTCCGGGATCGGGTCGCCGTAATATTTCGTGATGTTGTCGATCGAGAACGTCAGCAGCCGCGGATTGATCTGGAACGCTCCGCCGGTGGTGGAATGGATGTAGTAGTTGTGCGTGTTCAGCTGCGCCTGCAGGCTGTAGGTGCCGACGCCGGTCGTCGGGTCGGTCGGATTCACGACGCTCAGGACCGAGTTGGCCGTCTGGCCAAACGCGAGGCCCGTGGCCGTCAGGGTGTAGCTGGTCGGGTTCGCGTCCCCGTAGGTGCGGCCCGCGCCGCTGATCTGCACGTCGAGCGGCGCCGGATCGACGCGGAAACTGGCGGTCGTGGTGCCGGAGAGCTGGTAGTTCGGGTTGCTGATCGCGATGCCGTAGGTGTACGTGCCGGCGTCGGCGGTCGGAGCCGGGATGTTGACGTAGCTCGCGCCCAGGCCGGCCAGCGTGTCGGAATTCTTCAGGCCGCCAAAGGCGAGCGTGGGCAGCGACGGATCGGCCCGACCGTAGGTCCGGCTGAGGTCCGGGGGCGCCAGCGTCGTGAGCAGCGCCGGTGTGATCGTCAGCGTGCCGAATTTATAGCTGATCGCGTAGTTTTGGTTCAGGCCGGAGCTGACGAGGATCCCGTAACCGAGCGGGCTGACGCCGGACGTCAGCGTCGCCGTCGTGCTGAGCTGAAGGTTGGGGATGACGCCCGCCGTGTCGAAGGGAGCGAGGCCGCTGAAGGTGGCGGTGAGCGTGGGATTCGCGTCGCCGTAGACCTTCGACTTGTTGTCGGCGGTGATCGTGAGCGGCCGGGGCGTGATCGTGAGGTCGCCGCCCACGGTGGTGGTCGTGTAGTTCGAGGACTGCGACAGCACCAGGCCGTCGATGCCGTAGGCGCCAATGCCATCCGTCACCGCCGCGAGCATGGTGACATTCGTGACGCTGACGCTGCTGGCGGCGCTGTCGCCGTTCTTCAGGCCGCTCACCGTGTAGGTCAGCGCCGGGTTCGGATCCCCGTAGACCCGCGTCTGGTTGTTGAACGTGACGGTGAGGGGCGCCGGGTTGATCGTGAGCTGGCCGGCCGCGCCGTACGTGATGCTGTAATTCGGATTCGTGGCGCCGGACGCGGTGATCGGATAGGCGCCGACGTTGGAGCCTGGCGTGGCGGTTGTGGCGAAGTTCAGTCCGGAAATCGCGCCCGGGGTGTCACCGGCCACCAAGCCGCTGAAGGAGGCCGTGAACGTCGGGTTGGCGTCGCCGTAGAACCGCGAGGTGCTGTTGGGCGTGATGACGAGCGGCGCCTGTGCGATCAGCAACGTTCCCGGCACATAGGTGATCACGTAACCCGGCGCCGTGGCGCCGAACGGGGTGATCGCGTAGGTGCCCACGCCGCTCGACTGGGTCGCGGTCGTGTTGAACTGCAGGCCGGAAACGATCGCCGACGTGTCGGTGCCGACAAAGCCGGACATGGAGGCGGTGAACGTCGGGTTCGCCGCCCCGTACGTGCGGTTGAAATCGTTGGCGGTGAGGGTCAGCGGGTTGTTGTTCGAGATCGTCAGCGTGCCGGGCGCGAACGTGATGGCGTAGTTGGCGGCCGTCGCCCCCGCCGGGGTGATCGCGTAGGTGCCGACCGGTGACGTCAGGGTGGCGGTCGTGCCGACGGTGAGCCCGCTCACGACGGACGTCGTGTCGCCTGCCACGAGGCCCGAGTAGGTGACGCCAAAGGTCGGATTGGCCGTGTTGGGCGTGCGCGAGGCGTCGTTGGCCGTGATCGTCAGCGGGGCCGCGGTGATCGAGAGCGTGCCGGGCGCGAAGGTGAAGTCGTAGTTCGACGACGCGAGGGTGCCGCGGCCGACGTTGATCGTGTAGGTACCGACGCCGGACGACTGGGTCGCGGTGGTGGAGAAGGTCGGGAGTCCGGTCACGTCGTTCGTGAGCCCGCCGATGTACCCCGTGACGGTGGCGGTGAAGGTCGGATCCGCGGCGCCGTAGGTGCGGCTCAGGTTATCGGCGGTGTAGGTGAGAAACGGCAGCCCGGAGGCGGTTTGATAAAGAAAACGCGAGGCCGTGTCGGAGGAGAAGCTGTCGGCCGCATTGTAGGGATGCGAGTACACGTCGATGCCGGCCAGCCCGTCCTTCGTCGTGGCCCCCAGCGCCGTATCGTAAATCAGAAACCGCGCATTGGAGCCGAAGACATTTGCTCCGGCCTGGTTGGTGAACCCGGAACCGGTCGAGGCGAGGATGACGTCGGTTTGACTCGCGAAGCTCAGACTCGACCCGAACTCGAGCGTCAGGAGCCCGGGCGTGGTGATCCGGATCTGGGGCGCGGAGGAATTCGTGGTGTTGAGGTACACGCTCATGGCGCCGTTGTCGTTCGCCACCTGGGCGGAGGTGAGATCGCCCATGCCGGTGGTGCGAAACTCGCCAATCGTGTTGTTGCCCCCGTTGGTCAGGACGCCGGTGCCGCCCGCGGAGAGGTCCACCTGGAGCGAACCGATCTTCAGATTGCCTTCGAAGTCGGCCGCGACGGTGCCGCCAACGATGTTGTAGCCAGCCGGGGCTGCGCTGGCATTCGAGCCGTAGGTGAGGGTGCCAACGGTGATCGTCGATCCGGCAGCGAGCGTCGCCTTCGGGTTGATCGGGGTGAGCCCTTGCTGGGTCGGCATCGCCGCCTTGCCGGGATTGAGCACCAGCGCGCTGTTCGCACCACCCGTGAGGTTCGCGTTGATGTTGATGCTGCCACCCGCCTTCGCCGTCAGCGTGTTGCCGCCCCACGTGACCGGGGCGTTGAACGTGATGTCGCCGGCGGAGCTCGAGGTGTCGAGGACGACATTCGACGTGGCGAGCTGGTTCTCGAGTGTCGTCACGTTGAGGGTCGCCGACGTCGTGCTGGCGCCGAACGTGAACGGATTCGTGCCGGCGGTGGTCGTGCCGCTGTCGGCCGACGTGCTGATGACGAGCGCGTCGGGGTCGAGGAGCAGCGTGCCGTCGCGTCCCAGGTTCACCGGCGAGGACGGATTGAATTCGAGGGAGTGCCGGCCGGAAACCTCCGCGAAGCCGCCCCCGCTGCCCTGCGCGTCGATCGTGCCGAGAAACCGCGTGGCTTCATCCGACCAGACGATCACGCGCCCGGCGGCCGCATTCGGAGCCGAGGCGCTGGCGTCGAGTTTAGCATCCGCCGTGACGACCGTATGCGCCGCGTTCGGGACGTTCGGATTCGCGCCGTGGGCGTCGCCCCCGACGAGGATCTCGCCGCCGCTGCCGTCGGCATTGCGCGCCGTCACGCTGCCGCCGACGCCGACCGTGCCGCCATCCGCCGTGAGAAGGATGCGTCCGTTCTTCCGCTCAACGCCCGTCGCGCGGATGATGCCGGTCTGGTTGACCGCAAGGTCGTACATGCTGCCGCCGGCGGCCTGGAGCTCGGCCTGCGCCGCCCGGATCACGCCGGAGTTCTCCACTCCGACGGCCGACCCCTTCGCGGACTTGGCGGTGGAGGAGGGGACGTTGAATTTGATGACGATCGAGGTGTCGTCGGGATTGGCCAGATACACCTCATTCGCGGCGGCGAGGCTGGCCGCCCCCTTGGGCGCAGTCAGGGCCCCGGCATTCTTCACGGTATGGGCAAACAGCATGACGTTGCCTTCGCGGGCCGTGATCTGGCCGTAGTTCGCGATCCCGGCCGTGCTGTCGCCCTGGAAGGTCATCGCACCCCCCGCGAGGAACGCCTGGTTGCTGACGTCGAGGGTCGAGCCGATGAACGCCGCCGTGTCGATGACCGCCCCCTGACCCACGAGTATGCCCCGCGGATTGATGAGGAACAGTTTTCCATCGGCCTTGAGTGAACCGAGCAGGGCGGACGGATCGGCGCCGGTGACCCGCGCAAGCATCGCGGCGTTCGCGCCCGACTGGTTGAGCCGAAGCTGTTCGCCCGCGCCAACGCTGAACGACTGCCAGTTCATGATCGCGTTGCGCGAGGTCTGGTTGATCGTCATCCGTGCTCCGGCCTGGCTGACCGAGGCGCTTCCGGCAATCACCTGGCCTCCCGTCGGCAGGGCGTAGCCGGGCGGCAGCACCGCCAGCGGACCGAGGACGACGAGGGAAAGCGCAAGTTTGGAAAGCGAGGTCGTTGAAGTCCGCCGACTGCGAGCTGGTGGGGGAAGCTGTGGGTTCACCCGCGTAGTCTATCTTCCGGTAGGAAAACACCCAATACCCCCTTGGGGGCAGGGCGTCCGGTCCAGCATTGTTCTTCCGACCGGAATCGGCATCACAGGGCGTCGCCGTGGCGTCCGTTTCCCGTACCCGTTTCCCCGGCCTTTTTGCCGTCATGCTTGCCCTCCTCTGCGCGGGTGGCGTGCGCGTGCATGCGACCGGGACGGATGAGCGGGGGCTGCCGTTCGTGCAGACCTTCCGGCCGCGCGACTACGGCAACGAGCACAATCAGAATTGGGCGGCCGTTCAGGATCGCCAGGGCGTCCTGTATGTTGGCAACCGCGACGTCGTCCTCAGCTACGACGGCTTCACCTGGCGTTCGATCCCGGTCGGCGGGAGTTTTGTCCGCGGTCTCGCCATCGACTCCAACGACCGCATCTGGGTCGGCGCGGTCAATGAACTCGGCTACCTGGATGACGACGGCCGGGGCGGCCGCGTGTTCACGTCACTGCGCGACCAGCTGCCGGAAAATGAACGCGACTTCGGGGACATCTTTCAGACGTTCGCCCTTCCGCACGGGGTCTACTTCGTCACCAACGATCGCATCCTCTGGTGGCACGATGGCCGGTTCACGGTCGAGCACACGGGCCGCGCCCTGGCCCAGGCCGCCGGCGACGCGTTGGTCGTGCACGTGCGCGGCCAGCCGTTGGCGGCGTGGCGCGGGGCGGACCATCGGACCGTCGCGGACTTTCCGGAGCTCCGGCGCGGTGAGAACTGGGTGGGCTTCGTGGCGCCCCGTCCGGATGGCGCCTGGATCCTGGGTACGCTGCGGGGCGGATTCTGGCGGTTGGCGGGAGGAAAGCTCACGCGATTCCCCACCGCCGCCGATGCCACGCTGCGGGTCGACTCGGTGACCCGGGGACTCCAGTTGCGCGATGGCTCGCTGGCGCTGGCCCTCCGCCCGAAGGGGCTGCTGCTGCTGGATCCGAAGGGCGGCGATCCCGAATACCTCGACGTCGCGAATGGCGGATTGCCGAACTCGGCCCTGCACGGGCTGTTTCAGGATCGCGACGGCGACCTCTGGGCCCTGCTCGACGACGGCCTCGCGCGCATCACCTGGCCCGCCCACACGACGGTCTTCACCGGTGCCAACGGGTTGGATCACGGTACTCTTCATGCGGTGCTGCGCCACGGGGACCACCTTTACGTCGGAGCGTTCGACGGGCTGTTGGTGCTCCGGCCGACGGACGCCGCGAAAACTCCGCCCGCCGAGGCGCATTTCACCGCCGTTCCGAACTGCCCGGAGAATGTGCTGGCGCTCGCGTCGGCCGGAAACGAGCTGCTCGTCGGCGGAGTCGGCGGACTGCGCGTGCTCTCGCCCGACGGATCCGTCGCGCGACCCTGGCGCGACGACGTCTGCCTGTCGCTGCTCGTCCCGCGCCGCAATCCGGGCGTCGCGTTCGTCGGCACCGCGGGCGGGTTGTTTTTGTTTCGCCGGGGCGCGGACGGCTGGCACAACGCCGGTCCGATCCGCGGCATCGAAGCGGACGAGATCCGCAATCTGGTCGAGGCCCCCGATGGGGCGCTGTGGGCGAGCTCATCGCGGCACGGATTCTACCGGATCTTCGGCCTGCCTGGCACCGGCACGGAGGGCGAGTCGCTGCGGATCGAACATTACGACGGCGGCCGGGGCCTTGATCACCGGCCGATCACTGATCTTCCCGTGGTCGTCGCCACGAACGCCGATCCGCTCTTCCTCGTCTTTAGCCGGTTGTATCGGTTCGACGCGAGGGCGCGGCGATTCACGCGCCTCGACGTGGGGGCGCCGGGAACCCGGGTGCGCGGCGTGGGCACGGGCGCGAACGGATCCGTCTGGCTGCGGCTCGAGCACGATGCGACCGGCGACACGACGGAGCGGCGGCAGAGCCGGATCGTGCGCCTGCTCCCGGACGGTCGCACCGACGTCCTTCCCGCCTCGGTGGCACAAGCCGCCGGGCAGAGTCTGGTCTTTCTCGAGGAACCAAATCCGAAGGGCGGCTCGGTCCTTTGGGTTGGCGGCACGGAGGCGGCGCTCCTCCGCGTCGAGCTGCCCGGCAGTTTCATCTCGCCGACGCCGTTTCGCGCCCTGATTCGCCGGGTGTCCCGCCCCGGAGGCGCAAAGCTGCGGCTGAATGGCGCCGCTCCGGTCCGGCTGCCGTATGCGGAACGCGCGTTGAATTTCGCCTTTGCCACCGATCGCCTCAATGCCGGGGGGGTGCGTTTCGAAGTGCGCCTCGACCACGAGGACCAGTGGTCGGAACCGCTGTCAGGCCCCTCGATTTCGTTCACCTCGCTTTCGCCGGGGCGGCACCTGCTGGCGGTGCGGGCGCGCGACGCCGACGCCCGCTACAGCACCACCGCGGAGTTTGGATTCGTCGTGCTTCCCGCGTGGTGGGCGACGTGGTGGGCGTGGGTGGGGTATGTGACGGTGGCGATTGCCGCTTTCCTGGCCTTTAGCCGCTGGCGCCTGCACGCTTTGAGCGCCCGCGCCGCCACGCTGGAGGCGACCGTCGCGGCCCGCACCGAGGAACTGCGCGTGGCCAAGACGGCGGCGGAGGCCGCGAATCGCGCGAAGAGCGCCTTTCTCGCGAACATGAGTCACGAGCTGCGGACGCCGCTCAATGCGATTCTCGGGTTCGCGCAGATTCTCCGGCGGTCGCCGGATCTTTCGGCCGAACACCTGCAGCGCCTGGCCGTGATCGGCCGCAACGGCGACCATTTGCTCCAACTGATCAATGAAGTGCTCGATCTCTCGAAGATCGAGGCCGGCAAGCTCTCGCTGGCGCCGCGGCCGATCGTGTTGCTGCCGGTGCTGCAGGGGATCGCGGAGACCTACGCGACGCGGGCGGCGGAAAAGGGCCTTGGATTCGAGACCCAGTTCGCCGCCGATCTTCCGGTCCGCGTGGAGGCGGACGACGCGAAGCTGCGCCAGGTCCTGCACAACCTGCTCGGCAACGCGCTGAAATTCACCTCGCAGGGCAGGATCGTGTTTGCGGTCGATCGGATCGAACCGCCCGCCGGCCTCGCGCCGGCGGGCCGGGACTTTCCGGCGCTCCCTTCCGATCCGCCCGCGTCACGAGCCCAACCGCCCGGCACCCAACCGAACGAATTCGTTCGCTTCACCGTGACCGACTCCGGTGTCGGCATCGCCGCCGATGCGGTGCCGCGGGTGTTCGAGGCGTTTTATCAGGCGGGCGATCAGAAACTCGCGACCCAGGGGACCGGACTCGGCCTGACGATCAGCCAGAGAATCGTCGGGCTGATGGGCGGCCGGCTCGAGGTTGAAAGCACGCTTGGAGCGGGCAGCCGGTTCCATTTCGCGATTCCGCTTCCGCTCCCGCCGGCCGCCGCCGTGGCGACCGTACCGCCGCGGCAGGTGGTGGGATATCTCGGAACCCGGCGCCGGCTGCTCATCGTCGACGATGAGCCGGCCAACCGGGATGTGCTCCGTGCCCTGCTTGAACCGGTGGGGTTTGAAATCGAGGAAGCCGTGGATTCGGCGTCCTGCCTCGGCCAGATCGCGCGGACGAAATTCGACGGTGTGCTGCTGGATCTTCGGATGGGGACGGGGCCGGACGGCTACGAGACGGCGCGGAAACTGCGGGCCCTGCCGGCGGGCCGCGGCGTGGCGATCATCGCCATCTCGGCCAGTGTGTTTGAGGAAGACCGGCAGACCGCCGTCGACGCGGGGTGCGACACGTTCGTCCCCAAACCGTTCACGGAGGAACGCCTGTTCGGCGCGCTGGCCGACACGATGAAGCTCGCATGGACCTACGCCCCTGGGACGACGCCTTCGGCCTCCCCCTTCCAGTCGGAGGTCCAATTGCCGGCGGAGGATGTGGCCGAACTGCTCACGCTCGCGCACGGAGGCGACGTCGACGCGCTGCGGCAGCATCTGGCGGTGGTCGGCACTGCGCATCCCGAGTGCGCCGCCACGGTGAGGCATCTCGACGATCTCGCCGCGAACTTCAAATTGACCGCGCTCCGCCAGGCGCTCCGCCAGGCCGGCGGGGGAAACGCCGTGGGCTGACCGCGACCGACCCCGCATGCATGGTGCGCCGCATCACCCCGTGAATGATTTCCGTCCCGTCGATCCGCGCCGGTGGTTCCCTGCCATCGGCGAGTTCTTCGCCGGAGAAATGCGGTTGGGTGGCCACGAATGGACACGAATCGACACCAATGAAGAAGGAGAACACCTGATCGCGGTCGGATCACGATTCGGTATGCCATTCAGGAAAGGCTGTTTTCCTGAATCCCTGTTCGCGTCGATTCGTGGCAATGCGTGTTGCAACTGAATCGTTCCGAATTGGCGGTTCAATTCCTCTTGTCATGAATAAGCCTATTGCGCTTTCACCGCACGCGGGAAAACGGATTCTGATCGTCGACGACGTGCCGGATAATTTGTCGGTGCTCTTCGATTTTCTCCGCGCGCGCGGATTCAAGGTCCTCGCGGCGGAAAGCGGAGCGGTGGCCCTGGCCGGTCTCGAGGCGATGAACCCGGACCTGATCCTGCTCGACGTGATGATGCCCGGAGTCGACGGGTTTGAAACGTGCCGCCGGATCAAGGCGCGGCCGAAATTCGAAGCGGTGCCGGTGTTCTTCCTCACCGCGTCGACCGACGTGATCGACAAGGTGAAGGGTTTCGATTTTGGCGCCGTCGACTACATCACCAAACCGCTGCACCCCGAAGAAGTGCTCGCGCGAGTCCACGCGCATCTCGAGTTGCGCGCGTTGCAGCTCGCGCTGGAAAACCGCAACGAGGAACTCGACCGCGAGATCCAGCAGCGGATCGCAGCCGAACGCACGCTCCAGCACGCCCGGGAGAGCGCCGCCGTCGTGGTCGAGCCGGATGGAACGATGCGCCTGCGCACCGGGCCGGCGGATCTGCTGTTGCGCCGCTACTGCAGCCTGGATGGCCAGAAGCGGCTGCCCGACGCCGTGTCGCGCTGGCTGCGCGACAATCGCGCCCGCGCCAACCCGCTCGCCCTCTCGGATGCTTCGGGTGGCACCCTGGAAATTGAACAGGCTCCCGCGCCCGGTGAGGACCGATTGCTGTTGCTCACGCTGCGCGAAAAAGCCGCGCCGCCATCGCCGGCCCGACTCGCGCCGCTGGGGCTGACGCCGCGGGAAACGGAAATCCTTTTCTGGGTCGCGCAGGGCAAGACGAGTCCGGAAATCGCGCTGATCCTCGACACGGCGCCCGAAACGATCAAACGCCACGTGAAGAATTTCCTGCCCAAGCTCGGGGTCGAAACACGTCTCGCCGCGGCCCTCAAGGCGATGGAACTCCTCGACCCGGCATGAGCTGAGCCGGAACCAGTGGAGAAACCACCACTGGACACGAATTGACTCTGATACGGAGGGAACCCCTCGAAGGGTGGAATCAGTTAGCTGTGGGCGCCGGTGCCCCCACCGCGCCGACAACGAACCAATGTCGGCGATCAAAGTTGGTGGAGCCCGATGTCCCCATCGGGCCGATGATGTCGGCTTGCCGCAGGGCAGGCTGTCTCGCGAAGGATTCGAAGGGAAAGACGTGGAAACGTCTTGATGTAGGCGGGGTGACCTCACCCCGCGAGGCGCAAGGTCCGCAGCCAGTTGAATCGTACCGGCTGAGAGGCGACGACCGGTGGAAGAAACTCAGTCTGCGACCGACCGGTGGTTTTCCGGTGCAACCGGGCATTATGCAACATGGTGGGGAAAATTCCCCGACTGGGCCGGCGATTTTCAGAAGCGCCGCTGCGGATGGTGAATAAGTTTTTGTCCAGAGTTTTGCGTCTTTTCTTGACGGGGGTGGGGGGAAGTGGGTTGAAATGGGGCACTTTGGGGCATGTAGGCTGCCCCGCACATGTCGCAATCGGGCAAAGCTTTCTATACGGGCCTGTTCAGGCACACGTTGGACGACAAGGGTCGGCTCACGATCCCGTCGGCTTGGCGGACTGCGCACGTGGAGAGCGATGCCTTCCTGGCGACGCCCCATCCCGACGGTTACGTGGCGGTTCTGCCTCCGGCGGAGGTCGAGAAACTTCATGCGAAAATCTCCGAGTTGAAGCTCAGCGACGCCGCCGCCCAGGCGTTCGCCGCGCGGTTCTTTTCGCAGACGCAGAGCTTCTCCTTCGACAAGGCCGGTCGGATTGGCCTCGGCGCCGACCTGCTGAAGCACGCTGGAATCGACCGTGACGCGGTGCTCGTCGGCTCGCTGACCAAGTTCAACATCTACAATCCCGCCCGCTGGCAGCAGGAGGAGGCGCGTACTGCGGGAGAAAACTTCGGCGACCTCATGCGCCGCCTGGACATCTGACCATGCGCCGTCCCGTCAAAGTGAAGGCGGCCAACCGCCTCGTGCTGCACAAGACGCCCACGGTCGCATCCGCGGCCGCGCGCCGCAGCTTTCCGGCCTGGATCGATGCCGGCGAGGGGCCGGTGGCACTGAGCGCCGCGCGCCGGGCCAAACCGCGGGTGCGCGACGGACTCGTGCTGCGGCAGGTGACGAAGCGCAAATCGTCCGAGAGGAGTGTGTCCGATGCCCCCCGTGCTCGATGAGGTCCCTCCTTGCACCATGACGCCTGGCCACGAGCCCGTGATGCTGCGCGAGGTTCTCGAGTCCCTCGCGCCGCGCGCGGGTGGCCGCTATCTCGACTGCACGTTTGGCGGAGGTGGGCACACCCGGGCGCTGCTGGCCGCGGATCCCGGGACGCAGGTGATCGCGCTGGACCGCGATCCGGCGGCGGGTGAACGCGCCGCCTTGCTGAGCGAGGAGTATCCCGGACGATTCGCGCTGATCGATCGCGACTTCGGCGCGCTGGCGGCCGTGCCGGTGACCGGGTTCGCCGGGATCCTGTTCGACCTCGGGGTCTCGTCCTTCCAACTCGACGAGATCGAGCGCGGTTTTTCGTTCCGGAACGATGCGCCGGCGGACATGCGGATGGACCCCCGGGCGGGGGTGCCCGCCAGCCGCTGGCTCGAGACGGCCAGCGAGGAGATGCTGGTCCGGGCGATCAGGGATTTTGGCGAGGAGGCACACTGGCGGCGAGTCGTCCGCGCTATCATGGCCGCGCGCGGCACGGGAGCTCTGGCGCGGACGACATCGCTGGCCGGCGTGGTCACGGAAGCCATTCCGGCGCGGGACCGGCACACCTCGAAGATCCACCCCGCGACGCGCTCGTTCCAGGGGATCCGGATCGCCGTGAACGACGAACTCGGCGCGATCGAGCGGGCGCTGCCCGTCGCGTTCGAGAAGCTCGCCGCCGGCGGCATCCTCTGCGTCATCAGCTTTCATTCCCTCGAGGACCGGATCGTGAAGCAGTTCTTCCGTCGCCGGGCCGGAATGCCGGAGAGTGCGGCGGACAGCACGCCGCAGGATTTCCGGGTGAGAACCGCGGAGTTGCTCACGCGCCGTCCGGTCGAACCGGACGCCGCCGAGGTGGCGCGAAATCCGCGGAGCCGGTCAGCGAAACTGCGCGCCCTGCGAAAACTCTGAGCCCCGTTCCCCCACGTCCATGAAGACCTCCGGCACGCACGCATTCGTGAACCAGCTTCTCGTCGGCCTCCTCGTCACCATCGGTTTCGGAGGGACCATCGGTCTCGGCACGGTGTGGATGCGGTATCAGATCTCGGTCGTCGCCGACGCGAACCAGGCGCTCCAGCAGCAGATCAACGACACCGAACGCCAGATCGCCGACACCAAGACGATGGTCGAGGAGGAATTGGATCCCCAGGTCCTCCGCCAGCAGAACGTCGCGATGCACCTCGGCCTGACGGACCTGCAGCAGACGCAGATTGTCGCGGTGAACGAGGATCCGGTCTATCGGCTCGTGGCCCGCGCCAACCAGCGCATGTACGAAGCCCGCGAGGGCGGGCCGCGGTCCTCAGGAGTGCATTTTCAGATGGACACGCCGGTGCCCGCCCAGGGCGGGGCCGCCACCACGCAGACAACGGCGGCCGCCACCCGCGCGCCGAATCCCGGATCAACTTCGACGCGCAGCATCAGCCTGCAGTTTGCCTCCAGCCCTTGAGCGTCGATGTCCCGCGGTTTCGCGTCAAACTATCGCATCGTCCTTCTCGCGACCCTCTTGTTCGCGTGCTTTGCCGGTTTGGGCACCCGCCTCGTGTGGCTGCATGTGATCGACCGCGACGCGCTGCTGCAGACCATCATCAAGACCCGGCGGCAGGTCATCCAGGAGACGGCCCGGCGGGGTGACATCTTCGACCGGAATGGCGCAATCCTGGCGGCCAACCGGCCCCTGATCCTGGTCGCCGTTGATCCGACCATGATGCGTCCGCAGGACCTGACGAAACTGCCGGAGCTGGCGAAGCTCGTGGGGAAGCCGCTCGCGGAGGTCCAGCGGATCTGCACCACCCGGTATCGCACCCTTGCCCCGAAAAAGCCGATGCTCGCCAAGCTGCCGGCGGCTCCGGCCGCCGCGGCGTCGTCGCCGCTGCGCGTCACGCTCAACCTGGGCGACAACGACGGCGATTCCGACGTCGACCCGGATTTCGGCCGGGCGATGTCCGCGGCGAACAGCGCCACGACCGACTCCCCGGATGTGAGCGCGACGGCGGATGCCGACGATGACGCCGAGACCGACACCGTCACCGACCAGCAGGGCCGGCGGCCGATCCGCTGGGCGAAACTCAGCAACGGCGTCCCGGAGGATACCTTTGCCGAGATCCAGAAACTCGGGATCGCCGGACTGTGCGGGCCGGAGCGCCGTTACGCGCGGGTCTATCCGCACAACGAGTTGGCGGCCCACATCGTCGGTTTCGCCAACCGCCAGGGCCGCGGCATCGCCGGCATCGAGGCATACGACGATTTCTACCTGCGCGGCCAGGATGGCTGGCGCGAAGGCGAGAAGGACGGCCGGCGGCGCGAACTCGCGCAGTTCCAGACCCGCAATGTCCCGCGCGCCGACGGCTACAATGTGGTGCTTTCCATCGATTCCGTCGTCCAGGACATCGTGGAACGCGAACTCGACCACATTGCCCAGACCTTCGCGCCGTTGAAGGCGACGATCATCGTGAGCGACCCGCGGACCGGGTTCATCCTCGCGATGGCGAACTACCCCACGTTCAACCTGAACGAGTACAACCGCGTCCCCAAGGATCAGATGGTGCGGATGAAAAACGTCGCCGTGGCCGACGTGTATGAGCCCGGTTCGGTGTTCAAGATCGTCGCCGCCTCGGCCGCCCTGGAGGAGGGACTCGTCACGCCGCAGACCGTGTTCAACTGCGCGATCGACCGGGTGGACTACCAGGGCAGGACGCTCCGGCTCCCGGGTGAGGCGGAGCGCTTTCCGCACCAGGAGGCGATGACCGTGGCCGACATCATCGCGGAATCGAGCAACCGCGGGGCGGCGCAGCTCGGGATGCTGCTCGGGAAGCAGCGGCTGTACGATTACGCGCGGAAATTCGGATTCGGCTCGCCGCTCGGGTTTCCCGCGGGGGGCGAGGTTGCCGGCATCCTGGCCCCGCCGGCGAAATGGTACCCGATCGACATCACGCGGATTCCGATGGGCCAGTCGATCGCGGCGACCGCGCTGCAGATGCATGCGGCCATGAGCGTGATCGCCAACCACGGCGTGCTCCTCCGCCCCCAGGTGATTTCCGAGATCCGCGACGCGTCGAACAATGTGGTCTACCAGTATCCGCCCGCGGAAATCACCCGGGTGATCTCCGCCCGCACCGCCCTCACGGTGAACGGACTCCTCCGCCGCGTGACGGAGGACGGCACGGCGCCGCAGGCCGCGATCAAGATCGGCGGCGTCGATTACGAGGTGGCCGGCAAGACCGGCACCGCGCAAAAGCTGATGTCCGAGCCCGATGCGCACGGTCGCATGGTCTTGCGCTATTCGCACACCCACCACGTCGGCTCCTTCATCGGCTTTTTCCCGGCGAGCCGCCCGCAGGTTGAGATTTCCGTCATCGTGGACGATGCTGACGGACGACTTCGCGGCGGGTGGGGAGCGCAGGTGGCCGCGCCCTCTTTCCGGCGCATCGGCGAGAAGCTGATCCCGATCCTTTCCATCACAGCACCGAACCAACCCGCCCGCGCCGATTTCGTCGCGGCGACAGAAGGAGGCCACCGGTGATCGGCTATCTCACGCAAAACTACCCGCTCATCCACGCGTTCCAACCACGGCCCGTCCGACGCACCCGCCGTGAATCCATCGCGCTGAACCGCGTCTTCAAAATGGCTCCGAAATTATCCGACTACTTCCGCGACGAGGATCTCATCGCCGTGAAAGGCTCGCTCGATCGGCCGATTTCCGGGCTGGCGCTCGACAGCCGACGCGTCGTGCCCGGCAATCTCTTCTTCGCGCTTCCCGGCCGCCGGGCCGACGGGGCCAGCTTCATCGACGAGGCCATCAGCCGCGGCGCCGTCGCCGTGGTGACCCAGAACATGCCCGTTCACCCCCCGGGAAAAGCGACCGTGGTCCAGGTGGCCGATGCCCGCGCCACCCTCGCGGTCGTCGCCCAGCGTTATTTCAAGTTTCCGGACCGCGACATGAACGTCGTGGGAGTGACAGGGACGAACGGCAAGACGACGGTCACCCATCTGCTGAAGCATTTCCTCAACGGCGATCAGCGGGTGGGCCTGATGGGCACGATCAATTACGACCTGGGGGCGCGGACGGTGCCCTCGTTCCGGACCACGCCCGAGTCGCTCGACGTCTACGGGATGCTGGCCCAGATGCGCGACGCCGGCTGCCGGCAGGCCGTCATGGAGGTCAGCTCGCATGGCATCGACCAGCAGCGGGTGCGCGGGCTGCAGTTCTCCGCCGCGGTGTTCACCAATCTCACCCGCGACCACCTCGACTATCACAAGACCTTCGAGGCGTACTTCGAGGTGAAGTCCCGGCTGTTCACCGGCAAGACCGGCTCGGCACCGAAGGTTTCGGTGGTGAACCTCGACGATGCCTACGGCGAGAAACTCGCGGCGCAGATCACCGCGGACGTGCCGGGCACGAAACTGGTGACCTTTGGAGAAAACGCGCAGGCGCAGGTGCGGGCGGAAAACGTGACCCTCAATTTCCGCAACACCACGTTCCGGCTCGTGTGGCCGGGCGGGACGATGGACATCGATTCGCCCCTGATCGGCCGCTACAACATCAGCAATCTGCTGGCGGCGATCGCGACGGCGTGGGGACTGGGCCGCGATCCGGTCGTGTTCCTCGCCAAGCTGCGCGCCTTCAAGGGCGTGCCCGGCCGCATGGAGCGGATCGACGAGGGCCAGTCGTTCAACGTCCTGGTCGACTATGCCCACACCGACGACGCGCTGCGCAACGCGCTCGGCATGCTGCGCGCGATCACGCCCGGGCGCCTGCTCGTCGTCTTCGGCTGCGGCGGAAACCGCGACCGGACGAAGCGCCCGCTGATGGTGCGGGCCGTGCAGGAGTTCGCCGATTTCGCGTTCGCCACGGCGGACAATCCGCGCACCGAGCCGCTGGCCCGGATTTTCGACGACATGCGGGCCGGCGTCACCGCGCCGGAAAAGGTCACCTGGATCGACGACCGGCGCCGGGCGATCAGCCTGGCCCTCGATATGGCGAAACCCGGCGACTGCCTGCTGATCGCCGGCAAGGGACACGAGAGCTACCAGGAGTTTGCCGACACCGTTTTCCCGTTCGACGACCGCCAGGTCGTCCGGGAGCTGATCGGCATCAAGTCGCTGAAGGCATGAGAGGGGAGCTGAGAGAACTGAGAGCTGGGAGCTTTGAGCCAAGAGCGGAGGGCTCAGCCGGAACCATGCAGTGGAGAAACCACGAATGGACACGAATCGACACCAATAGGGAGGGAATGCCGAGTTTTGCCAGGCGGGGCGCTAACCCCCGGTCGGTGCGGAACTCAGCAACATCGCGGCCGCCCTTCTCTATTCGTGTTCATTCGTGTCCCTTCGTGGTTCAATTGAATCGTTCCGGCCAAGAGCTGAGAGCTGAGAGCGGCCCGACGGTGACGTCGGGCTCGACCAATACGAAAACACGGCTCACCGGGGACGGTTCGTCCTACCTACGCCGGTTGTCCGCCGGCATTTGCGATGCCTGAGTTCCCGGCACAACTCCTCGCACACTGGACGGGCGGCCGATGGACGGTTGAGCCCGTCTCGCCGCTTTTGGGCTTCAGCGTCGACTCGCGCCGGATCGGGGCGGGGCAGATGTTCGTCGCGATCCGGACGGATAAACGCGATGGCCACGATTTCGTGGCGGCCGCCGCGAGCGCCGGAGCGGGCGCGGCGCTGGTGGCGAAGGCAAACCCCGGGATCGCGCTGCCGCAACTCGTCGTGCGCGATCCGCTCGCGGCGTTCCAGGCGATTGCGCACGAGCATCGGCGTCGTTTCCCCGGCCGCGTGGTTGGCATTTCCGGAAGCGCAGGGAAGACCTCGACGAAGGATCTCCTGGCGCTCCTCCTCGGTGGCGAAACGTGCGGCGTTCCCGCCACCGGGGAAAACCTTTCGGGGCACGCGACCGAGGGGAATCTCAACAAAGCCAGGATCGCGTCGGAGGCTTCGGTCACCGGACGAGTTCTCGCCACCGAGGGGAATCTTAACAACCACCTTGGGGTGCCGCTGACGCTGACCCGGCTGGATTCGGCAGAGCACGACTTTGCGGTGGTGGAGGCAGGAATCAGCGCGCCGGGCGAAATGGCGCCGCTCGCAACCATGATCGAGCCCGACGTCTCGATCATCACGCTGATCGCGCCGGCGCACACCGCCGATCTCGGCGGACTCGACGGGGTGGCGCGGGAGAAGGCGATCCTTCCCGCGGCGACCCGGGCTGCCGGCGTGGCGCTCTTTTCGCGCGCCACGGCCGAGTTCACGGCCTTTCACGAACTGGGCGTCCGCATGATGATCGTCGAACGGGCGGACGTGCTGCGTCCGGCGGAGCCGCCGAAGGACACCGTCTATTTCACGCTGACGCAGCGGGCGGACGAGACCGCGGTCGCGCTCGCGTACGGCCCGCCGCCTCCGCTCACCTTCAGTTTCCGTCGGGTTTCGGACGGCATGGCGCAAAATGCGATCCTCGCGATCTGTGCCGCCCTGTGGCTCGGCGTCCCGGCGGCGAAAATCCAGGCCCGGCTTCGGTCCTGGAAGCCGGGCAAGCTCCGTGGCGAGCTCCGGCATGATCGCGGGCGGCTGCTGTACCTCGACTGCTACAACGCCAATCCGGCATCGATGGCGGACGCGCTGTCCGTGTTCGCGGACGTCGCCCCGGCCTCCGACCCCCGACTCTACATCATTGGCAGCATGGAGGAACTGGGGACCGAGTCGGCCGGATATCACCATGCTCTCGGACGCTCCCTGGCAGTGCGCCCCGGCGACCAGGTCTTCCTCATCGGGGCGCATGCCGATGACATGCTGGCGGGCGGGCTTGCCGCCCGCATTCCCGCCGCCCAGCTGCACGTCGCGGATTCGGCGGACCGGGTGGCCGAGGCGGCCCGGCTCTGGCGTGGCGCGGTCTTTGTCAAAGGCAGCCGGCGCTACCACCTCGAGACCATTTTCGGCCCGGAGCCGTCGCCGGCCGTGACGGGCGCGGCCGGGACGGGCGCGCCGAGCGACCCGGCGGCCGAGCCGGCGATGCGGTGATCCACCATGCTTTCGTATCTCTCAGACTACGACCACTACTTCGGCCCGCTCCGGCTGCTGCATTACATCACGCTGCGCACGGCGCTGGCGGCCCTGACGTCGCTGGTGATCGGGTTCATCATCGGCCCGAGGCTGATCCGGAAGTTTCGCGAACTGAAATTCGGCCACGGCTACATCGACGACCGGACCGGCGCCCTGGGCGCCAGCTACTTCGACAAGAAGAACACGCCGACGATGGGCGGCCTGATCATCTTTCTTTCCGTGTTCATCAGCGCGGCGCTCTGGGCGACACCGAACGTGTGGGTGTTCGTGAGTCTCTTCGTGTATGCGGCGCTCACGGTGCCGGGATTCCGCGACGACTACCTCAAGGTCGTACACAAGAACCGCGCCGGCATCAATTCGTGGGAGAAGATCGCGTGGCAGTCGCTGGCGACCCTCGGGGCGCTCGGCGTGCTGCTTTGGCATCCGGCGAGCCGGGACAAGATCCGCGAATTCTGGGTGCCGTTCATCAAGTTCGCGATCATCCAGCACATGCCCTGGTGGCTGCTGCTGGTGCTGATTTACCTGTGGATCGTCGGCTTCAGCAACGCGATCAACATCACGGACGGGCTCGATGGGCTGGCCGTCGGCTGCACCATCACTGTCGCCCTGGTGTTCGGGATCATGGCGTACGTCGCGGGAAACCGGGTGTATTCGGATTACCTCCTGATCAACTACGTCGAGGGAACGGGCGAACTCGCCGTGATCTGCGGTGCGCTGATCGGAGGATGCATGGCCTTCCTGTGGTACAACTCGCATCCGGCCGAGGTGTTCATGGGTGACACGGGGTCGCTCGCGCTCGGCGGACTGTTGGGCGTGATGGCCTTCATGATCCACCAGCCGCTGACGCTCGTGATCGCCGGCGGCGTGTTCGTGATGGAACTCCTCTCGGTCGTCGTGCAGGTCGGCTGGTTCAAGTACACGAAACGCCGCTACGGGGAGGGCCGGAGGGTCTTCCTGATGGCGCCGGTCCACCACCATTTCCAAAAACTCGGCTGGCCGGAAACGAAGGTCGTCCTTCGGTTCTGGGTTCTCTCCCTGGGCTTCGCTCTTGCCAGCCTCGCGACCCTGAAAATCCGCTGATGATGAATTCTCCCACTCCCCTCGTTCGATCGCTTGTCACCGGATCGCTGGCCCTTCGCCGGCTGCCGTCCGCGTCCCGGCTTCCCGCCGGGGTCAGCTCCCGCACCGGTCTGCCGGTGGTGAGCAACCGTGCGTTCGTCGCGGCCTGGACCGCGCGACGCGACCTCCTGGTCGCGACGGCCCGCCGCGCCCGCCAGAACTGACATGGTCCTGCCTACTTCCCCGTCGATCGCGCCCCTGCTCGCGCACCCCGTCGCCATTTTCGGCGGCGGCGTGAGCGGTGACGGCGTGCGGGCGTTGCTCGCGGCGGCGGGAGCGGACGGGGTCGTCTACGATGCCAGGGGAACCGAGTTCGGCGCGGCCGGTGCCGCGCGGCATCGGTTGGTGGTTTTCTCGCCGGGGTTTCCGCCCGACCATCCATGGCTGGCGCGGGCGCGCGCGGCGGGGCTCGTCTGCCTGGGCGAGCTCGATTTCGCCTCGCTGTTCTGGCACGGGCGGATCGTCGCCGTCACCGGCACGAACGGGAAGACCACGCTGACCGAGTTCCTGACGCATGCGCTGCGCAGCCTCGGCCGCGAGGTCCACGCCACCGGCAACATTGGGCACCCGTTTTCACGGCTGGCGGCTGACCGGAAGGGCGGCGAGAAGAACGTCACGGCCGTTTGCGAGGTGAGTTCGTTCCAGGCCGAGACGCTCAAGCATTTCCAGGCGAACGCGACGTTGTGGACCAACTTTGCGGAGGATCACCTCGAACGGCATCCCGGCCTGGAGGCCTATTTCGCCGCCAAATGGACGCTCGTCTCCCGAACGGACCGGGGGGCCGCCTTCATCGGATCGTCGGTCGCGCGGTTCGCGGCCAAGTATGACCGCCCGCTCGCGGGCGTGGTCGCGGTGGCGACAGAACAGCAGCCGCGGGACGCGGCGCTCGATGGCACGGTCTTTTCCGAGTACCCGCAGCGGGAAAATTTCCTGCTCGCCCTGGCGTGGTGGCGACACGAGCGGCTGGACGAGTCCGCGCTGTACGCGGCGGCGCGCACGTTCCAGCTCGGCCGACACCGGATGACCCGGGTGGCCGAGGTGGCGGGCGTGACCTACTGGAACGACTCGAAGGCGACCAATTTCCACGCGGTCGAGGCCGCGCTCGACCGGTTCACCTCGCCGGTGGTCCTGATCGCGGGCGGCAAGGCCAAGGGGGGAGACTTGTCCGGCTTCGTGCATCGCATCGCGCCGCGGGTACATCACGTCGTGCTGCTTGGCGCGACGAGCACGGAGCTGGCATTTCACTGCGCCACGTTCCGGGTCGCGCATACGCTCAGTGCCTCCCTCGCCGAAGCCGTGCGGCGCGCGGCGGAGCTCGCGCCGCGGGGCGGGCATGTCCTGCTCAGCCCTGGATTCGCCAGTTTCGACCAGTTCCGAAACTATGAGGATCGGGGCGAACAATTTGAGAACTTAGTCCGCGAACTCGCGCTCGATTCCGGCGGTCCGACAGCGGTTTCCCGCGCCAGTTTGAGATAGCATTCACCCTCGCAACGCTTCACAACCGACCATCAATTCCTCCCATGAAAATCCTGAAGATTTTCGGCATCGTCGTGGGCATCCACCTCGCCATTCTGATCGGCGTTTTCGTCGTTCCGGGATGCTCCACCACCACGCGGCCCGCGCCTTCGCCCGCCGACACCGTGCCCCAGGCTCCCTCAACGCCGGCGATCACGGTGCCAAACGCAACGGCGCCCGCCTCGACCGATCTCGGCGGCACGCCGATCGCGCCGGTGCCGGCCGGGTTCAACCCCGATGCCCCCGCGACGTACGACACCTCCAGCTCCGCGGGCGGCACCGGCATCCGGTTCACGCCCATCCGGCCGAACACGCCCGCGGCATCCGCGGTGCTGGCCGAACCCGTGCAGGACGTGACGCCGGCCTCGAGTTACAAGGTCAAGTCCGGCGACAGCTTGTGGACAATCGCCAAGCGCAATCACATCACCGTCGCCGAACTGGCGGCCGCGAACGGGCTCAGGACCAGCGTGGTCCTGCGGCCCGGCCACGCGCTTGTCATCCCCGGCCGGACCCAGTCTTCGGCGCGGAAGGCCGCCTCCACCGCCGCGGTGGCTCCCGTCGAGACGCATGCGCGCGTGAGCGAACCGGCTCCGACCACCCACCGCTCGAGTGACAAGTCGGTCACCTACAAGGTGAAACCCGGCGAGACGATCGGCCAGATCGCCAAGATGTTTGGCGTCCGGGCGAAGGACATTCTCGTTGCCAACGCGATCACCGACCCGCGGAACCTCCGGGCGGGGAAGGAACTGGTGATTCCGGGCGGCGGCTGGCAGAAGCCCGCTGGAAGGGAATCCAGCTCGGCGAGCGCAGCCGAATCGGCGCCGGCCGACACGACCACGTCGACCCCGTCGACCGCTCCGGCAAATCCGCCGAACATTCTCGACAACGAGCAGGGTGCCGTGCCCGCCACGACCCCGCCCGCGCCGGCCAACGTCCCGGTGATCAACATTGACCAGGGATCGTCCAGCAGCACGTCCACGCCCAGCACGAATCCCTGAGCCTCGCCACCATGTCCAGCGATCGCTCCGAGCGCGCCAAGTCCGCCCGATCCCTCCTCAATCCCGCGACCGTCATTGTCACCTGTGCACTCGGGCTGACGTTGCTGGGGCTGACGGTCCTCTTCAGCGCGAGCGCGTCCTTCAAGAACAAGCACGGCGTGGACGTGCCGTACTTCTATCTCGAGAAGCAGTTCTTCGGCGTGCTCGTGGCGGTCGCGTTGTGCATCTTCGTCAGCCGCGTCGACCTGGACTACATCCGGCGGTACGCGTGGTGGATTGGCGGGGCCGCCCTGCTGCTGCTGGCGCTCGTGCTGGTGCCGCACATCGGGATCCGGGTGAACGGGTCACGCCGCTGGCTGGGGGTGGGTCCGTTGAATTTTCAGGTTTCGGAGTTCGGCAAGATCGCCCTCGTGTTCTGCCTGGCGCACTACCTGGCGCTGAATCAGACGCGGATCGGTGAGTTCAAGCGGGGATTTCTCTGGCCCCTCGCGATCGTCGGCGCCTTCGCGCTGCTCGTGTTGCGCGAAGAGGACATGGGGGCGGCGGCGCTCATGTCGGTGGTTGGCTTCTCGTTGCTGTTTCTCGCCGGGGCGCGGTGGAGTTACCTGATTCCGACCGTCGGTGGCGCGATCGGCGGTTTTGCGCTGGTGATCATGCACTCGCCGAACCGCTTGCGCCGGATCGCCGCGTTCCTCGATCCCGAGGGCACGCGCAACGGGGCGGGGTACCAGAACTGGCAGGCGCTCCTGGCGTTTGCCGCCGGCGGCACCAACGGCGTGGGGCTGGGGCAGGGGCGGCAGCAGCTCAACTACCTGCCCGAGGCCCACACGGACTTCATCTTTTCGATCATCGGCGAGGAACTCGGCCTCTGGTTCACCCTCGCGGTCGTCGCGACCTTCGCGATCATCTTCATCGCGGGCCTGGTCCTGGTGCGCCGGGCACCGAACCTCTTTCATTACCTGCTGGTCGCCGGTTGCGTGCTGCTGATGTGCCTCCAGTCGATCGTCAATCTGGGGGTCGTGACGGCACTGCTGCCGAACAAGGGGATGCCGCTCCCGTTCATCAGCGCGGGACTTTCGAATCTCCTGCTGATGGGCGTCCTGCTCGGCGTCATCATCAACACGCAGCGGACGTGGGGCCGCGCGGTGCTGCCGGGCCATGCGCGCACCATGCGCGAAGTGCTGGCCTGACGCGGACGACGATGGCGCGTTTCCTCATCTCCTGCGGCGGAACCGGCGGGCACTTGTCGCCGGGCATCGCCCTCGCCGAGGGACTCGCCGTCCGTGGCCACGTCGCGACGTTGCTCATCAGCCGGAAGAAGATCGACGCGCGGCTGGCCGAAAAATACCCGCATCTGAAGTTCGAGCGGCTGCCGGGCTCGGGCTTCGGCTGGCGGCCGGTGACATTGGCGCGCTGCGTCACGTCCCAGGTGCACGCTTTTTCCCGGTGTGTGCGGCTGCTGCGTCAGCAGCCGGTCGACGCGGTGATCGGGCTCGGCGGTTTCACCTCCGCGCCGCTCGTGGCGGCGGCCCGGTTTTCCGGGGTGCCCGCCGTGCTGCACGAGGCCAACCGGATTCCGGGACTCGCCGTGCGGACGCTCGGCCGCTTCGCCCGGCGCGTGTACCTGCCGCCCGGCGTGACCTTGCGCGGCATCCATCCGGGTGCGATCCGTCACGCGGGGCTGCCGGTCCGCGCGGAAATCAGGCGCCAGCCGGCGACGACCGCGCGCGCGGCGCTCGGCCTGGATCCCGACCGCCCGGTTCTTCTCGTGCTCGGCGGGAGCCAGGGGGCAAGCCCGCTGAACGAATGGACCCGGACGAACGTCGCCGCCCTCGCGGAGGCTGGAATCCAGGTCTATTGCGTCACGGGCCCGGGCAAGGGACAGGAAGGCCCCGTCGAATTGCGGAGCGCCGCAGGAACGCCGGTCCGGGCGGTGTTCGAGAGCTTCAGCGACCGGGTCGCGCTGCTCATGTCGGCGGCGGACCTCGCGGTGTCGCGCGCCGGCGCGGGAACGATTTCCGAGCTGATCCGCTGCGAAACGCCGGCGATCCTCGTGCCGTTTCCCCAGGCGGCGGATGACCACCAGCGGGCGAACGCGCTCTATCTCGAGCAGCAAGGCGGGTGTGTGGTGGTGCCCCAGACCCGGCTGAATGAGCTTTACGAACGGACGACCGCGCTCCTGGCGAATCCCGCGTCGCTGCAGGCGATGCGCGAAAACCTGCGGAGCCTGGACCGGGTGAATCCCCTCGAGCTGATCCTCGACGATCTCGATACGATCGCCGGTCGCGGCGCCTCCGGCCGCACGGCGAACGTGGCCCTCGCATGAGACCGTCCCGTCCGCCACCGCTCTTCGGTCGTGAACTCACGCGGATCCACTGTGTCGGGGTGGCCGGCATGGGGGTCGGCCCGCTCGCCATCTATCTGGCGCAGCGCGGCTATGTCGTGACGGGCGAGGACGACGCGCCGACCGAGGAAATGCGCGCGATGCTGGCGCGCGAGGGGGTGGCCATCGGCCCGCTGCCGGCCGATTGCGAGTTGGTCGTTTATTCCTCCGCCATCGCGGCCACGCACCCGGTGTACGTCGCCGCGGTCGCGCGGCACCTGCCGCTGGTCCGCCGCGGAGAGCTCCTGGCCGAAGTCACGCGGGATCGAAAACTCGTCGCCATCTGCGGCTCGCATGGGAAGACGACGACGACGGCGATGCTGGTCACCGCGCTGCGCCGGGCGAATTTTCCGGCGGGATATGTGCTCGGCGGATTATTCAGCGACGACACCGCCCCGGCGCGGGCGGGTTCGAACGAGTGGGTCGTGGCGGAAATCGACGAAAGCGACGGGACCATCGACCGATTTTCCCCGGAACTGACGATCGCGGTGAACCTCGACTGGGACCACCCCGACCATTACCGGCAACTCTCCGATCTCGAGGCGACGTTCGCCGCGCTGTTTCGGCGCACGCGTGCCGCCGTGGTCGTGAGCGATTCCTGTGCGATGAGCGCGCGCGTCGTCGCCCGCCTGGGGGAAAGCGCCGGCGAGGCATCGCCGGCGACGGACCGGGAAACGCCGATGACCCTGACGTTTGGCCGGGCGGGGGATTTTCGCGGGGAGATCGCCGTCGAGGGAAACGAGAAGCTCACCTTGCGGTTGGGCGGACGTTTTTCCCTCGAGGAGGCGGTCGTGCGGGCGCGCGGCGACTTCAATGCGGCGAATGCCACGGCGGCGCTCGCCGGCGCACAGCTCATGGGAGCGCCCGTCTCGCGGCTCGCGCTGGCCGACTTTGCCGCGGTGCGGCGCCGGCAGTCGGTGCTGCATTCGAACGGCGCCACGATCCTCGAGGACTATGCCCATCACCCGGCCGAAATCCGGGCGCTGCTGGCCAGCCTCCGCCGGCGCGTCACGGCGCCCGGCCGGCTGATCGTCGTGTTTCAACCGCATCGATACAGCCGGACCGCGCAGTTCAAGGCCGAGTTTGCCGCGGCCCTGGCCACGGCGGACGGCGTGCACCTGCTGGACGTGTATGCCGCGGGTGAACGTCCCGTGGCGGGCGGCACGACGGCGGATGTGTACGCGGAACTCAAGCGCGGCGCCCCCGCCCTGGCGGTCAGCTATTTTCCCGGCGACGACCGGCCGTTGTTTCGTTCGCTTTCGCAGGAAGTCCGGCCGGGCGACCTGGTGGCGTTTGTCGGCGCGGGTGACATCGATCGAAAAGCGCGGGAGTGGCTCGAACTCCGGAAGGCCGACGAGGCGAGGGCGCGAGGCTGGGACGAACTGCTGGCCGGGCTGAAGGAGGCGGTGACCCGCGGCACGAGGCTGCGTCGGGAGGAACCGCTCGCGGGCCGGACGACCTTGCGCGTCGGCGGGGCCGCCCGACTGCTGGCGGAACCCGCGTCGGTGGCGGACCTGCAGGTGTTGCTGCGGGAGGCAGCCGCGAGGCACGTTCCCGTGTTTGTGCTCGGCCGCGGATCGAATCTCATCGTGCCGGACGAGGGCGTCGAAGGCTTGGTGATCTCACTCACCGATGACGCCTGGTCGGCCTTCACGCCGCGCCCCGACGGCACGGTCTGGGTCGGCGCCGGATTGCGGCTGAAGAACCTCTGCGGGCTCGCCGCGAAGGCCGGGCTGGCCGGATTCGAGTTCCTCGAGGGCATTCCCGGGAGCGTGGGCGGCGCGTTGCGGATGAATGCCGGCGCAATGGGCGGTTGGATGTTCGATGTCGTCGAGGAGGTGCAGGTCGCGACGCTGGACGGGGAAATCAAGACCCTCGCGCGGGCCGCGATGCACGTGGATTACCGGCATTGCGCGGAGTTGCAGCACGTCATCGCGCTGGGCGCGCGGCTGCGGCCCGCGGCCGGAGCGGCGGGGGACGCGGTGAGGCAGCAGATGGATGTCTACGCGCGCAAGCGCCACGAGAGCCAGCCGCGCGAGCCGAGCGCCGGTTGCGTGTTCAAGAACCCGCCGGGTACGTCGGCCGGCCGGCTGATCGACGAGTGCGGACTGAAGGGGGAGCGGGTCGGCGATGCCGAGGTGTCGTCGGTCCACGCAAATTTCATCGTGAATCGCGGTCACGCCACCAGCGCGGACGTGCTGGAACTCGTGCGCCGGGTGCGGGCGCGGGTGCGACAGGTCAAGGGCGTCGACCTGGAACCCGAAGTCCTGCTCTACGGCGCGAAGTGGGAGGACGTGCTGTGAATTTTCGATTTTCGATTTCCGATTTTCGACCGGGTCCGACGCAGCCCGCAGCGAGCGACGGCGGACAACGGGAAGGCACACGTCCGGTGCGACCGACTGGGTCGCACACGGGCGCCGCCGCGTTTTGGGGCGGAAATCGGGAATCGAAAAATCAACCTCGAAAATGACGACTCCGATCATGGCGGTGTTTGCCGGTGGTACCTCGGCGGAACGCGAGGTTTCGCTCGGGTCCGGCCGGGCCTGTGCGGTCGCGCTGGCGCGCTCGTTTCCGACGCAGTTGTTCGAAATCAACGCGAACGCATTGCCGGCGGGACTGGACCCGGCGCGCCACGTGGTTTTCTCGACGTTGCACGGCACCTTCGGCGAGGACGGCGGCATGCAGTCGCTGCTCGACGGGGCGGGGGTGCAATTCGCCGGCTGCGACCCGAAGAGCAGCGCGCTGACAATGGACAAGTCACGGACGAAGCAGGTCGCGGCGGCCCGGGGGGTTCCCGTGGTGCCCGGCGTCCGGTTCGAGGCGGCGAAGAAGCCGTCGCCCGACGCCGTGATTGCCGAGCTGGGCGACGTGCTGGTCGTGAAACCGAATGCCGAGGGCAGCAGCGTCGGACTCGCCCTGGTGGCGAACCGGATGGAACTGGCGGCAAAACTCGAGGCCATCACCGCCGGCTCGTGGATCGTCGAGCGCCGGATCTTCGGGCGTGAACTCTCGGTTGGCGTGCTGCGGGGGCGGGCGATGGGGATCGTGGAGATCAGGCCGAAGTCCGGCGTATATGACTATGCGAGCAAATACACGAAAGGCATGACCGAGTATCTGGCTCCGGCCCCGCTCGATGCCGCGACCACGACGGCAGTCCAGGCGGCGGCGGAAACGGCGTTCGCGGCGTGCGGCTGCCGCGACTACGCGCGGGTCGATTTCATGCTCTCGGAAAAGTCCGGCCATTATTTGCTCGAAATCAACACGCTCCCCGGCATGAAAGAAACCAGCCTGCTGCCGATGAGCGCACGCTGCGCGGGATTGGATTTTACGGCGTTGGTTCGGGAGATGGTAACACCTGCGCTACAGCGTTTCCAGGCGGCGGCCCCCGTGACATTTTCGTGAGCCAAGATTCGACCAGTTTTCCGGTTGCGCGCAGCTGGCGGGAAATACCGCAGCCGGCGCTGCCGCGCGGCATGTCGCGGGAGGGCCGGTGGCGGCTGATCATGGCGATCGTGCGCCTCACGGCGGCGACGGTGGTGCTGGGCATTTTCGGCTGGGGCCTTTGGCTGGTGGTCGGCACGGTCCGCGACAACACGAAGGTCATGCCTGCCGTGGCCAAGGCGACGCCGATGAAGCCGCCGATCCTCCGGACCGACGGTGTGCTCGACGATGCCTGGCTCGCCCGCACGCTCGCGCTGCGCCGGGGCACCGCGCTGATCGAACTCGACCTGGACCAGCTTCGCCGCCGGCTGCTGGCGGACGATCAGGTGATCAACGCAACGCTGACGCGCCGTTTTCCCGACCAATTGATTGTCCAGGTCGCCGAGCGGAGCCCGGTCGCCCGGGTCATGACCCAGTGGCTCGGGCAAAAGCGCATGCTGCTGGTCGCTCGCGACGGGGTGATCTACGCGGGCACGGGCTACGATCCCGCGTTGCTCGACACGCTGCCCTGGTTGGACGGGGTATCCATCACCACCGACGGGCCGCGACTGCGTCCCATCGCCCACATGAGCGAGGTCGAGAAGCTGCTGGGCAAGGCCCGCCTGGAGGCGGAACACCTTTACGCCACGTGGCAGATCGTCTCGCTCGCGCAGCTGGAGTCCGACCACCGCATCGACATTCGGACGAGCAACGGGCTCACGATCATATTCAACACCCGGGACGACTATTTCCGCCAGCTGGCCAAGCTCGACTACATCACCGATCAACTGGCGAGATATCCGGGGGCCACGGCCTCGATTGATCTCTCGCTCGGCCGGGACGTACCCGTCTCGGTGACCCTGCCGGCGGCGGGCGCCGGCGAATCCGCTGAAACCGCGCCGGCTTCGCGCGACGTCCCGGTGCCGGACGGCGCCGCCTTCCGTGCGGCAACCGCTGGGCCGACGTTTCGGTTTGGCCCGCTGCGCGACGCGGAGGCGACCGGGTCGAATCCGGCTGATTCGCTCCGCTCCGCAGATCCCGTTTCGCAGCAGACCTTTTTCGCCCTTCCGAACCCGCAGCCCAACAGGATCCATCGTGAGCTCTAAAAGCATGTTCATCGGTGCCGTGGAAATCGGCACCTCCAAGATCACCGTGCTGGTCGGCGAGTACACCGGCCGCGAACTGGCCATCATCGGCCGCGGTGAGTGCTCGGCCCGCGGTGTGATCAAGGGGACAGTCGTCGACTACAAGGCCGCCAGCGAGTGCACCCACAGCGCGCTCGAACAAGCCGAACGGGACGCCGGCGAGCGGATCGACGTCGTGTTCCTCGCGCAGACCGGTGGTCACCTCGACGGCTTCTACAACGAGTCGTCCGTCACCGTGAAGTCGTCGGACAACATGATCGATGCCGCGGACATTCGGACGGTGTGCGATCTTGCCAAGGCGAAGCAGCTGCCGGAGGGGCGCATGGTCGTGCACAATATCCGCCGTCCCTTCCGGGTCGACGGAAGACTGATTCCCGGCAGCCCCGAGAACCTGGTCGGCCAGCGCCTGGAAGTGGGATACTGGACCGTGCATGGCCAGGAGCAGCGCCTCGCCGACAACATTCACGTCATCCGGGGGTTCAATCTCGAGGTCCGCGAACTCGTGCTGGCCAGCCTCGCCTCCGGCCACATGGTGACGACCCCGGAGGAGCGGCAGCATGGCGTGCTCGCGATCGACATTGGTGCGGGGACGACCGATTTCGTCCTGTATCGTGATGGCGCGGCCCATCTGACCGGAGTCCTGCCCGTCGGCGGCACGCACCTGACGAACGATCTCAGCATCGGACTGCGGCTCACGGAGGGCCAGGCCGAGAAGCTGAAGCTGCGTTTCGGCCGGGCGAACGTCATCACCCGCGACAAGGCCCAGAAGGTCTGGCTGGACGGCAATTTTGCGATCGGGGACCGGCAGTTCTCGCAGCAGGCGATCGAGCAGATCACCGCCGCCAGAATCTGGGAGCTGCTCGAGGTCGTGAAGAAGAAGCTGGGCGCCTCGTTCTCACCCGAGACCTGCAGCGCGGGCGTGGTGCTGACCGGTGGAACCGCCAAGCTGGCGGGTATCGCCGATGCGGCGGCGAAGATCTTCGGCGTGCCGGCGCACCTCGGCGACACCCCGACCTGGGTGGCCGAGAACATGCGGGATCCCGGCTATCATACCGCGTTGGGTCTGCTGTACTACGGCATCAATGCGAGCGCCGACCGCGCGGGATCCGGCCGCCGCAGCGGCGGTTTCCTTTCCAACGTCAAACGGCTTTTTGCGACCGCCTGAGCACCGGACCCTCCGCACGGAAATCCCATGAACCTGAACGAACTTCCCCTGGAGCACGGACTGCTGACCGACCGGAATATCGCGATCAAGCTGGTCGGCGTCGGTGGCGCGGGCGCCAACGCGGTGGACCGGCTCAAGATGGAGAACCTCGAGCGTCTGCAGCTCGCGGTCATCAACACCGATTACCAGGCGCTGGCGAGTTCGCCGGTGCAGGACAAGGTGCTGATCGGCATGAGCGTCACCCGCGGCCTCGGCGCCGGCGGCGATCCGGAGCTCGGACGTGAGGCGGCCGAGGCCGATCGCGAGAAGATCGCGAACGTGGTCAAGGACTGCGACCTGGTGTTTCTCGTCACCGGCATGGGCGGCGGCACCGGCAGCGGTGCGTCGCCGATCGTCGCGGAGATCGCCGCGGAAGCGGGCGCGCTAGTCATCGCCTTTGTCACGATGCCGTTCAGTTTCGAAGGCGGACGTCGCCTCAAGCAGGCCGAGGAAGGGCTGCGCGCGCTCCGGCAGGTGTGCGATGCGGTGATTCCGCTCCCGAACGACGTGCTGCTGCAGGAGGCGGCGGAAAACGAGACCGTGCTCGACTCGTTCGCGCGGGCCGACGAGTGGATCGGCCGCGGCGTGAAATCGATCTGGTCGATGCTCTTCAAGACCGGATTGATCAACCTCGACTTCGCGACCTTGCGGCAGGCCTTCCAGCACCGGGGCGGCAAGACCCTGTTCGGATTGGGCGAAGGCCAGGGCGAGAACGCGATCGCGGACACAATCGCCAGCCTGAAGATGTGCCCATTGCTGCACACGCCGGAGTTCTCCCGGAAGGCCGACCGGCTCCTGGTCAACATTGTGGGCGGAGCGGACCTGACACTGCCGAAGGTGAATGAGCTGATGAATGCGGTCACCGAGCAGTTCGGTCGCGACTCGCACATCATCATGGGCGCCGTGATCGACGAGACGCTGGCCGGACGCGTCGAGGTCTGCGTCATCGGCACGAGCGACATGGGTGGCCGGTCGCTGCCGCCGCGACGTCCCGTCACGACTGGCCGGACCAAAACCCCGGCGGTGACGCCGAAGCCGGAGGTTGTCGCCGCCACCACACTGCCCGGGCTGGCGGAGGAGCCGGTGGCAAAGCACCCCGGCTCACCCAAGGCCGTGGCGCAGGAAGAATTCGGTTTCGGCGAGATCGAGAGCCGCGGTTACTTCGAAAAGACCGAGCGGAATCTCTTCGACGGACAGGATCTCGATGTGCCGACGTATCTGCGCCGCGGCATCAAGATCGTGTTGTGACGCGGCGCGCGCTGCGCGCCGCGGAGAGTTGGAAGTTTGTAGTTAGTAATTAGTAATTGGTAGTTGGTCCTTGGTGCTTGGTCAGCGGTGTTAGCCAGTCGTCCCACCCGGTCGGCGGTGGTGGGGCCGATGCAATCATCGATCCAATCCGGCAAAATAAGCGGCCACTCCTTGCGGTGCTCTGGCCCTCAGCCACCAACTACCAATTACTAACGACCAATTACCTGATCACCCGCTCGAGCGTGTAGAACGTATAAAAGAAATGCACGTCGCGGCTTGGCCGGCGCTCGATCTCCCGCCACTCCAGGTTCCGCCACTCGGGGAAAAATCGGTCGCCGGGGACCTCGGCGTGCACGAGCGTGAGGTGAAGCCGCATGGGTCGTTTCAGCGCCAGTGTCTCCTCGAAAATCCGCTGGCCGCCGCAGACGACGACGTCGCCGGGCATCGTGTCGGCCATGGCCAGCGCTTCGCCGAGCGACCGGGCGGCGATGGGCACGGTTTGCCCGCTCTGTCGCGCTTCCGCCCGGGGCTGATCGATCGGGGCGCGCGGTGACGGCACCTGGAGCGGGCGACTGGTGAGCACGATCGGCTGCCGGCCTTCGCGAGTTGCCGCCGGCCAGGTGTCGAAGCAAACCCGTCCCATGAGGCAGATGTTCCCGGCGGTGAGTGCTTCGAAATGGGCGGCGTCCTCCGGAATCCGCCAGGGGAGCCGGCCGTCGCGGCCGATCACGCGGTTTTCCGCGCACGCGACGGCGATGTGGAGAAGTTTCGGCATCAACGGGACTCAGATTGGTCGAGCCCCGGGCAAAGGGGAAGAGGAGAGATCGACTTACGAACGGACCGGACGCGCCGGCGCAATCGGCGGATCGGCCAGTTTCACCGCGACGGGGGCGCGCTCGAAATTCGCGGCGTTCAAGAGCGGCTCCGGCTGCATCCGCACGATCGCGGCGACCCACCGGTCGGGCACGCGCTCCAGCCGGGTGGCGAAGTGGGTCGCGATGTCGTTGTAGTAGGCCCGGGCGAGGGCGATCCGTTGTTCGGTCTCGACGAGTTGCCGGTGCAGGGCGGCAAAGCTCTCCTGCGCCACCAACCCGGGATATTTCTCGACCACCGCGCGCAGTTGGCCGGCCACGCCGTCGAAATCAGGTCCGGCCACACCCGGGGCGGTGGCATTCATCTGGGTGCGCAGGGTGGCGACCGCGGTTTGGACCGACGATTCGTGGGAGCTCAGACTCGAAACGATGGCGACGAGGTTCGGAATCAGGTCGTGCCGGCGTTTCAACTGCACGTCGACGAGCGACCACGCCTGGCGCACGCGATTCCGGAGGCCGATGAGGCTGTTGAAAACCATCCATGTCCATCCGCCCGCCCACAAGCCCAGGTACACCGCCACGGCGACGGCCCCCGCCACGATCAACGGAGCAGGATCGTTATGGGCGAAGCGGTCGCTGATCATCACGTTCGCACCCACGAACGTGGTGGCGCCGGCGAGAACGAGTCCCAGCGCCCACCAGAACCAGGACCAGCCGGCGGTGCCGCGTTGCACGTTCTTTTCCGAGCGCGTGCTGATCAGGAACAGCGGCGCCTCCTTCGCGGCAGCGATTTCGGGCGCGACCAGATCAGATCGTTCGCGCGCCTGGCCGACGACATAGAGCGAAGCGTGCAACGGAATCGCCTGCTCGACAAATCGGCGATAGTGGCACGAGTCGGCCACCTGCATCTCCGGCCCCTTGCCATAGTAGAGCGGGTCGCCAGGGGTGACGGTGGTATCGACCAGCGTCTGCGGCTCGATCTTCGCGCCGTGCGGTCGGATCAGCACCGTGCCGGTGTCGTCCTGCAGATAGAAGTCCTGCATTCCGCCGTCCTGCGCCACGGTCGTCCAACCGCTTTCGATCCGGGTGCGGGTTCTGGTCTGTCCCTTGTCATCCGTGTAGGTCTCGGTCACCGTCCGCCGCCATTCCTCGTCGATGTGGTAGGCGAACTGGATGCAGGGAGCCTCGGCGAGGTAACTGGAGAGCGGCGCGGTGGACTCGGCGGTACCGCAGACCTCCACGAGGCCAACGAAGATGCCCTGGGTCTTGGACGTGGGCAGGTCGGAAAGCAGCCGCTGCTTCCGGCGAAGTCGGAGACTGACGGCGAGCGTGACGAGGGTGAGCACGACGCCGATGAGAAGGGGAAGGGGATTGCCCGGCATGGAGGTGCACTCTGGCGAAACGCCGTCGGGATTCCAATCCGGCGATGGGTGGAATCCGCCGCAGCGTTTCGAGGTGATCCGGGGCGCCGGTGTGTCCGGCCGGCGTGCGGTCCGTTGCAAGGGAGCGCGGGCCCACGCCGCCATTTCGCGCCACGCCGCGCCCGGGAGCGCGACGGTTCCAACCGGCCCCGGGGGTACCCCTTGCGCCTTGTCTCGGGGCACTCCGTTCGCATCGTGGGCGCATGACAATTGGTGTCCCCAAAGAAATCAAAATCGGAGAGACCCGCGTCTCGATGACCCCTAACCTTTGCCGCCGGTGCGTTGCGCTCGGCGGCAAAGTCCTGGTTGAGAAATCAGCCGGACTCACCGCCGGCTTCGGCGACGCGGAATACCGTTCCGCCGGTGCCACGATCATTGCCGACGCGGCGAAGATCTGGAAAGCGGCGGACCTGATCCTGAAGGTGAAGGAGCCGTTGCCCGCCGAATACGAACTCATGCGGACGGGCCAGACGCTGTTCACCTATCTGCACCTCGCCGCCGGGCCGGAACTGGCGGACGTGCTTCTGCAAAAGCGGATCCTGGGGATCGCCTACGAGACCGTCGAGGGCGTCGATCGGAGTTTCCCGCTGCTGAAGCCGATGTCCCAGATTGCGGGCCGGCTCGCCATCCAGATCGGGGCGTACTTTCTCCAGACGCAGAATGGCGGTTCGGGCGTGCTGCTCGGCGGCGTTCCGGGAACGATGCCGGGACACGTCGTTGTGGTGGGCGCGGGAAACTCGGGCACTCACGCGGTGCAGATGGCGGTCGGGATGGGCGCCCGCGTCACGGTTCTCGACCTCGACACGCGCAAGCTCGAGGCCCTCGACAGCGAATACCGCGGACGGGTTGTCACCCTGCTGTCCAATCCGGCGAACATCGAACAGGAGGTCGCGGATGCCGATCTGCTGATTGGCGCGGTGCTGATTCCGGCGGCCAAGGCGCCGACGGTGGTGACGCGGCGGATGGTCGCAAAAATGCGGCCGGGCAGCGTGATCGTCGATATCGCGATCGACCAGGGGGGCTGCATCGAAAGCATTCGCCCGACCTCGCACAAAAAGCCCGTGTACCTCGAGCGCGGCGTGGTGCACTATGCGGTGCCGAACATGCCGGCTCTCGTCGGCCGGACTTCGACCCTCGCGTTGACCCAGGCGACGGAACCCTATGTCGCGATGCTCGTGCGCAAGGGCGTGGCCCGCGCGCTCGCGGACAACGAGGGACTTGCCCGCGGGGTGAACACCGAGAACGGACGAATCGCGTACGCGGCCGTGGCCAAGGCGCTGGGCCGGTCCTGACCCGCAGGAGGCCGGGGTTGCCGCGCTGAAAACGCGAAACGCCCGCGAATGAGGATTGCGCACCCGGAGCACACCGTGCTCCGGGCGAAGCGGGTTTCCGAGGCAGTGCCGAATGCGCCGTCTCGCCGCCGGTTCAGGCCGCCGCCGGCGCGATCGTCACGCTTTCGACCTCGATGCGGTCGATGGGCGTGCTCTTTTCGCCGCCGCCGCCGGACTTCGTCGGCACATTCGCGATCCGTTCCAGGACGTCGTCGCCGGCGATCAGTTTGCCGAACGCCGTGTACTGGCGGTCGAGGAACCGGGCCTCACCGTGGCAGATGAAGAACTGGCAGCCGGCCGAGTCGGGATGCGCGGCGCGGGCGGCGGAAATCACGCCCCGGACGTGCGGCCGGTCGTTGAATTCCGCCTTTACCTTGTAGCCGGGATCCCCGGTTCCGGGCATGCCGCTCGCGCCCGGCTTGGTGTTGGGGCAGCCGCCCTGGATCATGAAACCCTTGATGATCCGGTGAAAGGCGGTGTGGTCGTAGAATCCCTCGCGGGCGAGTTTCTTGAAATTCTCGACGTGCTTGGGCGCGACGTCGGGCCAGAAGGCGATCGTCATGTCTCCATAGGTGGTCTTGATGACGGCGACTTCCTGATTGGTGGCGGGTGCGTTGCTCATGGGAAAGGAGAAGGAAGCTCGGGGCGGGACGGAGCCGCAAGCGCCAAAATGTCCGCGGGGAATGCGCCGGCCGCAACGGTGGGGCGGATTTTTTTTGGGCGATTCCCGACCGCTCGCATGAAACGTGCATGAGGGCGGCCCATGCGCTTCAAACGATGGTGGCTCGGACGGTGGTGGAAGCCCGCTGGATCGGGAAGGGGTCCGATTCCGCCGCCCCCGGCGCCCGTTGCGGGGGAACGGCGGAAGGGTGAGGGCACGCTCGCGGAGATCGCGGGAGCGGCGGTGCGGTTGGCCGCCCTCGGACCACGGTTGTCGCAACTGGCGCAGGCGACCGAACAGCAGGCTGCGGCGCAGGCGCGGAGCGCCGAACAAATCGCGGCCGCGAGCTCCTTCCTGGCCGGGACACTCGCCCGGGTCATCGATGAACTGGAGGCATCGAGCGGCAATGTGGGCGAGGCGATGGCGGACATCGCGCGGGTCTCGGAGCAGATCCGGCTGATTGCCCTCAACGCGAGCATCGAGGCGGCGCGGGCCGGGGAATACGGACGGGCGTTTGCCGTCGTCGCCGATGAGGTGAAACGGCTGGCCGACCAGACGCGGCAGTCGACGGATTCGATCGGGGAACGCGTCGAGGCAATCCATCACAGCGTCGGCAACGTTGCGACCGTCGTAAAAGCGACCAGCGAGACCGCAGCCGCGACCCCGACCGTGATTTCGATGGACCGGCAGGTGCAGGCAATGGCCGACACCGCCGGCCGCCAGCGCGACGGGGCGCACGACCTGCACGCGTTGGGGCGGCAGGTGAACGAACTCGCCGAGACCCTGCTGATCGGGGTGGGCCGGTTCCGTTTCGCGATCCATGAACGCGCCGCGCGCGACGTGGCGCGACACGCGCCGGAGGTGGCAGACCGGCTCTCCGACCGCGTCGAATTGGAGTCACGGCTGCACGCGTGGCTCGCCGCCGAACCCGGCTGCGAATTGGTCTACGTGACGGACGCCCACGGCCGGCAGATCGTGAGCAACATTGCGCGGCGCGGCCGAGGCACGTGGGCCGATCCGGCGGGATTCGGCCGGATCTGGGCCGACCGGCCGTGGTACACCGAGGCGGTGCGACTCGACGGGCGGGTGCACGTGAGCGACTTGTACCGATCGGCCGCGACGCGCGACTTCTGTTTCACCGCCTCGGTGGGGCTGCACGACCCGGCAGGCGTGCTGGTCGGGGTCCTGGCCGCCGATGTGAACTTCCAGACCCTGGTTGCCAGCCAAGCTGGCGGGCGCACCCGCGGTGAAACGCAGGTCCCCCCGGCCATTCACGCGGCGACCGGTGGCGGAGCGCTGGCAAGGCCGGTGGTTTCACCGGATCCGCCGGTGATCGTGTCCAGGGGCGACCGCTGACGCATCGGCCCGCGGGAAGGCGAACGCGCCCCCGTCCGGCCCGCCGATCTCAACCTGCGAGCGGCTCAGGCGGGAAACGCCTCGTCGATGCGCTCGCAGAAATGGTGGATCAGGAAGAGATGCGCCTCCTGGGCGGCGGCACCGCTGTTGCCAGGCATGACGAGCTCGCAGGTGGCGAGCCCTTTCGCCTTGCCTCCACCCCGCCCGAGGAACGCGAGCGAATCGAGGCCCAGCTTCCGCGCCTCGTCGAGCGCGGCGAGGATGTTTCCGGAATTGCCGCTCGAGGTGAGGACGACCACGAGGTCACCCGGCTTTGCCAGCCCCGCGATCTGCCGGCTGAACACCTGCTCGTACCCGTAGTCGTTGCCGATGCAGGTAACCAGGGAACCGTCCGAGGACAGTGCGACCGCCGGCAACGAGCGGCGCGACCTGGCGTAGCGGCCAACCAGCTCGGTGGAAAAGTGCGCCGCCTCGGCGGCGCTGCCGCCATTGCCACAGATCAGCAGTTTCCCGCCGCGCCGCAGCGTCGCCAGGATCATGTCGCCGGCGCGCTCGATCTCCGGTTGAAGGGCGGTCAGGCCCTGAAAGGTCCGGAGCGTTTCGGAAAGCGAGGCGGCGAAATTCATCGGAGGAAGCGTTTCAGCCAGAAGGTAAGCCCGGGGAACGAACCGGTATCAAGGAGCAATTCCGACGGGCCGCCCCGCCGGGCCGAAGCTACGGGAGTTCGTACACTTCCACCTCACCGTTGCCCGTGGCATCGCCGCTGCCGGACACCAGCGCGGTGTAGGCGCCGGGCGGCAACGTCACCAGCACCGCGGCATCGCGACTTCCAACCCGAAACGGAAACGCGCCGCACCGCTGGATCGCCAGCGTCAGGTCGGGAGTGTTCTCCCAATTGTCATTCGCGGCCACCGGGACGCCGGCCAGGGTTTGCACGCGCACCAACGGATCCGCCAGGACCGTGCCCACGTTGAAGTCCGCCAGCGCCGGGCCGGCTGCCCGGACCAGCACGCGCTTGCTTTCAAAGCCGTCGATCACGAATCCGGCAATGAGGACACTGTCGCCCGTGCCCACCCATCCGCGGGTGGAGAGATTGACAAGATTCGGACGCATCGTGGTGCCGGCCAGCGAGGCCTGCGACGTCACCGGAGCCAGGGCAAATCGCATGCCGCGCGTGTAGGCCTCCGGTTTCAGGCTCGAGTGCCGTTCGCCTTCCATGACCCGCAGCGCGATCGCGGCGTTGGGGTGGTGGTGCGACTTGAGTTGCTGGTAGAATGCCCGCGTCGACTCGGTGATCGAGGCGCCGTCTCCGGTCGCATACGCCAGGTAGAGCCGAACGGAGAGCGGACTGGCGCTGGCGGCGATTTCGGCTTCCCGGGCGGCCAGGCCGTAGTTCCGCCACCAGAGCGCCGGACTGCTGGCCACATATCCCTGGAACAGGTGCGAGTGTTCGAGCGCCACATACACTGCGAACAGGCCGCCGAACGAATTGCCGGCCAGCACGCGGTAGCCGGTCATCGTGCGATACTCGCGTTCGACGAACGGAAATATCTCGGTTTCCAGCACGGAAACAAACTGTGCGGCGCGTCCGCTCCGGTTGCCCACCGGGTCGAAGGACGGATCGACGCCGGGAGTGAGGTCGAGCGCCCGCAGCGCGCCGTAATCGGGAGACGCGCCGGCGTAGCCGATCCCGACCAGGATCACGTCGGGCGCGGCGTAGTCCGCGCGCAGGTTGCCCAGCACGGCGTTCAGCAGGTTGAAATCCCAGTATGCGTCGGGGAAATACACGACCGGATAACGCCTGGTTGTGTCGGTCGCGTACCCCGAAGGCAGCCCGACGTAGAGCAGGTATTGCCGCCCGTTCGCCGACGGCGGCAGCTCACGGAGATCGGTGTTCGCGAGCGTGTAGGGCGTCGCGAACATCCGGAGCGACGCCGCCCCGAGCGCGGCGAGCGCGAGAGCCCGGCGGACGCAAACCGGCAGGCAGGCGGCGGCGTTCATGTTGGCGGGAAGTGGTGGCCACAACCCCGGGAGGTGCGCCACCCCTTCAGCGCGCGGCCCGAAGCTTCTGCTCGCCACCCGCCGCCTCTCGCTCACTCTGTCGGGTCCCCGAGTCGTCACGATGCGCCTGCGAAGGATCAGCCTGCACCATTTCCGGAACGTCGGCTTTGCCGCGCTCGAAATGTCGGGCCGTCACCAGTTTCTCGTCGGGTCGAACGGGCAGGGGAAGACCAACCTGCTCGAAGCCATCGCGTTCCTGACCGCGCTGCGATCGTTCCGGGCGTCCGACCACAAGGTTCTGATCGCCCACGGCCAGTCCTGTGCCGCGATCGCCTACGTCGTCGATCACGAGCAACTCGGCGAGACTCACGTCACGATCAAGCTGCACCGGGAAAGCAAGGAGGTGTGGTGCGACCAGACGCGGGTCACCCGGCTCGCCGACCATCTCGGCCGGTTTCCGACCGTGGTGTTCTCCTCGCAGGACATCCAGCTCGTGCGCGGATCGCCGGTGCTGCGACGCCGCTGGCTGGACCTGACGCTGGCCGCGATGGATGCCCAGTACCTGCGGGTGCTGCAGGCATTCACCCGTTCGCTCGCGGAGCGGAATGCACTGTTGAAATCCGGTAACGCCGCCGCCGCCGAACTCGACGCGTTCGAACGGCTGCTTGCGCCGGCGGCCGCGGAACTCATCGCCCTGCGCATTGCCGGAGTGGAGGCGTTGAACGCGAGCCTCCGGGACGGCTATGCGGGCCTGACCGATCGCACCGAGGAGGCGACGGTGACGTATAAACCTGATTGCCGCGAGGCCTCGGCAGAGGCGTTGCAGGCCCGGCTGGCCGCCGGACGGAGCCGGGACCTCCAGTTTCGCACGACGCTCGTCGGCCCGCATCGCGACGATCTCCAGTTCATGGTTCGAAACGAACTCGCCCGCGATTTCGCGTCCGAAGGACAGCAGCGCTCGTTCGTCCTGGCGCTGCGCCTCGCCCAGGCGGCCTGGTTCGAGAAGAAGAGCGGCGTCCGTCCGGTCCTGCTGGCCGATGATGTCCTGGGCGAACTGGACCCGGCCCGGCGGAGACGGTTCTGGGCTGCGATCGATTCCGAGGCGCAGGTGGTGGCGACGGGTACGCACTTGCCGGACGCCGAACTCGGAGCGTGGCAATTCTTCGATGTCGCCGGGGGCAACGCCGCGGAGCGGAAGGAGGAGCATCCGTGAACCTCGCGGGCTGGGAGTGGACGCTGGCCGCGGTCGCCGCGCTGCTCGTGGGACTGTCGAAGACAGGGATCAGCGGGCTGGGCCTGCTCCCCGTCGTGCTGTTCGCGCAGATCATGCCGGCCAAGGAGGCCACGGGCGTGGTTCTTCCGCTGCTGTGTTTTGGGGATCTGGCGGCCGTCGCCTTCTACCGGCGTCATGCGACCTGGCGGTTGTTGTGGCGGCTCTTTCCGTGGACTGCGGTCGGCGTCGTGGCCGGGTATGTCGCACTGGGCCGAATCGACGAACACGAGACCCGGATCCTCATCGGATCGATCGTCCTTTCGTTGGTCGCAATCCACCTTTATCGCCGCTGGCGCGCCCCGGACGAGACGGTACTCGGATTCTGGTTTGCCGCGCTGATTGGCGTGCTGGCCGGCTTTACCACGCTGGTGGCCAACGCCGCGGGACCGCTGATGGTGATTTATCTGCTCGCGATGCGGCTGCCGAAGCTCGAATTCATGGGCACCGGGGCGGTGTTCTTCATGCTCCTGAACTGGTTCAAGGTGCCGTTCATGATCCACCTCGGGCTGATCAACGCCCACAGCTTCCGGATCAACCTGCTGCTGGCGCCCGCGGTGTTCGCCGGGGCGTGGCTGGGCGCGCGAATCCTGCATCGGATCAACCAGCGGCTGTTCGAGAACCTCGCCCTCGGGCTGTCCGCGCTGGCGGCGCTCGAATTGATGTTTTAAGTTCTCGTCGCACCTGCGGGTGGCGCTAGCGTTCCACGAATCATGGCGCGGATGAACGTGAGACAAATGTGGGCGGCCAAGCTGGCCGGGCGGCCCGTGCCGACGCCGGTCGCGCTGCCGCGCGCGGCGGCGGCGAACCACCGGGATTCGTTCACCGTCGCGGCCCGGCGGCCGTTCGCCGGGCTCGTGCTGGGGATCGACCCATCGCTGCGTGGAACCGGACTGGCGCTGATCGAGTTTGCGGCCGGCCGGGCGCCGCTGCTGCTTCGCTGCGCGACCGTGCGCGTTCCGGCGAAACAGCCCATGGCCGTCGCGCTGGCCGAGATCCATCGGGCGGTGGACGGATTCCTGCAGAATGCGGCGGTCCGTCATGTTGCCCTCGAGCAGACGATTTACGTCCAGAATTTCCAGACGGCCCAGATCCTCGGCGCGGCCCGGGGCGCCGCGATCGCCGCCGCCGCCCTGCGCGGCTGTCCCGTGTACGAATATCCTCCGCTGCGCGTGAAGCAGGCGGTGGTGGGCGCGGGACGCGCCAGCAAGGAACAGGTGGCGCGAACGGTCATGGCGCTTCTCGGCCATGCGCGCGTGCTCGCACCAGACGAGGCCGATGCCGCGGGGGTCGCGCTCTGTCACGCGTTCACGTGGAAGGAATAGCCGGGGCCGATCTGTCCCCCGGGTCTGGCAATCCCGTCATCCTGCCGGACGCGCTGGCGGCTGATCCTGCTCCAGCCGCCCCAACAGCCGCAGCATTCCGTCCAGGATCGTCAGCGGGTGCGGCGGACATCCGGGGATGTAAAGGTCGACCGGGAGCAGTGCATCCGCGCCATGGAGAATTTCCGGGCTGCCCGCGAACGGCCCGCCGTTGATGGCGCATGCTCCGACGGCGATGACGATCTTCGGCGCCGGAACGGCCTTGTAGGTCTTCTTCAGCGCGAGCGACATGTTCCTCGACACGCAACCGGTGACGAGCAGGCCGTCGGCGTGGCGTGGCGAGGCCACGTACTGGATGCCGAAGCGGCTCAAATCCCATCCGATCGTGCCGAGCACGTTCACGTCAGCCTCGCAGCCGCCGCATCCGCCGGCGCTGACGACGCGGAGCCGGAGCGACCGGCCAAACAGCCGCTGGAGTGTCGCGTCGAGGGCCGCTGCGAGGCGGACTTCCTCGTGGCCGGGCGCCCCGAGCCGGAGATCCTCGCGGCGGCGGACGGCCATCCGGTGGTCGTGGGTGAACGTGATGGCGCCGCTCGGGCATGCCGGAACGCAGGCCTGGCAGAAGACGCATTTTCCAAGGTCAAGATCGACCGCCCGCCCCGCCGGTCGCGCGATCGCGAGGGTCGGACAGACATCGATGCACGCCTGGCAGTCATCGGCGCAGCGGGAGGCGTCCACCCGCAACGCGCCGCCATGCCGGTCCGGGAGGGCGGGAGCGGGAGCGTGCGGGTATTCCATGGTCTCGCAGCCGCGTTTCAGACGATGGACCAGCGTGTCGAGGGCGAACATGGGTGAAGGTTTTTCGGTCGTTGCGGAGTCCGGGTGTCGCCGCTTCAGAGGTCGAAGCCGCAGTACGAGAGATTGAAGCTCTTGTTGCAGATCGGGAAATCGGAGATCGCGGTGCCGCGGAGCGCCAGCGTCAGCCCCGTCCAGTTGTGGAACGAAGGGTCGACGATCTTGTAGCGACGGAACTGACCGGCGTCGTCCGTGATTGCGACATGGCAAACCTCGCCGCGCCAACCTTCCACGAGCGCGACGGCCAGCATGTTTGCCGCCGCCGGAGCCTCGTCGGCGAGCACGGGGCCGTCGGGCGCGAGCGCCAGCTGCTCCTGGAGAAACTGGCCCGAACGCTGGATCTCGAGGCCGCGCACGCGCGCCCGGGCGTAGATGTCACCGCCCGGCCAGACGGCGACGGGCGCCTGCGCGAATCGATACCAGCCGGCGGGATGGTCGTAACGGATGTCGCGGACGAGGCCGCAGCCCCGGGCGGCCGGTCCGACCAGCCCGATCTGCCGCGCCTGGTCCGCGAACACGATTCCGACGTTCTCGAACCGGGTGCGGACCGAGGCGGCATCCCAGAACCACCCGGCCGCCTGCTCGACCTCCTGAAGCACCGCCGCCAGCCGGTCGGCCAGCCGGGCGGCCCGCTCCGGTTCGAGGTCGAGGCGACAGCCGCCGGGCCGGACCAGCGCGCGGCCGAATCGATTCCCGCAGATCAACGCGGTCAGGTTGAGAAAATCACCGCGGATTTTTCCGCAGGCGGACGACGTCGGCAAAAAGGCGACGTCATTGGCCAGCGCTCCCAGATCGCCGGTGTGGTTGGCGAGACGCTCGAGTTCGAGCGCGATCGCCCGCAGCCACTGCGCGCGCAAGGGGGCTTCCGTTTGCCGCAGCGACTCCAGGATCGAGGCGTAGGCCGTCGCATGGGCAATCGTCGTGTCGCCGGCGACCGTTTCCATCCGGTACATCGTTGCGCGATGTGGTCCGCCCGGGAGTTGCTCCTCGACGCCGCGATGCTGGTATCCCAGCGCGATCTCCAGGTGGAGCACCTCCTCGCCGGCACACTGGAACCGAAAGTGACCGGGTTCAATGACGCCGGCGTGAACCGGGCCGACGGCGACCTCGTGGATCTCGCGTCCATTGACCCGGAAGAATTCGCCCGTCGCGGGCGCATTCGCCTCCCCATTGGATTTCCGGACCGGCTTGAGCCACGGGTGGCCGTCGGGACGCACCTCGTGCTGCTCCCAGATTTCGCGCTCAAACAGGTGGGCCTGCGGATGGGACGCGGTCAAAGCGGGGTAGCTTTGGACGACGGGCGAGCTCCGGCCGACGGCAAGGGTGTTGTCCGCGTCGTACGCAAGCACGGCGGCGATCCGGATGCCATGGGGACCGGGCACGCCAAACCAGGCGCAAAGACGCGCGCCGCGATCGAGCTCGGCGGCGGTTGCGGCTACGAAATCGACGATCGGCCATTCCGGCACTTCCGACCAGGGCAGCCGGCCGCCGTTCGCGACGAGAGCAAAGGACGTGGCGTGGCTCATGAGGAGGGGAAGAGTTGGGCCACCGCGCCGGACCAGGCGTTCTGCAGGACGGCCGGGGTGGCCAGGCCGAGCCACAACGACAGGAGCAGGAGCAACGCCGGAGGGATGACCACCTGCAGCGTTTCGGGGAAGCGCCGCCCCGCGGCCCGGGAGGCAACGCGCGGGCGGCCGTCCACGATCGCGAAGACGAGGCGGGTCAGGCCGAAGAACGCGAACAGCAGGCAGCCGAGGAACAGGATCGCGGCGCCGGGGCGGTGGGCCTCGAACGCGGCCTGAACCACCCGAAGTTCGCTGAAGAACGGCCCGAACGGCGGGCACGCCGTCACCGCGAACATCCCGGTCACGAACAATGCGGCCGACCGCGGCGTGACCTGCATCATGCCCGCGACCTCATCCGCCGAGCGGGCTCCGGCGGCGCGGCGGACGTTGCCGGCGCTGAGGAAGAGCGATCCCTTCGTCAGGCTGTTGCTCCACACGTGGAAGAGCGCGGCGAACGCGCCGGCCGGGCCAAGGGCGGCGCCGATCGCGAGGATGCCCATATGCTCGACGCTCGAGTACGCCAGCATGCGCTTGAAATCGCGGGTGCCGAGGAGGAACACGGCCGCGACCACCATCGAGAACAGCCCGATGGCCAACAGCGTCCGGTCGGCGATGGCACCGGCCCCCGCTGCGGCCACGACGGCCCGCACGCGCAGCACGGCGGTGAAGGCGACGGTCGTGACCCCTCCGGCGAGCATCGCCCCGACGATGCCCGGGGCTTCGCCGTAGGCGTCGGGTTTCCAGGTGTGCATTGGCGCCAGGCCCATTTTGGTGCCGTAACCGGCGAGCAGGAGCACCCACGCGGCGAGCGTCCACGGACGCGACAGGCCGACTCCCTGTCCGATCAGGCTGGCAAACGTGAGGTCGCCGGAGCCGCCGCCGCGGAGCGAGGCGTATCCGAGGCAGAACGAACCGAGCAGCGACAGCGCGATGCCCGTGCCACCCACGAGCAGATATTTCCAGGTCGCCTCGAACGCGCGCGCCGTGCCGTTGAAGTGGAGGAGAGGCACGCAGGCGAGCGTCACCGCTTCGGTGGCGATCCAGAGGAAGCCAAGGTGGCGGGCCTGATGACCGGCACTGAGGAGTCCGAGCACCGCCAGGAGCGAGGCGACGAAAACGCGATTCGAGCGCTCGGCCCGAAGCCGCAGGTACGGCACGCTGTAGGCGGAGCACACCAGGAACAGCAGTGACACGGCGGGAAGAACGGCCCGGGCCAGCGGATCGAATCCGAACCACGCGCCGGGCGCGATCGCCGGCGGATGGAACAGCAGCCAGAACGAGAGCAGGACGTGCACGCCGCCGACTCCGGGCAGCAGCCACGGGCGCGTGCGATCCGACGGCCAGGCGGCGGCCAGGGCGGCGCCAGCCAGGGGCACGATGATGAGCAAGAGTTCTTTCATGCGTTCATTCCCGCAGGACCGTGAGCTTTCGCGTATCCAGCGAGTCGAAGGCCCGCTGGATCCGGTCGACGATGATACCGATGACGAAGATGCCGACGGTGATGTCCAGAAGGATGCCGGCTTCGACGAGCATCGGCGTGGCGCGGATCAGGAGCAGGCCGAAGAGATAGATGCCGTTTTCCAGGATGAGGTAGCCGCAGACCTGCGAGATGGCCTTCGAGCGGCCGATCAGGAGGACAAAGCCGGTCAGCACCGAGGCGCCCGCTCCGGGAACCAGAAGGGAGCCCGAGTGTTCCGGCAGCAGTGGCAGGGCGTGCGCGAGCGCCACGGCGGCGATCGTCCCGCCGGCCCCGAGCAGCAGCGACGGGACAAAACCAATCGCCGGCTCGACCTCCCGATCGACGTTCGCCGTGCGCATCGCCCGGCGCAGCAGCGCCGGAATCACGAACCCCTTCATCGCAATCGTGCCGACCGCAACCAAGGCCACCATCCATTCGAGGTGCGGCTCGACCAGGAACGGCATGACGCCGAGCGCCATGCCCTGGACGGATACGGCCATGATCAGCGAAGGCACGCGGCTCGAGCCGAGAGCCAGCAGGTTCAATCCCATGGTCAACCCGATCAGCAGATTGAGCGCGGTGATCATGCGGTCGCTCCTTTCCAGGCCACGAGGAGGGCGAACAGGCAGAGCAGGAAGGCGGTCGTCAGGAGCAACGGCACGCGCCGAAACGCCAGTCGCGCGAGCAGCGATTCAACCAGCCCGACGCCGACGGTCACGACGAGCACCCCGGCGAGCAGGATCCCGGTCGCGACGATCGGATTCAAGGAACCGAGCGGCACGACGGCCTCGGTCAGGAGGATGGAGAACAACAGCAGCTTCATCGAGGCGCCGTGCAGGATCGCGGCGAAGGGCGGGCCGCTGTGGTCGAGGACCATGACTTCATGGATCATCGTGAGCTCGAGATGGGTGTTCGGATCGTCGAACGGCACGCGGCAGTTTTCGGCGAGGAGGACGGTGAACAGGCCGCCGGCGAGCAGCGCCGCCCCGGCCCCCGAGGCGGGCTCGAGCATTTCCGCGAGCGTGATGCTTCCCGTGTGGACGCTGAGCGAGAGAACGGCGGTGATGATCGCGGCCTCGGCCAGCACCGCGTAGCTCACCTCGCGGGCCGCGCCCATGCCTTCGAAGGCCGAACCGGTTTCGAGCGCGGCCCAGGCGGTCGCGAACCGGGCGAGGGCCAAAAGGTAAATCAGCAGCAGCACGTCACCCTTGAAACTCAGGGCGGTGCCGGCCGGGCCGAGCGGCAGAAGCATCGCCGCGGCCAGGATGGCCACCCAGGCGACGGCGGGACCGGCGAGAAAACCGGGGGAGGCGAGCGTGCTCAGCACGATCCGCTTCCGCCACAGTCGAGCCAGGTCGTAATAAAGCTGCAGGACCGGCGGCCCGCGGCGCCCGGCGACCCAGGCCTTGACCTGATTGATGATGCCCGGCAGCAGCGGCGCGAGCACGAGCCAGCCCGCCAGGCGCAGGGCGATTTCGATGACGGTCATCATGGTTTCACTCCCGTCACGACGAGGGCGGCCAGCCCGAGGAGACCGACAACCACGTACGCGATGTAGAATTGCAGCCGGCCATGCTGAAGCCGGCGTGCCGTCGCCGCAAAGCGGAGGGTCAGGCGCGCGGCCGGCCCGAGCACGCGTTCCAGGACGGTCTCCGGGAAGCGTTCGATGCGGCTTGCCTCCGCCGGGAAAAAGCCGCGGGGACGTCGCATCCGCCGCTCGGGGGCGAGGATCCATCCAAACCAGCCGGTCGCGATGCCGGCGAAGGAGCCGCTGGTGTACTGCATCCGCGCCGTGGGCGCGGCGTACCCGCAATCCCAGGTGGGGCCGACGGGCACCGGACCCGTCACCGCCCGGCGCCGCAAAACGGCCACGCCGAGAAGAACCGTGGCGGCAATTCCCACCTGCACCGGGCCAAGCACGCGCAGCGGGTTCGCTGCGGGCTCCGCCGCCCAGCCGGAATTCCACGCACCGACGGCGGTCGAGATACCCGGCCAGAAAACCAGCGGGACCAGACCGAGCGCGAGACAGGCCACGGCACCGACCAGCATCGGTCCCAGCATCCAGCGCCCGGATTCGTGGACGCTCCGGGCGAGAGCCGTCCGAGGGCCGCCGAGAAAGATCATGGCGGATGCCTTGACAAACGCGGCCAACGCGAGCGCGCCGGTCGTGCCCAAAACGATGATGGCGGGCATGGCGACCACCGCGGCGGAGTGGTGGCTGGTCACGGCGCCGAACAGCCCGAGGTAGACCAGCCACTCGCTCACGAAGCCGTTCAACGGTGGCAGGGCCGCGACCGCGACGGCGCCGGTGGCAAACAGGATGGCGGTCCAAGGCATCGCCCGCCAGAGCCCGCCGAGACGACTCATCTCGCGTGTCCCGGTGGCGTGCAGGACGGATCCCGCTCCGAAGAACAGCAGGGATTTGAAGACGGCGTGATTCCAGAGGTGCAACAGCGCGCCCGCCATCGCGAGCCGGCCCCAGGCCGTGTCGCCGTGCGTGACCCCGAGCAGTCCTCCGCCGACCCCGACCAGGATGATGCCGATGTTCTCCACCGACGAATAGGCGAGCAGACGTTTGAAATCGTCCTGCGCGAGCGCGAAGGCGATTCCGAGCAGCCCGGTCACGGCGCCCACCGCCATCACGACCCACCCGGCCGCGGGCGGCAGCGGCAGCCACCCGCCAAACCGGATGATGCCGTAAAGGCCCAGCTTGATCGCCACGCCGGACATGAGCGCCGAGACATGGCTCGGCGCATTCGCGTGTGCCGACGGCAGCCAGATGTGCAGCGGAAACAGGCCGGCTTTGACGCCGAATCCCGCCAGCGCGATCCAGAACAGCGGCGCGAGTTCGGGGTGGTCGCGCACCGGGCCCAGTTCCCACGTTCCGGTGCGCGCCGCCAGCGCACTGAAGAACGCGAACAGGCAGAGGGTGCCGGCATGCGAGGCCGCCAGATACAGCCACCCCGCCGCGCGCACCTCGGTGTCCCGGCGTTCGAGCGTGATCAGGAAGTAGCTACAGAGGGCGAACAGCTCCCATGCGATCAGGAAATGAAGGCCGTTGGCCGACAGCAGGACGACGAGCATGCTCAGGAGCATCGCACTCCACCACACCCGGCTGCGGGGAGCGGAGCGCGGATGATGCCGGTCGTCCCAGTAGCCGCGGGAGTATACCGCCCCGAGTCCGCCCACAAAAGCGAGCACGGCAATGAAGACGGCGCTGATGGCATCCATCCGCCAGTGAACCTGCTGACCCGCGACCAGGAACCGGCTGTGCCAATCCCAAGGCACGCCGGTGCGCAACTCCCCGATGGCAGCCGCCAGCAGGGCCGTCGCGGCGAGCAACGTGGCCGCCAGCCAGATCCGGGGCGTGCGAAGTCCCAACAGCGTTCCCGCCGCGAGCGCGATCGCGGCCGTGCCTGTCAACCAGCCGGGCATCAGCTCGCGGCCTCCGATCCCGGTGTGACCGTCGCGCCGTCCGCGACGGCGACGGTGCGCAGGATTTCTTCATCCGTGCCGCCGCTGGCCACGAGCTCGCGCAGCCGGCCGCGCGACAGCAGCCGGCTCAGCCGCCCCAGCAGGTCAAGATGCGCACGGGGCGACGGAGCCACGAAAAAGAACAGACGTGTGACCGGGATGTCGTCGGGTGGCGGTTCCGCGAGTGACAGCGGGTCCCGCAGCAGCAACAACGCGAGGATTCCCGAATCCCGGCCAAGTGCGATGCGTGCGCTGGGATGCGGGAGCGCGAATCCTCCGCCGATGGGCGCGATCGTGATTCCGTTCGCCGAACGGATCCGCTGGCTGACGAGTTGGCGCACGGCGGGCGCCGTCCCGGGCAGAGCCTCGACAATCCGGGAGAAGGTGGCGATCACCGCCTCGGCGGGGACGTTCCGCCAGATCCCGCCGCGGCGAAGGAGGGGCTCCAGCCGCCAGGCTGTCGTCAGCGCGGGATCAACGGGTGCGAGGAAACCGGCGTGCGCGGCCAAACCGCGCGTCGCGGCCCAGGTTGCCACCTGTGCCCGATCGAACAGAAGCCGGCCGCGTTCCGGGACATGCGGCAACCCTTCGGATCGGATCCAGTCTTCGATGACGGATTCCGATACCCCGAACGATTCCGCGATCTGAACAAGGTTCAGGTACATCGTGAGGAGAGCCGGTGCCGGCACGGCGGGGGATGGCGCGGGCGCGGACTCGCGGGAGCTGGTCTGCGCAGGCTGGCGCCGGGAAAAGGGTGGTCTGGAATACACGTGGGAAATGTTAAGCCACGGCGGGCGATCGTCTGCGCATTCATTGCGGACCTCCGAGCATTACCAAACCGGCGAGCGCGGCGGTGCCCAGCAGGAGATATAATATATACGCCTGCAGCCGACCATGTTGCAGCCGGCGCGCGAGTCCCGCCACGCGCAAGAGGATCGTTCCAGCCGGTACGATGATGTGATCCAGGACGGTCTCGGGCGTGTGTTGCTCGAACGTGGCTTGCTGCGGAAATACCGTCTCGGGCGTCACTGCGTGACGCCGCGGGCGCAGGATCCAGCCGAACCAGTCGACGATGGTGGCGGCGAAAGATCCGGCCGTGTACTGCATCCGAGCAGTGGGCTCGGCGTAGCCGCAGTCCCAGGTGGGGGCCGGGGTCGCGATCGGGCGGACGCGGCGGAGGAGCGACCACGCCGCCAGCAGGCCCAGCCCGGCGATGCCCGCCTGCGCCCAACCGAGCGTTACGAGCGACTCCGCCCGCGGACCGGCGGGCCACGCCACCTGCCAGCTGGCGATGGCCCGGTCGAGTGCCGGCCAGAACAGGGCCGGTGCGAGGCCGATCGCGACGCAGATTGCCGCAATCAACACCATCGGGCCGAGCATGAGCGGACCGACTTCGCGGGCGCGGAGGACGGCGGCCGACCGCGGTGCGCCGAGAAAAACGACCCCACACACCTTGACGAAGCACGCCAGAGCAAGCGCGCCCGTGATCCCGAGGAGGATCACGGCGGGGACGATCGTCCAGACGCCGGGCACCGGTGCGACCGCCGCGTTGAACAGGCCGAGGTAAACCAGCCATTCGCTGACGAATCCATTCAGCGGCGGCAGTCCCGAGATGGCGATGGCGCCGAGGGCAAAAAGCGTGGTCGTCCAGGGCATGGCCCGCCACAGCCCGCCCAGCCGGCTCATCTCCCGCGTGCCGGTCGCATGCAGCACCGAACCGGCGCCGAGGAACAGCAGCGACTTGAACAGCCCGTGGTTCCACACGTGCAGCAACGCACCGGCCATCGCCAGGCGCCCCCACGCCGCCGCCGTCGGCCCATGCTTCGACGCGACCAGGGCAAAGCCGAAACCGATCAGGATGATGCCGATATTCTCGACACTGTGGTAAGCGAGCAGCCGTTTCAGGTCGTGCTGTCCGAGCGCAAAGGCGACGCCGAGCACGGCGCTCACGACGCCGAGCGCCGCGATCGTCCAGGCGGCAGCGGTCGGAACCGGCAGCCAGCCGCTGAATCGCATCAGGCCGTAGATTCCAATCTTGATCGTGACCCCGGACAGAATCGCCGAAACGTGAGAGGGAGCGTTCGCGTGTGCCGACGGCAGCCAGATGTGCAGGGGGAATGCGCCGGCCTTGAGCCCGAATCCGAACAGCGCCAGCCAGAAGAGCGGCGCGAGGTCGGTGCGGTCGCGCATCGGGCCAAGTTCCCAGCTGCCGGTGCGCGCCGCGAGCAGCGCGAAGAACGCGAACAGGCTCAGGGTGGCGGCGTGCGAGGCGTTGAGGTACAGGATGCCGGCGGCCCGCACGTCGGCGCGACGCCGGTCCAGGGTGATGAGGAAATAGGCGCTGACCGCGAACAGCTCCCAACCGAATAGGAAATGCAGGCCGTTCGAGACGGTCAGGACGATGGAGAGACTCAGGACGAGCATGCTCCACCAGAAACGGCCGGCGGCGGCCGATCGCGGGTGGGGCCGGTCGCCCCAGTATTCGCGGGCGTACACCGCGGCGGCGGCATCGATGATCGCGAGCAGCGCGACGAAGAAGGCGCTCAGCCCGTCGAGCCGCAAATGCGGCACGCTGCCGCCGATGGGCGGACCTTCGCTCCAAATCCAGGGGACGCCCGTTGCGAGCACAGCGCCTGCGGCACCGAGAGCGGCGGCGGCGCTGGCGATCGTCAGCGCCAGCCACAGTCGCGGCCACCGGCGGCTCGCCAGGATCGCGGCGAGCTGGCCGAGTGCGGCGCTGAATACCAGCGGTCCCAGGCTCATGGCCCGGGAGGATGGACGGGTCATCCGCTGGTGGCCAGAATTGGCATGACAACAGTAGTTGCCATCAATCGGCACCCGCAGGAGCGGCGGATCCCGGCTTCCGCTCCGGACCGGTCTATTGCTCTTCAGCTAATACACTGACGAACAGATCCATAGGGCAGGGCGAACCGTCCGCGGTGAGGCGCCTCTCCCTACCGACAGGTTATATTACGATTCTCATTAGCGCGTTCGTTTGGCCGGGCGGGTCGGCTCCAGCAACGGATGCACCCCGTACACCGGCTTTTCCGTCATCGGCCAGAAGTGCCGCCAGATCGTGTAGCCGACGCCGGTCACTCCGGCGAGAGTCGCGGGAAAGAGGAGGGCGTCGCAGCCGAATTCCTGAAATCCGTAGGTGCCGAGCAGGGCTCCGGCGGCGAACCCGATCAGCAGCACAAGGTACAGGCGCATCCGCCGCCAGTCGGCCTTCAGGCCTCGCGCCGTCAACCCGATCGCCAGCCCCAGATCGGTGACGATCCCGGTCATGTGCGTCGTGCGGATCACCGCGCCGCTGTAGCTGGTGGCCATTCCATTCTGGAGACCGCACGCCATCGCCGCGACGTACAATCCGCTCTCCGAGTCATGGCCGAGCAGGTAGGTGGTGATCAGGAGCAGGATCGCTTCGCAAACCAGGGTGGCGCCATACCGGCGACCGGCCTTGAGCGTGCTCTGCCGGATGATGATTCCGCTCAGGACCGAACCGAGGAAGAAGAAGATGATGATGAGCGCCGCCTGCCGGGTGAGCGCACCCTCGTGGGCGGCGATCTCCATGCCGAGGTTCGTCACCGTCCCGGACAGGTGGGAGACGGCGTGGCTGTGGGCGCACAGCAGCGCGACCGCATTGATGCACCCGCCCATCGCGGCAAGCGTGAAACCGCCCGCCTGGATCCAGAGAGGAACCGGTTTGGTGAGCATGGAAAAAAGAGGCGCGATGAAGCGGACGATTTTCGAACCTTCAATCTTTCTTCGAGTGATCCGTTGCCCCGTGGTGGCGATTGTCCGCACGGCAAGGCTGCCGCCGCCGGGTCTGCGTCACCCTGACGCATGGCGCAAACGCTTCTGGTTGAGGACGGCGCCGCGGTGCGCGGCCGGAATCAGGCTCGGCGCGCCTCTGCAAGAGGCGTCGGTTATCGCCGTGGGAAGCGACGCTTATATCGCGGAAACGGACCACGGAAGGTCCGGCGGAATTCCGCTCGGCACTCGCGAGCACGGCCCGGCGGCCGGCGCCGGCGCAGTTCAGCCCAGCACGGTTTTCAGCACCTTGCCGAGGTCGTTCACCCGGTACGGCTTCGTCAGATATCCGCAGAATCCGCGGTCGATGAACTGACGGGCCATCTCGTCGTTGTCGTAACCGCTCGCCACGATCGCGCGGACCTCCGGGTCGAGTTTCCTCAACTCGGCAAAACACTCCTCGCCACCCATGCCGCCGACGACCGTGAGATCCATGATCACCGCGTCGTAAGGACGGCCGATATTGAGGTACCGCTTGTAGAGCGTGATCGCCTCTTCCCCGTTTTTCGCGAGGTCGTACTTGTATTCGAGACTCTCCAGCATGTTCGCGGTGATCGCTGAAATTTTGGGATCGTCGTCCATGAACAGGATCCGCCCGGTGCCAAAGCGGAGCGATGCCGCGCGGCGGGCCTGCACCTCGACGGGCTTGTTTGCCTTCGGCAGATAAACGGTGAATGCCGTGCCGACGCCCAACTGGGTGTCGAGGCCGATCTGGCCGCCATGCTTCCGGACGATCGACAGCACCGTCGCCAGGCCGAGTCCGGTGCCGTGCTTTTTCGTGGTGAAGAACGGGTCGAAGATCTTCTCGACATGCTCCGGCTTGATCCCTGTTCCGTTGTCACGCACCTCGAACTCGACGTAGTCGCCCGCGCCAAGTCCCGGAACCTGTTCGTCGGCGAGGGTGACATTTCCCGCCCGGATCTGGAGGCGCGCGCGATGGGGCGCGGGTGGCATCGCCTGCAGCGCATTGACGATCAGATTCTGGAACACCTGCAGCATTTGCGCGCGGTCGACGAGCACCGGCTCCGTGCCGTCTGGAACGTCGAGCGCGACCTCGGCGGTGGACGCCGCCGCGGCGATCTTGATCGAGTCAGCCAGCACGTCTTTTGCCGCGCAGACGATCTGGGTTCCGGCGCCGCCCTTGGCGAAGGCGAGAAGCTGCTTCGTCAGCCCCTTGGCGGTCATGCAGGCCTTTTCGGCATCATCGAGCGCGGAGGAGTCGCGGTTGTCCTTGGCCAGCGAGACGCCGCCGAGAATGGTCGTGAGAAGATTGTTGAAGTCGTGGGCGATGCCGCCCGCGAGCAACCCGAGCGCCTCGAAGCGGTTCGCCTTCACGAGTTCCTCGGGCGACAGCGTCATTTCCTCCGGATTGCGCAAAACGATCACCACGCCGCGCGCCTTGCCGTCGGCACCGAACACGGCCCGGGCGGTCCAGACAACCGGAGTCCGGGTGTCGCCCTCGACGGCGCCGGCCAGCGCGTCGTCGCCGATGAGTCCCAGCGGCTGGTCGGCCGACAGCGCGCGATCCACGGGATCGTCGGCGGCCCGTCCGCTCTGCCGGTTGACGAGCCGGAGGGTGTCCGCCAGTTGCTGACCACGGATCGATTCCGGGGCGACGCGCAGCAGCCGGGCCGCGGCCGCATTGCTGAAAAGGATCTTGCCGCGGGGATCAACGATCACCACGGCCTCGGCCAGGGCGTCAAACGCGTCCCCCACCAGGTGCGGCGGCGCGCCCCCTTCGCTGACGAGGCCCTCCGCCGGAAGCGGCACCGCAAATCCGACGGCGCGAAGCAGCTCGCGTTTTCGGGTCACGGTCCGATGCACGCCCAGGAGGACCGGGACCGGCCGTCCTTCCCGGTTGCGCAGCCGAACGGGTTCGAGAAACGTCGCCTGACCCGCCGCCCGGGCGAGCAGCCATGCTTGGACGCCAGCGGACGCCTCCTCGGGCGGCAGCGCCGCCGCGAACGTGCCCGCATCGGCGGCCAGCTGCTCCTCCTCGTGTCCGAGCAGCGCAGCCCACGCCGGCGAGTACCAATATTCGTCGTTGCCGAAGTCCAGTTCGAATGCCGCCAGCGGGCCGCTGCCGCTGAGGTCCTGGAGACGCGCGTCATTGGCGACGGCGGATTCCTCGAGCTCCTTTCGTTCCGTGATGTCGAGGTGCAGCCCCACGACGCGTTGGAGCGTGCCATCGGGGCCGAGCAGCTGGACGCCGACGCACTGGATCCAAATCCAGTGGCCGCGCCGGTGTTTCATCCGAAACTCGACATTGAACGGTCGCGCCGCATTCGAGGCGCTCGCCTTTTTCGAGAGCTTGTCCGGGGCGGCGGCAGAATCGTCGGGGTGAATCCGCTCGTGCCAGGTCTCGAGTGAATCGGGCAGCTCGGAAGGAGCGTAGCCGAGGAGCTTCTTCCACGCCGGCGAAAAATGGAAGGTGCGGCCGGCAAGATTCAAATCGAAGAAACCGGCGGATCCCTCGGTGGCGAGAATCTGCAGGGCGTGGGCAATCCCGTCCGCGGTCGGCATGACCGGCGCTGCCGGTGCCGGTGCGGCCGGAACGACAAAGGCGACATACCCGTCGATCCCGATGGCCGACTCGATGCGAACCGCCACGTCAACCGGATTGGAGTCCGGTGGTTGAACTGTCAGCGTGGTGGAATGGTCCAGCCCGCTCGTCAGGAGGACCTCCCACTGCGCCGCAAGGAAGTCCGGATCGGTCGATGTCACCTCGAACGCGAAAAGCGAGGCGAAGGCCCGCCCGACGAGTCCGGCGTCGATCCGCCAAAGCCGGGCGGCCGAGCCGTTCACGGCCGTGATGTGACCTCTGGGGTCCAGCAGCAATACCGCGCCCGGATTTGAGCCGGCGGTGGCGGAGTGGGAATGGGATGAACTGACGGTGGACGTTGAAGCAGGTTCGTTCACACGCGGGCGTCAGTCAGCCATGGTTGCGCGCGTTTGGCGAGAAAATCGATGTAGGCCGGATGGTCGTTCAGGCACGGTATCTGGATAAATGATTCACCGCCCGCCTCGAGGAACGTCGCCCGCCCGGCAACGCTGATCTCCTCGATCGTCTCCAGGCAATCGGCGACGAACGCCGGACAGAGGACGAGCAGGCGCTTCTTCCCCTCGCGGGCGAGCCGGGCCAGCTCGTGGTCGGTGAAGGGGGTGAGCCACGGCTCGCCGGCGAGCCGGGACTGGAAGGAAACCGAGTGCCGGTCGGGGCTCAGATTGGCCCGCGCTGCCAGTGCCCGCGTGGTGGCGAAAACCTGCGCCCGGTAGCAGGTCGCGTGAATGGGCGAGCACGTGGAGCAGCAGTCTGCGACCGTCAGGCAGTGCGCCTTCGAGGAGTCCGCCTTCCGGAGATGGCGGGCCGGGATGCCGTGATAGCTGAAGAGGACGTGATCGTGCGGTTGTGCGAGGTAAGGGGCGGCGACGGCATGGAGCGCCTCGATATAGTCGGGGTCGCGGTAAAACGGCTGCACCGTCGTGACGCGCATCTGCGGCGCCAGGCGGCCGGCTTCGGCATACACCTTCGCGACGACGGTTTCCCATGAGGACATCGCGTAGTGCGGATATTGCGGGATGAGGAGAACCTCGTCGACGCCCTGCGCGGCCATTTCGCCGACCACGGTCGCGATCGACGGACGTCCATAGCGCATCGCCAGAAACACCGGGACGGCTCCGTTGAGCGCGGCGGCGAGTTTTCGCCGGACGCTCTCCGATGTGACGATCAACGGCGATCCCTCCTTCGTCCAAATCTGCTCGTAGGCGTGCGCGGACTTCCGCGGCCGCGTGCGGAGGATGATACCTTCGAGGAGCAGCCACCGCAGCGGCGCCGGAAGGTCGAGCACACGTTCATCGCCCAGGAACTCACGCAGGTAGCAGCGCACGTCGGCGACGGACGTGGAATCGGGCGATCCCAGGTTCACGAGGAGAACGGCACGTTTTGGCATCGGCCCGGAAGTAACAGTCAACCGGTCCCGGGTCACAAGTACCAAAGGGCGGGGTGGCGGGCCCGGGCCATCCAGGGAGGTCGGGGCGGAGCGGACCCCAGGCGGCCTGACCGCGTGCCGCGATCGCGTGCGGGTACTAGACGCGGGCCCGGGCCAGAAGCTCGGCGCCCGTCATGTGAAATGCGCCCGCAATCCGCTGCAGGGTATCGAGCGACACCATGCGCTGACCACGTTCAATCTCGCCGATGTACGTCAGGCTCAGGGCGGCCTCGAAGGCGAGTTGCTGCTGCGTCAGCCGTCTCACCCTGCGTTCGGCACGCACGGTGTGTCCAAACTGCCGTTGGAGCTTGGCGGCGCGGTCAGGCACGGAACGAGTTTAGCGTGCGGTCGCCAGCGGCGTCTGCCAACGATAATTGTTATGCCGTTGATGGACGCGGCGCTCGCGGCTGAAACACGGGCACGGGTTCGCGGTCCGCGGAGACCGGACGGGCGCAATCATGGATCCAGATCATAGATCTCGACGAGCGCATAGCCTTGCTCGCCGCCGACGCCACTCACCACCACGGTGTATCCACCGGGGGCGAGCGTCAGGATGACGGCGGCGTCGCGACTGTCGGAGGGGAGGGCGAACGCGCCTGCCGTCGCGAACGCGGCGGTCAATTCCGGCGTGCCTCCCCAGTCGTCGTTGCCCGCGAGACTCGCGCTCTGGCCAAGCGGATACACGTCAAGCCGCGGATTCGCGAGCCAGCCGGAGACCCCGTACGAGGCGAGGGTGGGACCGATGGCCCGGATCAGGACCCGCTTGGGTGCGTTCCCCTGGATGGAGAAACCGGCAACGAGCGTGTTGTCCCCTGTGCCGGTGAAGCCGAGGGTCGAGAGGTTGATCAATCGCGCCGCGGGACTGGCGGCATCTCCGTCGTACAGTTCCGCCAGCGCCACGCCGGCCGGCCCGGTGCTGCTGGATGTAACCCGTGTCGTGTACGCTCCCGGCGAGAGGGAGATGTCCGAGGCGGCGTCGGTTGACCCGATGGGAAGTGGGAAGGCACCGACGGACTGGAAGACCGGGGAAAGGCTCGGCGTCTGGGTCCACCCGCTGTTCACGGCGAGCGTCTGGTTCGACGACTGCGCGATGACCGAGAGCTGCGGATCGCTCAGCGCGTCAGTGACACCGAAATTGCCCAGGGCCGGCCCGATCCCGCGGACCAGCACCGGTTTCCGCCCCGAGCCGCGCAGAACGAACCCGGCGGTGAGCGCGCCGCCGGATGGCACGACGCCGCGCGTCGACAGGTTCACCAACTGGCTGTAGAGGACGGTCAGCAGGACGGGAACCGTGGTCACGGACCCCGCGGCGTTCGTGACGATGACCGCGTAGGTTCCAGCATCGGTCGGCGTGGCGACGGGAAGCGTGAACGTTGCCTGCGTCGCGCCGGCGATGTTCATCCCGTTCTTTTGCCATTGAAACGTCACGGGTGGCGTGCCCGTCGCCGCCACGGTAAGCACCGCCGGCGCACCGTCGGTCACGGTCTGAGCGGAGGGCGGGGTGATCACGATGGGAGCGGCCGGGCGGGCGATGACCGTCAGTCTCGCGCCGGCCGAGGTGACGGAGCCGCCCGGATTGGCGACCACAACGTAATACTGTCCCGTGTCGGCTGACGTTACATTGGTCACGACCAGGGTCGAGGCCGTCGCGCCGGGGATGGAGGATCCGTCCTTGTACCATTGGTACGTGGCGGGGACGCTGGTCCCGACCGCAACGGAAAGGGTGACCGCGCCGCCGGCGGCCACGGTCTGGCTCACGGGTTGCGTCGTGATCACCGGAGCGGGCGGCAGGGCAGTCGTCGCATTCGCACCATACAGCGACTGGGCTCCGGTGATGTCGTCCGCGGCGACAGTGTCGAGGTTGCTGATCCGGCTGTTCATGATCGCGACGACCGACTGGCCGGCCTGATCGGGATGATCGAGTCCGAGAACGTGTCCAAACTCGTGGATCGCGACCCGCTGAAAATCATAAATGCCGGCGCCGCTGCTGTCGTAGTGCAGCGGTCCGCGATAGGAGTCCCATGCAAGCGTGCGGTTGAACAACACGTCGCATTCGCTCGTGCGCGATCCGCCCGAAGTATAGGTCAGGGTGACGGCCAGCACGCCGGTGCCCCAGGCCGTCCCATAGACGTCGTTGCTGAAAAACACGTTGTTCACGCCGTTGCCTTCGGCGATCGGGGCGTTGGAGCCGGGCACCGCCGTGAATCGCACCGCGCCGATATAGTTGTTCCAGACGGCAAGTGCGTTCTCGGCTGACGCATCCCAGGAACTGCTGCCATCGGAAAGCGGGGTGGCGGGCGCGCCGAGTTCGAGCTGCATCGTTACCGGACTGGAATACCAGTGCGATCCCGTGAGGGTGTAGGCGGGGGAGGACCGGGCGGCGAAGAGCAGCAGCACGGTGGCGGGAAGAAAACGTGACCACATGGCAGGTTCAGCGAGTCGGGTGGGTGACTTCGTTGGCAATCGCGGCCTCGAACGCCTCGGGCGACAGCGCCGCGGCGGCGGTCCTCGCCGAGCGGCGGGCGGTTGCGCCCTCGGGGCGCCCGACGTCGGACGTGGAGGTGACCGGCATGCGATCATCGCGTGCGACGTAGCGTCGCTGGGTGGTGGCGTCGGTTCGCACCCGGTACCGGCCGTGCATCATCCGAACGAGCGGGCAGAACTGCACTCCGTTGCCGTGAATGAAGAGGATTTCGGTCCGGCCGACGGTAAACTGGGGCATTCCGGCGACATTCAGCGAATCGGAGCCGACGGTGCCCCCGAGGAACTCGAGACGGAGCGGATTGGGTGGATCACCCTTCAACCGTTTGTCTACCGTCACCGTGACGAAGGTTTTGATGACGCGGCCCTGCGGACCATCGACCCAGCGTGACGTGACGTCATCAACCGTGCCGCGGATAATCACGTCAGACTCGGCGACGAGCTGCGGAAACGTGGGCGGCGCGACACTCGTGGCCCGGGCCGTGATCATCGCGCCGGTCAACGCGGCGCCCACGAACGCCATCTGCCAGGCGCGGCGGCGGTGACGCCGGCGCCGCAGGCGATGCACCGCGATGAGTGCTGACCCGACGAACGACAACAGGGATCGCATAGGGCCGCGGACCCCAGGGTGCACCGTAGCCGCGGGCAACAGCATAAACGCTAGCCGCGCGCGGTGGGCTGCGTTCACCGCCTTGGCTGCGCCACTTACGCCGATCTTTTCGGGGGTGCCGCCGAAAAGGGCGGCGTCAGACAAACACTGACAAATCGGTTCCATGAACTTTTGCGGCGCGGAGGCGTCTGTGGCGGTCGCCATGGCGACGACGTACTGCAATCCCGTGTGGCCGGGCTATTTTGCCGATCCGTTCGTGTTGCGCGTGGGGACCGAGTATTTTGCCTATGGCACCGGGGACTACCTCGAGACGGCGGCGGACGGATCGATCCGGGCCTTCATGATCCTGCGTTCCCGGAACCTCGCCGTGTGGGAGCGAATCGGCGGCGCGCTGATCCCGGCGGCAGGTTCGACGGGACACTCGTTTTGGGCGCCGGAAGTGATCGAGCAGGGAGGTTCATTCTTCCTCTTCTACTCGAGCGCACCTCCCGGACGGGACGAGATGCATCGGGTGCAGGTGGCCAGGGCGGATAATCCGGTCGGACCGTTTGAATGCGTCGGAGCCGTGCTGCCCGGCGAGGAGTTTACGATCGACGCGCATCCCTTTCGGGATCCCGCCGATGGCCGGTGCTATCTTTTCTACGCGCGCGACTATTTTGATGAACGCGCGGGGACGGGACTGGCGGTCGTTCCGCTGGAGACCGGTCTGTTGCGGACACGGGGACCCTCGCGGGTTGTCGTGCGGGCCAACGCCGACTGGCAGATCTACGAGCGCGACCGGCTGCTGTATGGCGAACATTGGCCGGCGTGGCACACGGTGGAAGGGCCGTGCGTCGTTCCGCATGACGGCCGGTACTATTGCTTCTACTCGGGTGGCAATTGGCAGACCGAGGATTATGGGATCGGCTACGCGGTCGCCGACCATCCGCTCGGACCTTGGCGGCACGGTGCGGAATCGGGGCCGGCGGTCCTGCGGCGACGCCTGCCCGACGTCCTTGGTCCGGGGCACAATTCGTACATCGTGGCGCCGGATGGACGCACGGAATTCCTCGTCTATCACGCCTGGGATGCCGATCGCAGCGTCCGGCGAATGTGCATCGACGTCCTGTCGTGGACAGCGGCCGGGCCTCGGTGCCTCGGCCCCACGACCGACCCCCAGATGCTGCCGGAACCCAGGCGGCTGGGATCAGGCGTGACCCGCACGCCCGGTTAGTTTCCCACGTCGTAGATCTCGATCAACCCCTCGCCGGTGTCGCTGCCGTTTTCGGAGAGCTGGGCGGTGTACAGCCCGGGCGGCAGGCTGATCAGCAACGCCGCATCCTTGCTGCCAGAGACGAATGGGAAAGCGCCCACTTGGGTGAAGGAAGAACTGAGGCTTGGATCCCAGTTGTCGTTGCCGGCGATTGGTTGCTGCTTGTCGTTGTAGACGTCGAGACGCGGATCCAACAGCGCATCCGTGACGCCATATCCGGACAACGTTGGTCCGACGCCGCGAATCAACACTGTCTTCTGATTGGTGCCCGTGATGACGAAACCAGCGATCAACGCCCCCGTTCCCGGGCTGACGGTGTAACGCGCGGAAATATTGGTTAAGCGCGTGGCCGTGCCGCTGCCCGTGTCATAGGCCTCCACCAGTCCGATGCCGGCCGACGGCGTCAGCACGTGGACGGAATGAAGCCCCGAGATGGTCAGCAGACTCGCGGCATCCCTGCTGTTGGGATCGAGCGGAAACGCGCCGACGCTGTTGAACGCATCACGCAGGTCTTGGCCACCGCCCCAATCGTCGTTCGAGCCTTCGAGCGTCACCGTCGCCTGGTTGTAGATTTCAATCCGCGGGTCGCCCGCAACCGGACTCCCTCCGACGTAAGGCGCGAGGCCGGGCCCCACGGCGCGAACGAGGATTGGCTTCGTCCCGCCGCTCACGAAAAATCCGACGATCAGCCGGTGATCGGCCGTGGCGTCGGATGCCAGCAGGTTGGCACGCACCGACAGGTTGAAAAGCCGGCTCGTTGGAACCGCCACCCCCGTCAGGCCTCCCTTGCGGATAGTGTGGTTATAGGTGTCGGCGACGTAGACATTGCCGACCGAGTCGGTGACAATGGCGGATGGATACCAGAACTGCGCGTCAGAACCGATGCCGTCGGCAGACTGAATGTGAAAATTACCACCAACGGTGGTCACGACTCCTGATGGCGTGACGCGTCGAATTGCCAGATTTCCACTATCGGCGACCAGGATATCGCCGTCTGGATCGACGGCCACGCCGGCGGGACCATAGAAACGGGCGGCCCCACCGGTTCCGTCAGTTGATCCCGCAACTCCGGCCAGCCCGGCTAACGTCGTTACCACGCCGCCTGGCGTAATCTTTCGGATTGCATCATTGCCGGAATCGGCAACGTACAAATTTCCTGCTTTGTCGATCGCCAACCCCCAAGGGCTGTTGAAACGCGCCTGCAACGCCGGTCCATCGGCCGATCCTGCAGCACCAGCGAGTCCCGCAATGGTGGTGACCGCCCCATCGGGCGTCACTTTGCGGAGAGTGTTGTTGCCCGAGTCCGAAACGATCAGGTTGCCGGCGGAATCGATCACCAGAGAGCTGGGAGCCCTGAACCGGGCCAGTGATCCGGCGCCGTCGTCACTTCCTGGGGTCAGAGCCAGACCCGCCAAGGTGCCGACCACTCCAGTGGGCGTGATCTTGCGGATCGTGTGATTGGTCTCGTCGGCCACGTAGATATTGCCGCTGCCGTCGACCGCCACACCGTAGGGATATCGGAATCGGGCGCTCGGGCCGGCACCATCAATGCTCCCGGGTGACCCGGGCCCGCCCGCAATCGTCGTGACGATACCGGCCGGTGTGATTTGCCGGATAATATGGTTATAGGTATCGGCGACGATGAGA
>DASZYH010000343.1:0-7053 GCA_035545515.1 Opitutaceae bacterium
GTGCCGAAACGAGCCGACCGTCATGAAGCCGAGGTCGGCCGCGGCCGGCACGAAATCGCGCATCACCACCGCCGCTTCCGGGCCCTGCAGCGCGATCAGCGCATTGTCGTCGGCGCGGTGGAGCTTGGCGCGGTCGCCAGCAGCGGCGCTGATCGCCGCGAAGTCGGCGTTCTTGGTGCCCGCGTTGACGACGACATAGAGCGTGCCGCTCCATTTCGGATCGCGCGGGCGCGCCACCATCAGGTCGTCGCGGATGCCGCCCTTATCGTTAAGCAGCAGCGTGTAGCGCACCTGTCCCAACTTCAGGCCGCGCACGTCGGCAGTGATCAGCGGCTCGATCAATGCCGAGACGGCGGCGTGGTCGCGGTCGGCGTCACCGGAGCGATCGGCCAGCATGAGCAGCGACGGCCCCATGTGGGAAACATCGAATAGCCCGGCGTGCTCGCGGGTCCACTTGTGCTCGGCGATGATCCCGGTCGGGTACTGAACCGGCATCGAATAGCCGGCAAATGGCACCATGCGCGCGCCCAGCGCGCGATGGATCGGCGCAAGAAGAGTCTCGCGCAACGGCGTGTCGGCGGCGGTTTCGGTCAATGCCGGTCCTCACACAAACAGGTTCGCGCGCGGACAAAACGTCCGCCCGCGCCCCATCTGTCCACGGACCTGAGAGATTTCCCGCTATTTCCGGTCGCTCTGCCGGACGGAAAAGTGCTTCACACTTTTCCTGGCAACGCTCCGGTCGGCCGCTCTGCCGGACGGAAAAGTGCTTCACACTTTTCCTGGCAACGCTTCCTGAGCACTCTGCCGAACAGCAGAGAGCCCCGCGGTTACTCCTTCGGTGGGCGGACACGAAGCCCGCCGCTTTCCAGAGTGTCGCCGACCGTCCGGTCCTTTTGCCTGAGAGTTTCCGGGGCGGTTGCTCCTTCGGCGCCGGGCCCCTCACGTGAATTGGGGCCCGGTCTCTCCCGGCGGTCGTGGCAGGCCGCACCTGCGGCCTTGCCGGGACGCGACTCCATCCCGGCAAGGATTACTGTAGGTACGGCGCGGTGTGAGTCAATCAGGCTGCAGCGGTGGCCTTCGGTTTCGGTGCCATATCCGCTACCGCGTGCTGCCAGGACGGGCGCTTCTCCATGCGTTCGATCCAGGCCGCAACCTTCGGCCGGCTGGGGACCGGGAGGTTGGCGGCCACGCGGTGCACGAAGGTCGTGGCAAGCGCAAAATCGGCAATGCTCAGACTGCCGGCGATCCACTCGCGGCCGTCGGAAAGGCCAACCTCGAACACATCGAGGAACTGGTCGACATTCTTCATCTCGGCCGCGATCACCGCTTCGTCGGGCTCGCCGCGTCCGAATGCCTTTTTATGCACCCGCTCGAAGGCTACCCGCTGCATCGCCGGGCCGAGATGGATGGCCTGCCAGTACGACCACTGGTCGATGACGGCCCGGGTAGGCAGATCGGCGGGATAGAGATTCTTCGCCGGATATTTGGCGGCGAGATAGGCATTGATGGCACGCGATTCCCAGATCACGACATCGCCGTCGACCAGCACCGGGACTTTGGCATTGGGATTGAGCTTCAGATATTCCGGCGTGCGGTTGGCGCCACCGCGCAGGTCGACGTCGATGCGCTCGAACTCGATACCCAGCTCATACAGCACCGCGCGCGTGCGCAGCGCGTTGGGCGAACCGCCCGCGTTGTAAAGTTTCATGTTTCCCCTGGAAGTCAGATGTTGGCGCGACGCCCTTTACCTAGGCGCGCGGCCCTATCCGTCCAGCCAGGGCTAGCCCGACGGCGCCGGCGGCTGTTTCGGCGCTCCGCCATCGAAGCCCACGTAGATGATCAGGTCGTGGTCGTCGGGCGTGATGTCGAAGGCGATGTTGTCCATCACCGCCGAGAAATCAGATCCATAGTCGGGCGCGCTCAGCGCCACCGGCTGCTTCATGACCTGCGAGAAGAAGACCTTGTTGTCATGCTGGGCGACCACGGCCACGCGCACGGGAACCGCGAAATTGCCGGCGGTCCCTTTCGGTCCGGCAACCAGGCGTCCCGCGACGCCGACCTTGATCATCATGCTCGAGCCCGCGGTGTGGCACTCGCGCGCCGTCTTGCTGATCGACGCCTGGTAGCGGATTGAGTTGGGGTCGCCGTCATGGCCCTTGTCATAGATGACAAGCGCCTCGGTCCCGGCGCGAATCTGGACCGGCGGGCAGTAACCCAGATTCTGGACGGCGATACCCGCGTAAACGGTGGTGCCGGCCGGCGCCTGCACAATGGTGGGCGCGTTGCCGCCGCTGATCACGTTCGCCATCGGCGACGGCGCCGTCGTGGTTGCCACGCCGGCGCCGGGCCCCGGGCCGGAGCCGGAGGTCGAATTGCAACCGGCCAGTGCCGCCAGCAGCACAAGCGCCATGGGAAAGGTTGCGGAAGCCAGCCTCATGCGGGAATACCCTGCCAAAATCGGGGCTTTTCTATAGCAGCGGCCACCGGAGATTGGCACCGGGCACGGCGTCGACCTGGGGATAGGCGTTATGCTTGCTTTCGCCGGGAGGCGGTGGCTAGGGTCCGGACGGCACCGTCCGGGGCCTGTCCGGCCCGCCGTGGAACTACGTCATATGGAATATATCAGCACACGCGGCGAGGCGCCGAGCCTTGGCTTTCGCGGCGTCCTCATGGCCGGACTGGCGAGCGACGGCGGACTCTACGTCCCGGTATCGTGGCCCAGCGTTTCGCCCAGGGAGATCGCCGGTTTCCGTGGACGTCGGTATGCCGACGTGGCCTTCGAAATCGTCCGCCGTTTTGTGGATGGCGACATTCCGCCCGAGCATCTGAGGGCAATGTGTGTCGAGGCCTATGCCACCTTCGACGATCCGCGTGTCGCGCCGCTGCGGCAGCTCTATCCGGACCTGTACGTGCTGGAGCTTTTCCACGGGCCGACGCTCGCCTTCAAGGACGTGGCGATGCAGCTCCTCGCGCGGATGATGGACTACGCGCTCGCTGAGAACGGCGAACATACGACCATCGTCGGGGCGACCTCGGGCGACACCGGGGCTGCCGCTATCGAAGCATTCGGCGGCCGGCAAAACGTCGACGTCTTCATCCTGTTTCCAAAGGGGCGCGTGTCGCCCTTCCAGCAGCGCCAGATGACGACGACCGGCGCGGCCAACGTCCACCCTGTCGCCATCGAAGGCACGTTCGACGATTGCCAGGCAATCGTGAAGCAGTTGTTCGGCAAAGCGGGGTTTCGTCACGAGTTCGCTCTCTCCGGCGTCAACTCGATCAACTGGGCGCGCATCATCGGGCAGATCGTCTACTATTTCACCGCCGCGGCTGAGCTGGGCAGCCCGGATCGCCCGGTTTCATTCGCAGTGCCGACAGGGAACTTTGGCGACATCTTCGCGGGCTATGCGGCGAAGCGCATGGGGTTGCCGATCGAGCGGCTCGTCATCGCGACCAACGTCAACGACATCCTGGCGCGCGCGCTGGCGAACGGACGTTACGACGTGCAAGGGGTTATGCCGACCACCTCCCCCTCGATGGACATTCAGGTCTCGTCCAATTTCGAGCGCCTGCTATGGGAAGCCAGCAACCGCGACGCCGCTGCCGTCCGGACCATGATGGGCGAGCTTCAGTCGCGCGGCGTCTTCACCATCGGCGAGCCCGCTCTCTCCGCCATCCGGCGGGATTTCCAGGCGGGCCGGGCCGACGAGGCCGAGGTCGCCGCGACTATTGGGAAAACCTACCGGGAGACGGGATTCCTGCCCGATCCTCACACTGCCGTCGGGATTGCGGTAGCCGGCCGCCTTGCCCGGCCCGGCCTACCCATGGTTGCACTCTCCACGGCGCACCCGGCGAAATTCGCGGCGGCTGTAAAGGCTGCCGCGGGAGTCGAACCTCAACTGCCGCAAGGGTTTGCCAGCATCCTGACGAAGCGCGAGAGCTACGCTACTCTTGCGAACGACATGCGGGCCGTCGAAGAATACATCCGGGCGAAAACCCGCGCCCACGCCGAGAAAGCCTGAGCCGATGACCATTCGCCAGTCGCGTTTGCCTTCCGGGCTGACGGTCATCAGCCATCCGATGGAGCACCTGGAGAGTGCGGCGCTTGGCGTCTGGGTAGCGGCAGGCTCCCGGTCCGAGCGCGACGACGAGCATGGCCTGTCGCACGTCCTCGAACACATGGCCTTCAAGGGCACAAGGACACGGTCCGCGATCGATATTGCGGAACAGATCGAGGCGGTCGGGGGCGAAGTGAACGCCGCCACCAGCGTCGAGACCACGTCGTACTACGCGCGCGTGCTCAAGGACGACGTGCCGCTCGCCGTCGACATCCTCTCCGACATCCTGCTCAATTCGGTTTTCGATCCGGCCGAGCTGGAGCGCGAGCAGCACGTCATCGTTCAGGAGATCGGCGCCGCACAGGATGCCCCTGATGATCGCGTCTACGACCTGTTCACCGAAGCAGCCTATCCCGGCCAGCCGATCGGCCGCACGATCCTCGGTACGCCAGAGACGGTCGAGCACACCGCGCCCTCCATGCTGGGCGATTATCTCGCGCGTCATTACCGCGGCCCATCGATGGTGCTTGCTGCGGCGGGCGCCGTCGACCACGACGCGCTCACCGCGTTGGCGACCGAGAAGCTCCGCCGTCTGTCGCCGACGCTGGGCGCAAAGCCGTCGCCTGCCAAGTATCGCGGCGGCGATGCGCGCGAAGCGCGCGACCATCTGCAGGAAACGCAGGTGATGGTCGGTTTCGAGGGGCGTCCCTATACGGCGGATTCCTATTACACGGCCCAGATGCTGGCCTCGATCATGGGTGGCGGGATGTCGTCACGCCTGTTCCAGGAAGTGCGGGAAAAGCGCGGCCTCTGCTATTCCGTGTACGCCTTTCACTGGGGATTCGCCGACACCGGCATGTTCGGCGTGCATGCGGCGACCGGGCCGGAAGACGTCGCCGAGCTGATGCCGGTGCTGCTCGGCGAACTCGAGCGCGCGGCGCATGACATCAGCGAGCGCGAGCTCGATCGCGCGCGCGCCCAGCTTCGCGCCGGCCTGCTGATGACGCTCGAGAGCCCGGCCGCGCGCGCCGGGCAGCTCGCGCGCCAGATTCTTCTCTTCGGGCGGCATATCCCGAGCGCCGAACTGGTCGCGCGCGTCAACGCGATTACCGTCGATGACGTCCGCGGGCTTGCAGAAGCCGTCTTCACGCAGGGCTTTCCCACCGTCGCCGCCGTCGGTGGCCTCGACGGCATGATGAGCCACGAACAGATCAGCCGGCGTCTGGGCGCGCCGAGCGAACCGCGCATGGCGATCGAGGCGTAGCGATGGCCTTCCTGCGCTCCATAACGCCCAACGCGAGCTTCCCGACGCTGCGCGGCGACCGCGTTGTGCTGCGCACACCGATCCTCGCCGACTATTCGCAGTGGGCGCGCCTGCGCGAGGAGAGCCGGTCGTTCCTGGCGCCGTGGGAACCGGTATGGCCTGCCGACGACCTCACCAAGCTGGCGTTCCGCCGGCGCCTGCGTCGCTACCAGCGCGAGATCCGCAATGGCAGCGGCTACCCGTTCTTCGTCTTCTCGGCGGACGGCGAGACACTGCTCGGTGGCCTGACCATGGGCCAGATCCAGCGGGGCGTCGCGCAGACGGTGACGCTGGGCTACTGGATGGGCAAGCCATACGCCGGCAAAGGCTTCATGACCTCGGCCGTGCGCGCAGTCGTGGCATTCGCCTTCGACACGCTGCATTTGAATCGCGTCGAGGCGGCCTGCCTGCCCCACAACGCCGCCTCCATCCGCCTCCTCGAAAAGGTCGGATTCCAGCGCGAGGGCTACGCACGCAAATACCTCTGCATCGACGGGCGCTGGCAGGATCACTTGCTTTATGGCCTTGTGCGCGACGATCCGCGCACCTGACGTTCCCCGTAGGTTCTCGGATGAATCGGCGGGGCTTGTCGCGCCTGGCCGCTCCACGGTGTACAGTTTCGAATCGTCCCGAACGGCCGGAGGTTCGGTTGTCGCTCGCGCGTCGCGTTGCGGTTCTGTTGGTGTCAGTGCTGGTCTGTCTCGTCGCGAGTCTTCCGGCCCGCGCCATTGAGGCTGCGTCCGTCCCGCTCGACGGCAAGACGCTCGACCTGACGCCGGCGGTGCAACTGTCGCGCTCGTCTGACGATCGCATCCAGGTCTCCACGGCGCCGGGACAGGACGGCATCGTCCGCCGTATCGAGGTGCACGCCCGCGAGGCGAACGGCGGCTCGTCTGACTGGGCGGTGTTCGCGCTCGTCAACAACGGCGATGAGCAGATCGACCGCCTGCTGGTCGCGCCGCACTTCCGCCTTTCCGGCTCTGGCCTGTTCTGGCCTGACCTCGGTGCGTCGCGCATCGCCAACATCACGCCGAGCCAGGGATTCGCTCCCGAGAGGCAGGAGAGTCAGGAAGCCGACGTCTTTCGCATCACGCTCGACCCCGGCGCGGTCGTGACTTTCGTCGCGGAGCTGCGCACGCCGGAGCTGCCGCAGCTCTACCTGTGGGACGCCGACGCCTACAAGGACTCCGTCAACAGCTACACGCTCTATCGCGGCATCGTGCTCGGCATCTCGGGACTGCTCGCGCTATTCATGACGATCGTGTTCGTCGTGCGCGGCACGGCGATGTTCCCGGCCACGGCCGCCCTCGCCTGGGCCGTTCTCGTCTACCTTTGCGTCGATTTCGGCTTCTGGAACCGCGTGCTCAGCATTGCGCCTGGCTCCGACCAGTCGTGGCGCGCCGGCGCGGAGGTGTTCCTGGCCGCCTCCCTCCTGATCTTCACGTTCACTTACCTCAATCTCAACCGCTGGCATGTGCGCTACAGCCACGTCACCGCCGGCTGGCTCATCGCCCTGTTCGTGCTTCTTGGCGTCGCCGCGGTCGAGCCATCTGTCGCCTCGGGCATCGCGCGTTTCTCGATTGGCCTGACTGCCGTCCTGGGGTTCGGCGTCATCGTCTACCTCGCGACCCACAAGTACGACCGCGCCATCATGCTGATCCCGACCTGGGTCCTGCTGCTGGTGTGGACCTTTGC
>DASZYH010000344.1:0-53514 GCA_035545515.1 Opitutaceae bacterium
CTTCTTGGCGACGATCGTATCGTACTCCTCGCGCTTGCGGTCGTAGCTCGCGCGGGAGACGAGCAGCTGCTCCTCCTTCGTTTCGGCATCGGCGGCGACGAGCGACTGGATCTTGGGGAAGATCTTGATGAAGCGGGCGAGGAGCGACTTCTTCGTCAGTTCCTCGAAGCCCTGGTTCAGCATGAGCGTGTTCGCGAGGTCGCGCGCGGTCTCCGGATCGGCGGTCGAGAGCAGATCGGGAATGAGGTCCTGATCCTCGCTGAGGATGTCCGCCAGCGGGATGCGGCGGGCGCTGGCCGCCTGCAACGCCTCGTAGTCGATCGCGAAGAAGATGGCGCCCAGCAGCCGCGGCGTGATGAGGTCGTTGAGCAGCTTGGCGAACTTTTTCGAGTGCCGGTTCTTGACGATCCAGAGCAGCACCGGCGCGCGCAGGTTCTGCTCGGTCTGCCAGCGCTTCAGCGTGGCGGCGAGTTCGTCCGCATGACCGTGCTCGACGAGGAAATTGATGACCTCGGTCGTGAACTTGCCCTGCGACGTCTTCAGGAGGTTGAACAGGATGTCGCGCGCCTCGATCGGGTGCGTCTCCTGGATCAACTCGAGAAAGCGCGACTGGAAATGCACCGGGATGCTCTCGGCCATCGTCGGCAGTTCGCGCGCGCTGGACACGAGCTCGGATTGCGTGGGCGTGAATGAGTTTTCCGCGCCGATCGCCTTTGCCAGATCATCGCGCACCGCGGCACCATAGAGGCGCTCGGAAGGCGTGAGCTGGTTCGAGTCCTTCACGGCTTCCGCCACCGCCTTGAGCACGTTCTGCAGATGTTCCGGGTGCAGGTCCTTCTTGCCGGTACTGAGCAGTTCCTCCGCGAGCTGGATGCGGCGCCGCGCCGAGCGGGTGCCGTTGAACTGTTCGAGAATCTCATCCTCGGCGGACACCGGCGTCTCGCGCAGCACGTAGCACTCGGTTTTCTTTTCCGGCACGGCGACGCGCGGATCCTTGGCGAGCGCCTTCTTCGCGCCGGACCACCACTTCTTGAATTTTTCCTCCCCGATGACCTGGGCGAGCGTGATCTCGAGCTCGATGCCGGTCGCGGCGTTGTTCGGGTACGCCTGCAATGCCTCCACCACCAGTTGCGCCGGGTTCTCCGCCACCAGCTCGGAGATCTTTTTGGGCTCCGTCTCCTTCCGCACCAGGAGGTGTTTTTCCGGCAGGACCTCCATCGTGTTGATGCAGAATGCCGGGTCCATCGGATGGTTCTTCTTGTCCTTGAAATCGATGAGCAGCTTGTGCGACGCCTCGTCGTAGGTCTTGATCTGTCCGAATCCCCAGCTGCGGTGGACCACGTACGCACCCGGCTCCATCGCCTCGAGTTTGGCTTTGGCCGGCTTCAGCGACGGTGATTTGGCGAGGAGTGCAGAAACAGCTTCGGAATTCATTATTGCGTAAGTGAGGGCCTGAACGGGAAAGTTGAGCCGACAATGACGAGCCTTGTCAAACCGAGTGTCAAAATCCATGGGAATCCGTGGCTTACAGTCGACGGATCCTGCACATGAGCGCAGCACCCGCATCCATGCTGTCGGCCTGGCCGACGGCTGTCCACTTGACGGGACGGTGGCTAGAGCGCCGGGAACGTGTTGACGCACTGCTCGAGACTTTGCCGGCTGGCGCAACCGGTTCGGAACGTTCGCGCTGTCAGCATCTGGTGCTCGGCGTCGTGCGGCACCATGGTCGGATCGACGCCGCGATCGGGCGGCTCGTGCCGCGACCGCCGCGAACGGTCACTCGCGCCATCCTGGCGGTGGCCGCGTTCGAGCTGATCGAGGCCGCGGCAGACCCGGCGGACACGGGCCGCACGGCCAAGATCGTTCATCATGCGGTCGGTCAGGCCAAGACCCTGGCGAGCCCCGCGGAGGCGCGGCTGATCAATGCCGTGGTCCGCAAGCTGAGCGCGGCGTTTCACGGGCCCGCTCCGGCACCCGATGCTTCGGCGGAGGAACTCGGGGAGTATTTCTCGCATCCGGCCTGGCTGGTCCGGAGCTGGCAGGCGCAGTTTGGACCCGCGGCGACCAGGGCGCTGTTGGAGTGGAACCAGCAGCCGGCGTCCGTGCACGCGCGCTGGCGCGTCCCCGGTGAGCCGGTGCCGGAATTTCTTCAGCCGACCCAATGGGAGGGGTTCTACGTTCTTCCGCCGGGTCGCTGGTCCGATGTCGAGCCGCTGTTGAAACAAGGAAAGCTCTATCTCCAGGACCCGGCGACCCGCATCCCGGTGAAGCTCCTGTCGCCCCGGCCGGATGAGACGCTGCTCGATCTCTGTGCGGCTCCCGGCGGCAAGGCGCTTTTGATCGCGGACACGATGCAACGGGGGCGGCTCGTGGCGGTGGATCTGCCAACCGGACGAATTGACCGGCTGCGCGATAACCTCTCGCGGACCGGTGCCGTGGAGCCCGCGCTCGTGCAAGCCGACGTGTTGCAGGACCTCGCCGGCATCCTGCGTCAGCACAAGCTTTCGTCCACCTACGACGGCGTGCTGATCGACGTGCCCTGCTCCAACACCGGCGTGATGCGGCATCGGGTGGATGTGAAGTGGCGGCTGCAGGCCGGAGATTTCAAAAAACACCCGCGGCAGCAGCTCGCGATGCTGTCCGCGGCGGCCAGGTTCGTCGGACCCCGCGGTCGCCTCGTCTACTCGACGTGCAGCATCGACACCGAGGAAAACGAACACGTCGTGCGCGAATTTCTCGGCACCCGGGCCGGCGCGGCGTTCACGCTCGAGCAATCCGTCTCGAGCTATCCGTGGAACGACCGCCATGACGGCGGCGGCGCTTTCCTCCTGCGCCGGACGTAGCCGCGGCGGCGGCGCCTCTACGGCACCAGATCGAACACCTTCACCGTCTTCACCACCTCGGTGGTTCCGAAGAGGAGCGTGAACGCCACATCATCGGCGGTCGCCACCAGTTGTTCGTAGCGGGTCAGGTTCCAGCGGGCCACCGGCTCCCCGTTGATCCGGGTCACCAGGTCGCCGAATTGGATTCCGGCCGCGTCGGCGGGGGACTGGGGAATGACGCTGGCAACCCGCCAGTACGCGGGCGTCTTGCTGAAGCTCAGCCCGGCACTGCGGCGCGCCGGCATCAGGATCGGGCCGTGCGAATCCCGAAAGAACGTCACCCGGTCATTCGTGGCGTCGAACGTCACGGTGAAGTACTTGAGAATCCCGCCACCCACCGCCGACAGTTCATCCGTCAGGTCGACGACGGGACGCGGGACCGTGTAACCGGCGATGCCGAGATCTTCGGCGAGGCGTCCGATCTGCTGCGGATGATCGCCACCGATCGTGCCCACGGTGGCGCCGGGGCGGGGACCGGAGAGGAAGCGGGCGTCCAACCCGACCGGGTTGACGCTGAAGGTGGAGTCGCTGCCCGAGTCGAGCAGCACCACCATCGAGCGATCGCCCAGCCGGACGTGAATCACCGGCGTGCGGTTGGCGTCGTCAAATGGCACGGCGGTTCCGGCAATGCTGGTCGCGGCTTCGGGTGACTGCAGCAACACGCGATCATGCGGATAGTCGAGGGTCAGCCGCGCGTGGGCGAAGAGCGGGAAGCCGAGGATTCCGTCGATTCTCAGCCCAAGGTGGGCCGACAGGGCCGCGCAGTCATAGACCAGCACCGGGACGTCGTCGAACCGGGCGTCCCCCAGGTCGAAGCGGCGCAGCGTGGCCGCGGGGAGCTCCGTGATGTCACCCTCCGCCGAGGCGACGCGGACGCGAGGGGCGTCGGTCGGGGAGTAACCGCGGCCGTACCGTCGGGCGAGGGCAGGCGTCACCAGGGTGCTGGCCGAGCCGGTATCGACCACGAAATGATACGGGCCGTGGCGGTCCCAGGTCGCCTCGACGATGATGAAATTTCCAATAACCTGGGCAGGCAGCGTGACGACCGGTTTCTCCAACGTCGTTCGGCCCGGTTGCGGAGGGCGGCGCCGGAAAGGCAGGACCGAGCAGCTTTGCAGCAGCAGCGCGGCGCAGACGACGAACAGCGGCAGCAGCCGTCTCATTTTTGCGGTTTGGGCAGCGGCAGCGCCATGATCCATGGCACCAGCACCACGACCGCGGCCACCAGGTACATCCAGGTCGCGTCCTTCCACCAGTAGAGCAGACACGCGGCCAGCGGGCCGAAGCCACGGGCCAGGGCTCCCAGCGACCGGAAGATGCCCAGCATGCGCCCCTGTTGCGCCGGCGGACTATAAAGCGAAATCAGCGCGGAAACCGACGGATTGGTCAGGCCGGCGCCCAGCCCGATCGCGCCCAGGCCGATGTAGAGGACCAGCTTCGTTTCCGACAGCCCGACGATCGCGATGCCGGCGCAAACGCTCAGCAGCCCGGCCAGGAGGACGATTTTCTCACCGTATCGCGGCACGGCGCGCCGGACGATCATCCCTTGCGTGAGAATCAAGACCACCCCGAGGAAGATGAACAGCCACGCCATGTCCGTGGGCCGATAACGGAAACGATCGGTGGCAAGGAACGGCAGCGAGAATTCCATTCCGCTGAACGCGAGCGTGAAGATGAAATAAAGCCAGTTCGTGCGCCGCGCCGGCCCGGCCTCGGCTGCGATCAGGTCGTGGAGGGGATGGCGGATCCGGACCGTTTCGCTGGCCTGCCGGTGCTCCGGGTCGATCGTCTCGCGGAACCGCGTGGCGATCCAGATCAGGTTGATGAGGCTGAAACAAAAGGAGAGCAGGGCGGGGAGGGAAAAGGGATTCACCCCAAGATGGCTGAGCCGCGGATGCCCGGCGCTCAGGTCGTGGAAGGCCGCAATGCTTCCGATTGCCGGTCCCACGAGGAAGCCAAGGCCGAAGGCCACGCCGATCACGCCCATGCCCTTGGCGCGGTTCTCCCGCGTCGTCACGTCGGCGACCGCCGCCGTGGCGACCGAAAGGTTGCCGGCAAAGGCTCCGCCGACCAGGCGCGCGACCACAAACAGGAGAAACGATCCGCTGAAGAACCACAGGACGTAGCTCAGCGTCGTGCCGGTCACCGTGATCAGCAGCACGTGCCGCCGGCCTTTCCGGTCGGAGTATCCGCCCCAGATCGGCGAGAAGACGAACTGGAGCAGGGCGTACAGCGAGCCGAGAATCCCGCCAAACAGCACTTCGCGATAATTGTGATGTGAGCCGGCGAGCTGGGCGAAGGCGTCGATCTGCGAAAGCAGCCACCGGAGCCCGCCACTCGATGCGTCCACCCGGAGATAATAGTCAAGGATCGCGGGAAACAGCGGGAAGATGATCGTGAATCCCAGCAGATCGATGAAGATGGTGAGAAAGATGACGCCGAGCGAGACCGGGCGACGTGGGTGGGTTTCGGATGTGGGCATGAGACCAGCGAAGGACAACAACGCAGAACGAAAGACGGTTGGGCAGGAGACGCCAAGGCGCAATCCGAAGTTCCAGTCGCGCTTATGGTTGAATTTTCGGGTGTTAATCGCCGGGACCCGGCGAGGATCCCGTGCGGAAGATTCCGCCGCGCGACGCTCGGCCACCCGCCTTCGGCTCAGACCTGGAGGTCCCGCAGCTTGTCTTCCAGGACCTCGTGACGAAACGGCTTGGCCAGGAATGCCACCCGGGCTCCGTTGGCCTGCAGGCGACCGAGCGTACCCGATTCGTCATAGCCGCTGATCAGGAGCGCCTTCAAATCCGGCTTGAGCACGCGCATGGCCTTCAGCGTCTCCTCGCCGGTCATCCCCGGCATCAACAAATCGATCACGACCAGTGTCCACCGCCCGGGGTTCTCGCGGAACAGGTTCAGCGCCTCGTGGCCGTTGACGGCGCCGCGGGGGTTGAATCCCAGCGCCTGCATGATTGCCACGAGGACGGATCGCACGGCGTCCTCGTCGTCAACCACGAGGACATCGCCGCTGTGCCCTCGGGCCGGGCGGAGGGCCGGTGCGGCGTTCGCCGTCGACGCCGGTCCGGCGGAGGCGGCCGGCAGAAAGAGCCGGAAGGACGAGCCGTGGTCGATTTCGCTCTGCACCAGCAATGCCCCGTTGTGGCCGCGCACGATCCCGAGGACTGCCGCCAGACCGAGGCCGCGTCCGGCGAATTTCGTCGTGAAGAACGGATCGAAGATTTTCTGGATCACGTCGGGTGCCATGCCGCTCCCGCTGTCGGTCACCGCGAGGTGGACGTAGCGACCGGCCGGCAGCGTGGTGCCGGTGACGCATCTGGCCAGCAGCGCCCGGTCGACCTCGGTTTCTCCGGTCTCGATCGTGATTGCGCCCCGCCGGGTCGCGAGCGCGTCGACGGCGTTCATCACGAGGTTCATCACGATCTGCCGAACCTGCGTGGCATCCACCCGCACCGGGGCCAGTTCACGTGGCAGCTCAAGGTGCAGTGACACCCCCGGTCCGATCGAGACGCGGAGCAGCGGAAGCAGGTCCTCCACCAGGGCGGAAAGATTGACCGTCTCCACGACAAAGCGCCCCTTTCCGGCGTAGGCCAGCATTTGCCGGCAAAGCTCGGCGGCGCGCATGGCGGCCGATTCGATCGCGCGCAGTTGCGGGTCGACGGAGCTTTTGGCCGGCAATCCCATCCGGGCGAGATTCGCGTTTCCCAGGATCGCGCTGAGGAGGTTGTTGAAGTCGTGCGCGATGCCGCCGGCGAGAAGACCGAGGCTCTCGAGCTTTTGCGTTTCGAGCAGCTTCCGCTCGATTGCCAGCCGTTCGAATTCCGCCCGCTTGCCCCGCGTCACGTCGATGATCAGCCCTTCGATGCCGCGGAGGACGCCGTCGGCGGAGTAGATGCCGCGCCCGCGCGAGAGCACCCACTTCTCGTCTCCGGCGCGCGTGCGAATGCGGTATTCGAGCTCGAGGTCCCGGTGCGCGGTCAGGGCCGCGCGGGTTTCAGCGCGCACCCGGGCGGTATCGTCCGGATGGATGATGTCCCGGCTGTGGATGGCTCCCGAGACGAACTCGTCGGCCGTCCAACCGGTGAGCTGCAGTGTTCCCTCGCTGACGAACGTGAGTTTCAGGCGTTCGCCGTAGGTCCCCCGGTAGGCGATCCCGGGCAGGGCATGCAGCAGGCTCGAATACTGGCGCCGGCTCTCGCTCAGTTCGGTGGTGCGCTGCGCGACTTCGTGCCGGATCAGCGCCGTGCGCCGGCCCACCACGCGGATCAGTCCGGCGAGCAGGACCGTAACCGCGAGGATGGCTGAGGCGCGCACGAAGGGCGCGGTGACCAGGGGGCCGATGGCGCTTCCGGGACCCGGTCGGTACAGAACGTGCCAGTCGCGCTGGCCGACGGTGAGCGGCAGGTCCTTGACGAAAGGCGCGCCGCGGCGGAATTCCCCGACGGTCGCCGGGGGCGGGGCCGTGTCGCCGGCCGCCGGCCGGTAGAACAGGATTCGACGGGCTGGATCGGCCTCGGAATCGTCGACAAAGAGCATCTCGAGCCCGCGGTCCTGCGGTGCGGCCGAGACGGTTTCGAGAAGACCGTGCACGCGGAACACGCATTGGAGAAACCCGATGAATTCACCGCCGTTCGCCCGATCACCTCCGGCGGCCGGGCCCGGCACGACCGTTCCTCGGGACCGGTAGACGGGCCAGACCATGATGACGCCGAGATCGCCGGGTTTGTCCTGCACAAGTTGAACCTGGCTTGTCACGACCATCTGCCGGGTGGCGCGTGCGCGTTCCAGGTATGCCTGCGTCGGGCCGGCGATCAGGTCGAAGCCCAGTGCGATCTCGTTACCTCGCAACGGATGGATATACGCGACGGGGTAGTGGGTCGACCGGCTCGGCGCCCGGTGAGGATGGGCGTCACCGTCAAAATCGATGATTTCGAAGCCGCGCTGACGATAGTCGCGGCGGCGCGCGAGTTCGAACGCGGCGCGGTCGGATTCGGAAACGACGGGAACCCATTCGAACGCCTGGGCGCCCGAGACGTGCGGTTCCAGGCGCGTGGTGTCTTGGACGAATTCCTCCCGGCTGACTTCCGCGTTGACGGTGAAAACCGAGGCCAGTCCGAAGAGGGCCTCCGAGTACCGGCCGATCACCTCGCGGGTGACCGCGTGCTGGAGGGTGGCGCGGCGGCCGAATTCGGCGGCGGCCTGCGCACGTGCGCCAAGGAGTGCGTCGCGATAGGCAAGTCCGGCGGCGGTTGTTCCGGCGACAAGGATCAGCGCGATGCCCACCCGGTAGGCAAGAGGGGTCGAGATCGCGCCGGCCATCCCCGGCGAGAATGGTCAGGCGCCCGTGTGCTTCAAGCGCCGGAGCGACGCGTCTTTTGTCAATTTCCGGCGGCCGAATGACGTGGGCGGCCGGCCCGCGCGATCCGCTTACAGCCGGTAGGGTAGCGGATGCCGTCCCGTGAGCTTGGCCACGCGCGCTTTGACTTCGGCGACCGCGGCGGCCTGGTTCGGGGTGTCGATCGCCGCAAGCACCGTGTCGATGCAACCGGCAATTTCATCCATCTCGGCTTCGACAAAACCGCGCGTCGTCACGGCGGGCGTGCCCAACCGGATTCCCGAGGCCTGAAACGGGCTCCGGGTTTCGAACGGCACGGTGTTCTTGTTGCAGGTGATCGCGGCGAGATCGAGGGTCTCCTGGGCCTTCTTGGCGGTGAGCTCGGGGAACTTGGGCCGGAGGTCGACCAGCATGAGGTGATTGTCGGTGCCGCCCGAGACGATCTTGTAGCCGAGTTTGGTCATCGCGGCGGCGAGCGCCCGGGAGTTCTTGATGATCTGTTCCGAGTACGTCTTGAACTCGGGCTTCAGGCATTCGGCGAAGCACACCGCTTTCGCGGCGATCACATGCATCAACGGACCACCCTGACCGCCGGGAAACATCGCGGAATCGATGGCCTTGGCGTGCTGCGCGCGGCAGAGGATGAGGCCGCCGCGCGGTCCGCGCAGCGTCTTGTGCGTGGTCGTGGTGACGAAATCCGCGTGCGGCACGGGGGAGGGATGGAGGCCCGAGGCCACCAGACCCGCGATATGCGCGATGTCGGCGAACAGGAACGCGCCCACGCTGCGGGCGATTTCACCCATCTTGGCGAAGTCGATCACGCGCGAGTAGGCGCTCGCCCCCACCGTGATCATCTTCGGCTTCTCGCGCTGCGCGATCGCCGCGAGTTCGGTGTAATCGATCAGCCCGTTGTCCTCCCTCACGCCGTATTGGCAGAAACTGTAGAGCTTGCCGGAAAAATTCGCGGGATTGCCATGCGTCAGGTGCCCGCCGTGGCTGAGGTTCATCCCCAGCACCTTGTCGCCGGGCTGCAGCACCGCCGTGTAAACCGCGAAATTCGCCTGCGACCCGGAGTGCGGCTGGACGTTCGCGTGCTCGGCGCCGAACAGCTTCTTCGCGCGCTCGAGCGCAAGCTGCTCGACCTGGTCGACAAATTCGCAGCCGCCGTACCACCGCTTCCCCGGGTATCCCTCCGCGTACTTGTTCGTCAGGACGCTGCCCTGCGCTTCCATCACCGCGGGATAGGTGAAATTTTCCGAGGCAATCAGTTCGATGTGGCTTTGCTGACGGCCAAGCTCGGCGGAAATGGCGGCGTGGATTTCTGGATCGACGGAGGACAGGGACGCGGAGTTGAGCATTGCGGAGTGCGGATTGCGGATTACGGGACGCGAAGATCAGCCTGCAGCCGATGGCCTAAACCCACCGCCGGCAATCCGAAATCGGCCGTCACGCGACCGGGGCCGGTGGCACGAGTGTCTTAAGGTGTTCGACCAGGGACGGGATCGCCTCGACCATCTCGTCGCGGGCCGACTCGTAGACCTTGAGCGGGCCGCCGTAGGGATCGCCGATCTCCTTGTCCAGTTCGGTCCCGACAAATTCCCGGAAAAGAAACAGATTGCGCGGCACCGGATCGGCCTGGACCTGGATCATCGCGCGATGCGATTCCGTCATGCAAAGGACGACGAACGCCTGGTCCAGCATCTCCTGGGTCAGCGGCTGGCTGCGGTGTCCGGTCAGGTCGATCCCGACTTTCCGCAGCGCCACCACCGAGTTTTCCGAGGCCGCTTCCCCGGTCCTCGCCGCCACGCCCGCCGAGATCACCGGCAGGGATCGGAGCGGCTCGGGTTGCGCCGACAGCGCGTGCTGCAAAAGCGCGGCCGCCATGGGGCTGCGGCAGATATTGGCGGTGCAGACGGTGACGATGGAACCTGGCGCGGGCATCAGCGTGGCACCGAAAGGACATGGTTTTGCCGGAAATGCAAAACCCGATTCCAGCGGTTTGGGGGCGGTCACCCGGGGCCGGGTTTCACCCGCGGCCGGCTGAACTTCGAGGGTGGGCGCCATTGTCGCGAGGGTTCCTCGCCGGCCCGCGCCGTGGGTGCGTCTACCTGCCGTGGAGAGCGCTGAGGCCGCGGTGCAGATCAAGGGCCATCTGCAGCGCCGCGTCGATCGGAGGCGAGGGCGGTTTCACCGCCGGGGGCTGGTCCGAGTCGTCCTCGCCGTCCGCGCCGGCATCCGCCTCCCGGTCCCGGGCGAGGCTCGCCTCGTCGTTCCGCTGCTTGTTCGGATGATCCGTCGTGAGCGCGGCAATTGAGGTTCCCGTCTCGAGCGCGCGATAGGCGCGTCGCTCGTCGTCCGGCGATTGCTCGACCGTGATGTCCGGGGCGAACGGCTGGCCGGCGACCCCGATGATCAGGAGACCCGGGACGGAGTTACGATGCCCCAGGCCGGCCAGGACCGCCGGTGCCGTCCCCTCGTTGACCAGGGCGAAGACCGGTTCATGCGTCGAGGCGTGAAACTTCAGCCAGCCAGCCAGGACCGTCGTGGCTCCGGTTGCCGCCTGCGCGTACCGGAGGTCAAGGATGCAGGGATGCTTCTGCACGGCCGCTGCGGCGGGCAGGTCCCCGGGAACCGAGTGCAGGCGGAAATAGAGCAATCCGTCCTTCAGCGTTCGCTCCAGGACCGGCGATGACCCGCTCGGGCCGGGGGCGCTGCGGAGCGGAGCCACGCCAGCCAGGGCGAGACACCCGGCGATCAGGAGGAGACGCATCGGCGGCGCGGTCATCGGTGCTTCAGCTGCCGCGCGCCGATATCGCGGCGGTAATATTTGCTGGCACACTCGATCGCGTCGCACACGGCATAGGCCTTTGCCGCGGCCGCGCCCAGGGACGGCGCCGTGGCCGTGATGCCGAGGACCCGGCCGCCATGCGTGACGATTTGTCCGGTGCTGTTTCGCGCCGTGCCGGCGTGGAGGATCTGCACCCCCTCCGGTAGTTGCGGGGGAAACGTGATGACGTCGCCCTTCCGATAGCCCTCGGGATAGCCCTTTGCCGCCATGACGACACAGATCGCGGCGTCGGGTTTGACCACCAGCCCGGTGCCGGCGAGTTCCCCCTTCGCCGCCGCCCAGAGGAGTGCCAGCAGATCCGTCGCCAGCCGCGGGAGGACAACCTGGGTCTCAGGATCACCGAACCGGGTGTTGTACTCGAGCACCTGCGGTCCCTCGGCCGTGAGCATGATCCCGATGAACAGCGTGCCGCGAAAATCGATGCCGCCGTCGGCGATCGCGTCCACCGAGGGACGGACAATTTCGCGCTCGATTCGCGCGAGCAAATCCGGAGTCACGATTTCCGCCGGAGAATAGGTGCCCATTCCGCCCGTGTTCGGCCCGGTGTCGCCATCGCCGATCCGCTTGTGATCCTGCGAGGTCGGAAGCATGACGTAATCGCGCCCGGACACCACGACGAGGAGCGAGGTCTCGTCCCCGAACAGGCAGTCCTCGATCAGGATTTCCTTTCCGCTGGTGCCAAACCGGCCGCCTTCGAGCATGTCGCGGACGGCCGTCTCGGCTTCCGCCAGCGTCTGGGCGACGATCACGCCTTTCCCGGCGGCCAGGCCGTCGGCCTTGATCACGATCGGGATCCTCCGGGTGCGCAGGTAATCGAGCGCGGGCTTCACCTCGTGAAAGAATCCGGCCGGAGCAGTCGGAATCTTGTGCCGGAGCAGGAGCTGCTTGGTGAAGATCTTCGACGCCTCAAGGCGGGCGCCGTCCGCCTTCGGGCCGTAGACGGGGATGCCGGCTGCCAGCAGCCGGTCCGCCAGGCCCAGGGAAAGGGGCACCTCGGGGCCGACGACAACCAGTTCGATCGCCTCGCGCTGGGCGAGGACAACGATGGTCTCGATGTCATCGGCGGCGACCGGGATGCAGGTGACGTCCTCGGCGATCCCGGCATTTCCGGGCGCGCAGATCACGCGCGGATGCGAGGGCGAGGCGAGCAGCGCGCGCACGAGCGCGTGTTCGCGCCCGCCGCCACCCACCACCAGAACCGACTTCGGAAGAGCAGAAGAAGCCACGTGCCGAAACACAACGACCCGTGGCGCGGTGGCAAGGCTCGGTTACGGCAGCGCGTGCGCTTGCCTCAGCGCCGCGCCGGCCGGTGCCGCTCGCGGCCCGGGCGCCCCGTCGTTCAAAGCACCTGGAGCTTCTTGCGATAGAATGCGACGACCTCGTCGGGGTCGTCGGTGAAGAGGACGTAGTCGGCGATCCAGGCGGGGGCGCGGCGCGTGCGGATCATCTGCTGGAGCTGCTTCCTCATGTCCGTCCAGTATTTCGCGTTGAAGAACACGTAGGGGACGCGGGGCCGGATCCCGAGCTTCAGGTTGCACATCTCGATCCCGATTTCCTCGAGCGTGCCGACGCCGCCGACGTTGAAGATGCAAAAATCCGCCGCTTCGAACCACTTTTGGCGGAAATGCCGGGACGACTCCTGGAAGGTGTTGAAGAAATCAACCCCCAGCTCGGGCGGCTGCGCCTCGAGCTCGAGGAAACAGGCGCCGGTCAGCGCGCCTTTGCCGCGGGCCTGGTCGGTGGCCAGCCGCATGACGCCGCCGCCGCCGCCCGTCAGCACGCCGAGGTTGGTCCCGATGAAGGTCGTCAGCTTGTCGACGAGCGACGAAATGCGGTCGGTGTCGGCCTGGTCGAGGCCGATTGCGGAACCGTAGAACGCCAGGATCGTCGACTCCTGGAACTTCCGGGCGATCTCCTCGCGGACGAAGAAGCCGTGGTCCTTCTTGTACGTGTGCATGTACAGGTCCTTCGTCAGCTCGTCGTACCAGTACACCTGCAGGCCAATCGCCTCGAACGTGTCGAGCCGGGCGTGCGCGTTGCTCGAGAGGAAATAGCCGTGCGTCCGCGACGCCTTGCGGAAAATCACGCGCTTCACCTTCACTTCGCCCATGCGGGTCAGGAGTTCGATCTGCTCGAGCAGGTCGGGAAAATAGTCGAGGACCAGGGTGTCCGCATTTTCCGGCGCGGCATCGAGGGCCTGGATCATCGTGCGGTGGCCGCACGGCCCGCCGTTCCCGAGGATCGATTTCAGGTCGTCGCCCGCGCGGATCAGCGCCGCGCGGTTCTCCATCGTGGCGGTCTGGCCGCGGACGGTGATCTTGGTGCGCGGATGCGGTGCCCCGCTGTCGCGCGCCGGATTTTCATCCATGCACTTGTAGAGCTCGGCCGAGGTGGTGAGCAGCCGGGTGCGGCGTTTGGCGAGGGTCTTGAACTCCGGGTCGGCAGCTTCGGGAGCGCGGAAAACCTCGACCGACACGACCGGATTCACGACCGGCTGGTCGCCCGTGTTGTAGATCTCCAGCATGATGTTCGTGCCGAAAGTCTTGATCGGATCGAGCAGCACGGCGCTGGTGTGAATTCCGAAATTCCCGGCTCCCTGGTTCAGCACGACAAAGTGCTCCTTCAGGTACATCGAGCAGCTCGTGAGGATGCCCGAGCGCGGCGGGATCGTCAGCGGGGAGGCTTCATGCCGCACCTGGACGCGATCGAGGTAGTTTCGACCGGCATTGCCGGCGACGACGCGCTCGAAGTCGGCCCGCTGCAGGCGTGCATTCAGGGTGTAGCTCTGCTGGTGCGGGGTCAGGAAGACGCGTCCGAGGCTGTCGATGCTGATGGAATTCGGCAGCTTGATCCGGTTCTCCTGCAGCGCCGTCCAGATGTCCTGGGTCGAAAGCTTCGCGGCCGGGGGGGCGTGGAACACGCGGCCGACCGGGGAGCCGATCCGCATCAGCTTCTTCCAGTACGGTGCGTTCGGAAAACTGCCGTCGAAAATGAAGGCCTCCGCGTCCAGTTCGAGGCGGTTGCCTTCGATTCGGGCCGGTCCCTGGATGAGCATTTCAATGCCGATCCGGGCGAGTGAACTGCGTTCCGAAAACTGGAGGGCCGCGAGATTGCTCTTGATGAAGTCGAATTCGGCCGGGTGGCGCGGCCAAAACCCGAGCGTGAGCGATACCGTGCGCTCGTCGTTGTTTTTGACCGTGAGAATCTGACCGTCCTGGCTGGTCCAAAAGTGGTCCGGGCTCATGTGCAAGGGTGCAGGTGATGAGGCATCGGACGGGGGGAGACAAGGGCGGAAACGAAGGTGGGATCGCGGAAAACCGGGCGCGAAAGTCGTTGACCGGAAGCAGGCTGCGGGTCGGCGCCGCGGCGGGGTGGCAGTGACTTGTGACTTTCACCGCGTGGCGGCGTCGGAGCACTTCCCGATTGCATTTGCGAAAGTGTGCTGGCTGAGTCGCTCGCTTTCGTGCCTCGAACCCCTTTCGTTCGCACCACTACCGATCATACGATCATGAAACTGACGCATTCTTTCGTCCTGGGCAGCATCGCGCTCGGTCTTGCGACCGCGCAGGCGCAGGACGTGAAATTCAACATGCCTCCGGCGGGCGCGCAGCCCGCGGCGGCCGCGCAGCCCGCGGCGGCCGCGCAGCCCGCTCCGGCGGCTCCCGCGCCGGCTCCGAAGCCATCGTTTTCCGACGCCCAAATCGTCGAGGAACTCGGCTGGTTCTACGGCAAGAAAATGGGCCTGGCCGAGCTCGGCTTCACGAAGGCCGAGATGGACGGGATGATCAAGGGCATGAACCTCGCCGCCGAAGGCAAGGACTCGCCCTACGAGCTCGACAAGATTGGGCCGACCGTCGACGAGTTCATGCAGAAGAAGCAGGGCGCGTACATGGCCAAGCTGAAGCAGAAGAGCACGGCGGACAACGTCGCGTTCTTCACGAAGCTGAATGACAACAAGAACGTCGTCGCGCTGCCCGACGGCCTGCGCTACGAGATCATCCAGCCCGGCACCGGTGCGTATCCGAAGCCCGAGGACACCGTGAAGGTGAATTACACCGGCACCCTCATTGACGGCACGGTTTTCGACAGCTCCGTCCAGCGGAACGAGCCGGCGGTGTTCGCCCTCAAGGAAGTGATCCCCGGCTGGACCGAGGGCATCCAGAAGATCAATCAGGGCGGCAAGATCCGCCTCTATGTTCCGCCGCAACTGGCGTACGGCGACGAGGGCCGTCCCGGCATCCCGCCCGGCTCCGCGCTGATCTTCGACGTCGAACTGCTCCAGATCAACCCGCCCGCGCCCGCGCAGCCCGCCGGCGCCCCGGCCGCTCCCGGCGCGCCGACCCCGACCAACTAAGCGGTTGGTCTGATTTTCACTCCTCCGGCGCGGCCCGCAACGGCCGCGCCTTTTTTGTGGTCCGCGGCTGCGAGCCGGGCGGCGTCCATTCGCAATGGCCTCCTCTGGATGGAGGTGTCATCGGATTCAACGGGCCTGGGCGCGCAGGGTCACGGTTCCCGGCATCAAGCCGGGCGCCGAGGCCGTCAGCGTGAAGGGGCCTGCTCCGTGGCCGCGTACGTAGGCGACGCAGCGACCCTGGTACGCGCGACGTTGGTTGGTCTGAAACAGTTCGTGGCTCGCATTGTCGGCGTTGTCGACTGCCGCGACCACGCCCGGCCCGTCCACCGTGAACGTCACCGCATCCGCTGCCGACGGCACGGGAACGCCGTCGCGATCCACCACCGTCGCGGTCACGCGGTCCACCTCGTCCCACGTCGAACCGACCGACGGGGCGTCGGCGTGGAGCACGATCGCGGCCGGGGCACCGGCGGTGCGAAGTTCGTCCTGCGCGACCTCCTGTCCGCCATCGCGCGCGACGGCGCGCAGCGTTCCCGGCGCAAAGCTGACGTGCCAGACCCGCGGCGAGGCATCAGGGTTCAGCGGCTTCGATCCGAGGGACTGGCCGTTGAGGAACAGCTCGACGGAATCGCAGTTGCTGTACACCTCGACGGTCTCGGCGTGCGGTGCGCGATCGCGGGGCGTCCAGTTGCGGAACAGCACCTGGCGCCAACGCGACATTGCGATCGCATTCGCGGGTTCGTACCCCGGATCGTAATGGGAGACGACGGTCGGTGCCACGCGCCGGGTGATCGCGACCATGGGATGCGAGCTCCACCAGCTCTGGCGTTCGTACGCCATCGGCTTGATCTGCCCGGTCCGGTCGAGCAGCCCGGATCCCGCCGCGACGATCGGCCACCGGCGCGACTCGCCCAGGTAATCCACGCCTGTCCACAGGAACTGTCCCGCCTCGGCGGGATGATCGCGCAGCTCGAGCCAGGTCTTCCGATCGTGCCGCTGTTCGGTGCCGACGATCTTCCAGCCGGGATGGGCGCGCCAAGCCGCGAGCAACTCGGGGTCGCGGTAGTTCGTTCCGACCACATCGAGCATGGCCGCGAGGCCGTTCGTGTAATCGTGACTCGAGTTCGGGCGGAACAACGCCTGGGTCACGGGACGGGTCGGGTCGTTCTCGTGGAAATCGGCAACCAGTCCAGCGAGGATCGCTTTCGCCTTCTCCTCCTGCGGCGTGTCGTGGATCTCGTTGCCGGCGCTGTAGAGCACGATGCTCGGATGGTTCCGGTCGCGTCGGACGGTGTCGCGGAGGTCGGTCTTCGCCCACTGGTCGAAGTGGAGGTGGTAGTCGTATGGATTCTTTCCGACGGTCCAGCAGTCGAACATCTCGTCCATCACGAGGAAGCCGAGGCGGTCGCACAGGTCGAGGAACTCCGGCGCGGGCGGGTTGTGCGCGGTGCGAATGGCATTCACCCCGAGCGTCCGCAGCGTGGTCAGCCATTGCCGCCATACGCCGAGCGGAACCGCGGCGCCGAACGCGCCGCCGTCCTCGTGCAGGCACACGCCGAGCAGCTTCACGTTCCTGCCGTTGAGCCAGAATCCGGTCGCCGACTCGAAATGCGCGTCGCGGATCCCGAAGGTGACCGTCTCGTCATCCAGGACCTTGGCGCCCGCCCGCACCGACACGGCGGCCCGGTAGAGCCGCGGCGCATCGAGGTTCCAGAGCACGGGCGACGGCAGCGTGAAATCGTGCGAGAACGTCGCCCTGGCTCCCGGCGCGATCGTCTCCGCCGGCAGGTCGCCGGTTGCGACCGTCCGCCCGTCGGGCGCGGTCAGCTCCAGGTGAACACCGGCGTTCCGGGGTTCGGCGGATTCATTCCGCACCTCCGTCGCAACGTGGACCACCGCCGACGCGGCACTCACACCGGAGGCCGAAACGAACGTCGACCAGTGGGCGACGTGCACCGGGTCCGTGATCGTCAGCCGGACATGCCGGTAGATTCCGCTGCCCGCATACCACCGGGAAGCCGGTTGCTTCGACGTGTCGGTGCGGACGGCGAGCACGTTTGTCGCTCCGGGACCATGCCGCAGATACGGCGTGAGTTCGTACTGGAAGCTCACGTAACCGTATGGCCGGTGGCCCAGGTGTTGTCCGTTGATCCAGACATCGCTGTTCTGCATCACGCCTTCGAATTCGACGAAGACCCGTTTCCCCTCGGACGCGGCGGGCAGCGTGAATTGCTTTCGATACCAGGCCACGCCCGTGGGCAGGAAGGCGCCGGCGCCTCCGGCCGGGTTCTCGGGGGAGAAGGTTCCTTCGATGCTCCAGTCGTGCGGCAGCGTCACGCTGCGCCAGGTGCCGGCATCGAAGCCCGGCTGCTCGGCGCCCGGCACATCGCCCTTGAGAAACCGCCAGCCGGCGTCGAACGACTCGGACACACGCACCGTCGGAGCGACTGTCGCCCGGGTGATCGGCGCTGTCGTGGAGGTGCCGGAATCCGGCAGGGTGCAGCCTGCCGTCAGAAGAACCGCGAGGGACAGGATGAGAGGATGGGATCGCAGCATGGTTGGTAGAGGGGAACGAAGCGCGCGCCGGGAATTCATCCGGTTGAACCGGGGGACGACCACCGCAGCGCACCCGGGCGGCGGCTTCGTCCGTCGCCGGCCTCAGCGACATTTGGTCGGCCGTGAAAATCGGCCCGGTGCGACGGGGTCATTTCCAGACGATCGGTTCGCCGTCGCTGACGTGCAGCTTCAGCCCCGACGTGTCGATGTTTCGCGCGTGGTCGATCACCAGCCCGCGGTGGGCGGTGACGTCGCAGTCCTGGAAGGTCACGCCGTCGACCAGGCTGTCCTTCAAGCCGTGAATTTTACCGACGAAGTCGGCCGTGCCGTGGACGCCAATGATCTTGATGTTCCGCACCGTTGGGACGTCGCGGGCCGCGGCCGGGGTCGCAATCCGCATGTTCCACTCGAGGTCCATTTCGAACGCCTGTTTCACCCCGTTCAGGGTCAGGTTCCGGTACGTGATGTTTTCGACGACGTTGCCGCGTGTCGGCTGGGTCTTGATGCGCACGGGCGCCCAGTTGCCCGCCTCGGCGATGCAGTCGCGCACCTCGACATTGCGAATGCCGCCGGACGTCTCGCTGCCCATGGCCGCGCCGCCGTGTCCGTAGGCGAACCGGGTCTTCTCGATGACGATGTCCTCGCACGGGCGGTTGACCCGGCGGCCGTCCTCGTCCTTCCCGGACTTGAGCGAGATGCAGTCGTCGTTGCAGTCGAAGTCGCAGCCCGTGACCAGGACGTGCCGGCACGAATCGATGTCCATCCCGTCCGAACTGGGGATGTAATGTTCGGCGCGGGCGGTGAGGTGGGAGGCGACGACATCGTTGCAGTAGAGGAACACGTATCCCCAGCGCGCCTGGTTCTTCAGCATCAGCCCGGAAATCCGGACGTGCTCGCAGTTCTGGAAGACGATCGCGCGGGGAGGGGCGAGCCGGCCGAACATCGGCGGCAGTGCGATGCCGGCGGCGTTGATCGGCGGGAGGTGTGCCGCATCGGGCGCGAAGTTCAGCCCGGCGGTCGTGGGCAACGGCGAGGGATAGACGTCGGCGGGCCTCGGGAGCGGCGCCGCCGCGGCCTGCTTCCGTGCCGCTTCGAATGCCTTTCGATCGAACGGCGGCCGGCCTCGTTTGCCAAAACCCGCCCAGGCGTCGCCCGAGCCGTCGATCGTGCCTTCACCGGACACGGTCACGTTCTTGAGTCCGATGAAATTGAGGAACGCGGATGTCCAGTAGCGTTCGATGCCTTCCCACCGCGTGTAGATGGGCGGAAAATCGGACATGCTCGTGGTGCTTTTCAGCACCGCGCCCTTGTCCACCCGCAGGTCGACGCCGGGTTTGAAATAAAGCGCGCCGCTCAGGAACGTGCCCGATGGCACGACCACCACCCCGCCGCCCTCGGTCGAACAGCGGTCGATCACCGCCTGGATCGCCTTGGTGTTGACCGTGGTGCCATTGCCCACCGCGCCGTAATCGGAAATGACGTACTCGCGCGGAGCGGCGAAGGCGGTGACGGCAGTGAGGAGCAGGAAGGAAAGAAGGTGTTTCATGAATGGCCGTAAATGCCGTGGAGACGCGAACTCACGGGTGAGCGCCGTGGTTGAGCACAAGCAGCGTCGTGCCCCAGGGCGGCAGATTCAACGGGACTGATACGCGGTCGGCTGCGTCGCGTTTCGCGTCCGGTTGGGACGAGACTTTCCCGGTGTTGGCGTCCCAGATCTCCAGCTTTCCCGAGCCGGCGAGCGTCACGTCCGTCGCGAGCGGTGCGTCGCCGGAATTGAAGACGAAATAGACATCCGCATCCCGCAGCCGGCGGTGGTTGTAGCTGACGAGCGGGGCGGGCGCGGCCAGCGAGAAATCGGGCGAGGGCAGGGCCGCAACGACGCGGGGTGTCACGGCTGCGCTCGGCTCGTGCAGGGTCGCCCAACTGAAGTCGGCCGGTCCCTGCGTGTCGCGAAACGTCTTTCCGACCGCGAGGTCCGGCGCATTGCCCAGGAAGATCACGCGTCCGCCGGCGCGCGCAAACCGGCGCAGCGTGTCCAGCGCGGCCCGCGAAATCGCCGCGCAGGGCGGCACAATGATGGCGCGGTACGCCTGGCCGCTCAGGTTCACCAACCCGTCGCCCTCCGGCTTCAGGACGGACGACAGCGCCTGTTCGTCGACAAAATCGAAATCGCGCTGCGTCGCGATGAGTTCGTGCGCAACCGCGAGCAGGCTGCGGTTGATTTCCTCGCCCCGCTTTGCGTCCGTCACCCAGAAACTGCTCGACGGCATGTACAATCCGATTTGCGCCGCCGGGCGCCCTTCGCCGAGGAGGTAACTCAGCCGGTTCACATACGCGGCGACCGCGGGGAAGCCCGGATCGCGATAATAGAACGTGCGAAACGCCCCGGGTGGGCGCGGCGCGGGCGCGGCGCCGGATTGCCCCTTGGCGCCTCCCGCGGACGCACTCTCCCGTCGCGGCGGAACCGTCCCGCGGGGCACCGATGCCGGCCAGAACATGTATTCGATGCGGTTGATCCCGTGCGAGAGCAGGAAGTCGAGGAGCCAGCGGGCCTGCTTGAGATTGGGCGGTGGACGATAGGCCGCGAACGCCTCGCACATCGCCCGCGGTTTCCCGTACAGGTGGGCGGCGGACGATGCCAGCTTGGGAAAGTCGGCCGGGTTATCCATCCACAACTGGTGCCAGATGATATCGATGCCGGGCACCTGGATGTTGCGAAACGCCTTGAAGTAATCGCCATCGGAGATCGCGAGTTGCGGCAGGATGTCCTCGTGCTCGATGTGAAGCTGCATTTCCACGCCGTGGGCGGCGCACCAGTCCGCCTCCAGGTTGAAATAGTTGTCGCGATAGAGATCGGACCACACGTCGCAGTAGTCGGCGTACACGCGGCGCTCCTCCGGACTCAGCCCGGCAATCCGGGCGCCAGGCGCCGCGGCGAAGGCCGGCAGATACGGCCTGAGGTCATAGCCCTTGCGGTCGCGAAATTCTTCCAGCAGCCGCGGTGTCCACGGGTTGAATCCGTAGGCCGGCTCGTCGCCGCGGAAGCCCAGCACGGTCTTGCCCAGCTCCGGGCCGATGACCTGCTCGTAGGCGTCGAACTCCCACGCCTTGAACTGCCGCGTCGCCTCCGGGCTGAGGTAGTCCATCAACGAGTTCGACGTGTCCTTCACGTTGACCCGGTTGTTGGCGGACCGCGTCGGCATCGTGCGATACTCCCATTTCACAATCGCGACGTCCCACGGGCCGCCGGCCGGCGCGGTCCAGGCGATCCGCCCGCCGGTGGGTTCGAGCATCTGCCGGGCGCCGTCGGTTGCGCGAGTCGCCACGGCGCAGATAAACATGGGATTGGTTTCGAGGATGAAGCTCGCGCCGCCGGCCACGGTGGTGTGTTCCGGGCGCGACAGGGCTTTCATGCGCAGGTCGGGCCGGTCGGCGGTGAATTTTCCGCCGGCCAGGCCGGACGGGTAGTCGCCGTCGTCCATGATCCACAGCCGCATGTCGCGGGCCTTCGCCGCCTCCACGGCCGTGCGGACGAGATCGAAGTATTCGGGGGAAAGATACGGGTGCGTCATGCCGGTCGCGGGCTCGATGATGGCCGCCTGCACCCCGAGTGCCTTCATCGCATCGAGATCGCGATCGATCACGGCGCGATCGACCGGACCGTGCCAGCCCCAGGTGAATTGCGCGCTGTATTCGGGGGGTGGCGCCGCGAAGAGCCGCGCCGCCTCGACCGAAGTCGGATCGGTGATGACCTGCCACGGTTGGTTCGGCGCCGCGTTTGCCGCGAGCGCCGGGCCGAAGGCCAGAAGGGTCATGCCGAGCACGACCAGCCGGTGATTGTTCGATGCGTTCACGTTCGGATTTCCGCCGTCCAGGGGTGGGACGAGAGGAGGATGGACCGCCTAGACGGGCGGCTGCCAGTACCGTTGCGCGGGTGAACGAAGGACAGTCAGAACCACCTCCCGGCGCCGGCGGTCGCGGCTAATACCGGGGCATCGGTGCGTCGGTGCGAAAGGGCGCGGCCGGCAAACCGTCACCGTTGTAGAAGTTGCACAGTCCCGGGTACGCGCTCCAGGCATAGCGGGCTGTCACCGGCACGGCCACGTCCGGACTCGATACGAACACCGAGTTTCCATCGAGGTTGGCCCTCGCGGGAAAGAAATGGCCGTCGGCACCGGCCACTTCGAAGGCATGCAGCGGCTGTCCGTGGTCCGAAAGGCCGCCGGTCGTGTGTGAGAACGTGAGTTCGAGGGCACCGCCGAAGCTCTTCACCCCCACGAGTTGCGGGCCGGAGTACTCGACCGGGCGACCGTACGTCTTGGCGAGGGCGATCCGGCAGAGGCGGTCGCCCACATCCTGTTTGTCCTTCGGGTGGACGCTGTGCTCATCGCCGATGTCAACCGTCACGGCCATGGCGGTGCCCGGCAGTTTCAGCGCCTCGGTCTGCCATTCCCGGACGTCCGGCCCGTTGCTCGCCGCGCGCTGTGAGGCGAGCTGGCAAAAATAGAACGGCAGCCTGCGACCCCAGAGCTTACGCCAGTCGTTGATCAGGGTTTCATTCCACACCGGAAACAGCTCCCGGGGCGCCGTGATCGACTCGCCCTGGTACCAGAGCACGCCGCGGATCGCGAACGGCACGACCGGTGCGATCATGCCGTTGTAGAGCACGGTGGGATTGTGCTGGTCCTGGGTCGGATCGGGATGCGGTCGGCGCGGTGGACGCCGTTTGGCGGTCTTGGCCTTTTCCGCCGCCGTCATCCAGCGCTTGAAATCGTCCTCCGTCGGCGGGACGTACGCCTTCACCTTCGCGTCAAATTCGTCGAGCACGGGCTTCAATCGGGGATCGGCGGCGATGGCCTCCCGGCGGATCCAAGCCTGGGCGGTGCTGGCTCCGTACGTCAGCGTCACGATCCCGACCGGCACGTGGAGCGCACGTTGGAGGTCGCGCGCGAAGAAATATCCGATCGCGGAGAACTCGCGGACGTTTTCGGGCGTGCAGACCTTCCACTGCCCCGCGACGCGGGCCTGCGGCGTGTAGCTCCGGGTCCATTCGCCGGTGAACATGCGGATATCCGGGTAGTCCGCGGCCGCGACTTCCGCCGCTTCATTGTTCACGCCGGCAAAGTAGTACTTGTCCGTCTTCGCGACGGTGAAATCCATGTTCGACTGGCCCGAGCACAGCCACACCTCGCCGACCAGGACGTCCGTCAACTCGAGCGGATCCTCGTTTTCGGATCCACTGACCGTCAGCGGCTGTGCGTCGACGGACACCTTGAGCGGCTGGAGCTCGACGCGCCAGTTTCCCTGGTCGTCGGCGGTGGCGGTCCGCTTCTGGCCGGCGAACGCCACGGTGACCTGTTCGCCGGCATCAGCGGTGCCCCAGACCGGCACCGGTTGGTCGCACTGGAGGACCATGTGCGAGGTAAAAGGGCTGCCCAGATCGAGCGCGAACGCCCGAGCGCAGAACAGGCCCGTCAACGCGAGGGCGAGGGAACGGCGGATCATGGGTTCGCAGGGGCGGCTGAACGGGTGTTCGACGGCAGCAGGTCGGCCGTCAGCGGATTGTCCACCAGGGCCCGCAGGGCCTCGACCACGACGTTGGCGTTCAGCCGCGCGCCCTCCGCGCTGGTGTGCGTGTGCGGATCGGCGAACAGCGCGTTCACCTTCGCCTCGCCGAGCGCGTCATACCGCTCGGCGATGCGTTCGTTCAGATCGAGAAACGGCACGTGCTCATCCGCCGCCACCCGCTCCGCCCAGCCGGCAAAGGTGTCCTTGTTGCGGACGATCCGGTCGTTCTTCCAGATCTTGCGCGGGATCAGGGAACAGACGAGCGGCGTGGCGCCGCGGGCGCGAACATCCGCGATGTCCTGCTTGAGATACCAGCCCCAGGTGTGGAGCAGTTGCTGCTCCTTCGTGCGGGGATTCATGCGTTCGCCGGTTTCGTTCCCGGTTCCGGGCAGGGGGCCGCGCGGGGGATTGTCGTTGTGCCCGAACTGGATCATCACGAAGTCGCCGGGTTTCACCAAAGAAAGCAGGCGGTGCCAGTAACCGAGCGCGCGAAACGTCTGGATGCCCGTCCCACCGACCGCGCGATTCACGACGTTGATTTTCGCCTGGTCGAAATGTTCGGGCAGAAAATGTCCCCAGCCCCACTGGCCGCCACCACCTTCGCCGGTCCCGTTGCGAACGGTCGAATCGCCGGCGAGGAATAGCGAGGGGAGGGCGGGGTTCTGGGGAAACGGCAGCCGGAGGTAGGCGGATCGGTCGGCGACCACGGCTTCTCCCTTCGGGGAAAGGTATTTCGCCACCAGGTTCGGACGGAGGCCTTTCAACCCGGCGACGACGGCTGCGGCATGAAGGTCCGCCCCGATCGCGTTGAAATGCACGAAGTCCTGCTGGTAGAGCGCCTTTGTTTTCTCCTGCCCCATCGCCTCGTACTCGTCAGCAACGGTGTCGGTGACGTCGACGAACGGCACGTGGGCTGCCTTGGCGACATCGTACGACCAGGCGCTGTAGCGTCCCGGCCCCCGTTCGATCCGGCCGTCCTTCCATCGGTCGCGGACGGTGAGTCCGAGGACCACGGGCGACGCTCCCTTCGACTTCGTCTCGTCGATCATCTCCCGCAGGTACCAGCCGAACGTGTGGACGATCTCGTGCTTCTTCGTCAGCACGTTGTCGATTTCGCGGGTTTCGTCGCCCAGGCCGTGGAGTGAACCCCGGGCGCGAAGGGGCGGCGGCGGCTCGTCGTTGATGGCGCCGCCGTCGTTCTGGCCAAACTGGATCAAGACGACGTCGCCCGGCTTCACCTCCGCCAGCAGGTGCCCCCAGTCGCCGCCCGTGAGGTAGGTCCGGCTGCTTCGTCCGCCATGCGCCCGGTTGGCGACGTTGACCTTGGCCGGATCAAAATAGTCCGCGAACGGTACACCCCAGCCTTGCTGAATCGCGCCACGACCGTGCGCGGCGGTGGAGTCGCCGGCGATGAAGATCGTGGGCAGCGACGGATTGAGGGGTGGAACGTGGGCGGTGGCGTGGGAGGCGGCGGCATTGCCGGGCTCGGCCGCGCGGGCGGCCACGGCAAGGGTCAGCAACAGGAGGGTTCGGAATGACATGGGCGGGGACTTGAGGGGTGGGGAAGCCTGATGGCGCATCAGCGCGGATTGCCGTCAGGCGGGTCGACCGGCGGGTTCATTGTGGGACCGGTGATCTTCAAAACGAAGGCATAACGCGAGGGCGTCGCAGCAGGGAGTGTGACCTCGAGGCCGCGCGCGTCCTGATGGAACGGGAGCGCGTCCCCGCCAAGCAGACGCACGCTGTCCACCGTGCCTCCGGCCGACGTCGGGCTCGCCAGCGGGGTCAGCGTGATCGTGCCGCCGTGGGGTTCGCCAAACACGATGGCGTAAAGCGCGTCGCCCCTGACGGTGTACCGGATGTGCGGTCCGGCTTTCCCGCGATGTCCGCCGATGCCATAGGTGGTCCAGTTGTGCGTGCCGTAGATCGCTTCGCCGTTGACGGCCAGCCAGGCGCCGACGCCGCGCAGCGTCTCCTGCTGCTCCGGCGGAATCGTGCCGTCCGCTCGCGGCGAGAGGTTGAGCAGGAGCGTTCCGTTCTTGCTGACGGTGTCCGCCAGCGCGGCGATGATGGTCTCCGGGCCAGAGACGCGCATGTCGCTCGTGTAGCCCCAGGTGCTGCCAATGGGCTGGTCAACCTGCCAGGCTCCGGTGCGAATGCCGGCGGGCGAACGCGGCCCGATCTTCTCGAAATCGATGATCGAACCGATGGTTTCGGTGTTCGTGCCGCTGGGCGCGTAGGCTGCCTTCTTCGTGCTGATCGACACGTCCTTTCCCCACTCAGCGGCGCGGTTGTAATAGTAGGCGGCGACCCGGAGCTTCAGGGGGTCGAGGTACCGCTGGTCCACGCCGTTGTCGAACCACAGCATGTCCGGCTGGTACTTGTCGATCAGCTCCACGTTGCGGTCGTACCAGTTCACGAGGAACTTCTCGCAGGCGGCGTCGCTGCGGTCCGCGACATGATAGAAGTCCGCCCACTTCGGGTCATACAGATCGGCGTGCTCCGCCTTGAGTTTCGCGGCGAGGGCCGGCGGTGGATTGATGAACTGGAAGTTCTCGATTTCGTGGTTCGAAACGCCGAACTTCAAGCCCTGCGCCCGCACCGCCCGGGCCAGTTCGCCGATGAGATCACGGTGCGGTCCCATGGCCTTCGCGTTGTACGGAGTGACCTTGCTGTCCCACAGGGCAAACCCGTCGTGGTGTTGGGCGGTGGGAACCACGAACCGGGCGCCGGACTCCTTGAAGAGCCGGGCCCAGGCGTCGGGGTCGAATTTGTCCGCCGTGAACAGCGGGATGAAATCCTTGTAGCCGAACTTGTCGGGCGGGCCGTAGTGCTCCGTGTGCCAGGCGAGTCCGGCGCCGTACATGTGCTTTTCGTACCACTCGTTGTGGTGCGCGGGGACGGCGTAGAGGCCCCAGTGCATGAACAACCCGAACTTCGCCTGGTAGAACCAGGCGGGAACCCGGTAGTGCTCCCGCAGCGACTCCCACGTCGGCTGGAAGGGACCCGGCGGAAGCGGCGTCGGAATCTGTTTCACCGCGGCCTCGACGACCGACAGCGTTGTTTCCGGCGCCATGTCGTACCCCGGCGAATTGCCGCCGGCGGCGATGAGGTTCGGTGCTGGCGCATCGGTGGCGGCCCGCAGCGAAAGCGCGGCGACGGCACCCAGTGCGAAGAGGGCGAGTGACTTCATGGGGCGGACAGAATTTAGGGGATGCCGGACGGCGGGCGGCGGAACGGGCGGAACGCTCTCCGGACCGCCCGGTCGCGCCGGACTCAGTTCGAACCGCTGCCGGGCGCTGGGAGTCGGGCGGGCATCTCCGTTGTCAGCCCGTCGTCGATCTTCACGGCATGGGAGTCGATCGTGATCGTGGCCGGGGGCAGTCCGGAGCGGGTCGCCGTCAGCGTGATCGGCCCGGGAACGAGGGTCGAGCGAACTGCCACGCGGTTGATGCCGCATTCGGTGTCCAGGTACAGGTTGTTCGTCGAGTTCTCCTTCGCCGCATTGATGCCGCCGCGCCAGATCGCCGGGCCGTGGACGGTGAAGTCGACACGCGATTCATCGGTCGGACAGCGATTGCCGTCCGCATCCACCACCTCGAAGTCAACCAGCGCGACATCGGAACCGTCGGCCCGCAGCCCGCCGGGCGCCGTGTGGACGGTGAGCCGCAGCGCCTTTGGCGCCCCGGCCGTTTTCAGAATTTCATGGGCGACAACCGTCCCGTGTTCCGTCGCGATCGCCTTCAATTCGCCGGGCGCGAATGCAACTTCGGGGAACGCATAAACGTAGCCGTCCGTCGGGGTGGTCACTTTGCCAAGCGAGTGGCCGTTGAGGAACAGCTCGACGGCATCACAGTGGTTCGCGACCACGTACATTGTCTTCTTCGTGCCGGCGGGATACGTCCAGTGGCCGATGATGTGCAGGTCCGGTTGGGGATTCTGCATCACGCGGTAGACGTAATAGGCCTCCTTGGGCAGCCGCACCCCGTCCACCTTTCCGCTCACCCGCAGGACGGCGCTGCTCTGCTGGCGTCCGTCGGCGTCCGAGTCCGACCAGTAGATCGAGGCGTAGCCCGACCACTTCGAGTGCGCCGGATCGGGATGGTCGATCCGGTTGATCATGTACGCGTGATACCGGCGGACGGCCTGGAGCGCGAATGTCTCGGAATTCCAGTTCCAGGTGTCGTTCGGCCCTTTCTTGAATCCAAAGTGCGGCGGCGAGAAATCGTCCCAGATGCCGCGAAACGCCTCGTCGCGCAGGTCTTCTGACTCGATCAGCGGGGCGCGGTCACGGCGCTCCGCGCTGTAGCCACGGAAGATGGCCGTCGGGCTCTTGAGCTCATCCGTGCGGCGGTCCTGGCCGATCATGACCCCGTAGTATTCCGCAATCGGGGTGATCGCGGCGGCGGCGGCGTTGTCGTCACCATGGCGCGTGCCCATCACCCGGCCGCCATGCGGATCCCATTGCTTCCGCAGCGCCACCATCTCCTGCATGTGCGGCGCCGTGAGGACCTGGTTGCCGCCCTCCCAGAACAGGATGCTGGGGCTATTGCGGAACGCGATGATCGTGTCGCGCATCACCTCGACGCGCTGTTCCCACTGCCGCTTCGCCACCTCCGGTGTCAGGCGACGGTCCATCGCGGGATCGCTTTCCTTGTCGCCGGCCGGGCAGATTTCCACGATGCCGAAACGGTCGCAGGCGCGAACGTCGACCGGCTGCGGGGCGATGTGCATCCAACGGATGTAGTTGGCGTGCGAGGAGCGGATCAGTTTCGCGTCGTAATCGTGCATCCAGTCCGGATACGCCTGGCCGAGGCCGGCCCAATCGTCGACCGACCGCTGGGCGTAACCCGTCAGCCAGGTGAACTGGCCGTTGATGTACACGCCGCCGGTGCCGGCGCCGCCCTTGAATTCCGTCTTCCGGAAGCCCGTGCGGATGTGGTCCACGTCGACGACGTTTCCGTCTACCGTCACGATCGTATAAACGTTGTACCGATACGGGTCGGCCGGGGACCAGAACCGCGCGCCCGTGAGCCGGCCGGAGGCCTTGAAGGTTTCACTTTCGCCCGAAACGAGGTCGGAGCTGTCGCTGTCGAAGCGCGCGCAGACGTTTCCGGCGGCATCCACGACGACGGCGGACAGCGCGATCGAGGCGAAATCGCCCGACTCGTTCCGGATCTGTGACTCGACGTGGATGTCGGCGCCGTGGGCCGGGAGGTCGAAGTCGTCGGCATACACGTACACGCCGGTGGTCTTCAGGTTTTCGTACAGCGGCAGCGTCTGGTAGATCTTGCCGGTGAGTTCGAGCCAGACGTCGTGATTGAGACCGCCGAAGTTCGGATTGAAGGCGCGTCCCATCCACTCGTACGCCACGCCCGTCGCCTCCTCCTTGTAGTTGTTGCTGTTGTCGACCTTGACCGCGATGACGTTTTCGGCGCCGCCGAACCGCACCAGGTCCGTCACGTCGAGCCCGCACGGCGTGACGCCATTCTCAAACTTGCCGGCCGGCTTGCCGTTCACCCAGAAGTGGGCGGCCTGCTTCAGGCCCTCGAACACGAGAAACACCTTTCCGTCGGCAGCTCCGGCGGGAAGTTTGAAGTGTTTCCGGTACCAGCCGATTCCGGCGAACGCGGTCCGGTCACCGCCGCTGTGGCTGATGAAGGAACGATAGCTGTCGACGTCGTTCCAGGTGTGCGGCGCCCCGACGACGCTCCAGCCGGAGTCGTCGAAATCGGGTTTCCAGGCGTCGGGGACGTCCTGCCGGATGAATCTCCAGTCGGCGTTGAAGTTGTAGAGCTTGCGCGGCGAGGCCGGAACTTCGAAGCGACCCGTTTGGGCGGCCTGTAGGTTAAGAACGAGCGTTGCAGCGAGCAGCGTCAGGACCAGTCGGTTCATCATTGTTGCAGAGCGTCAGGTTGGCGGGGCAGGGCGGGCAAGACGTTCGCGCGTTCCAATCCGTTGTGGCGAAACCATCCGACGCGGACTGTCCGGCGAGGTCCGCATGCCGGCGCGAACCTCCGCGGATTCCTTGCATCCTGTGGCGGCCGGCGTCGTCATTCTGCGCAATCGATTCAGCATCTTCGCCACGCCGGGCGTGGACCGAGGCCGGCCGAATCGTATTCCCATGACCTCCCATCCTGTTCGCACGTTTCGTTTCCTCATCGCCGTCCTTGCCTTCGGGCTGGCCGGGTCGGCCTGGGCCGAATCCGCGCCTGCCGGCGCGCTGAGCCAGCATACGCTGGACAAACACACCGCGCCGGTGCTCAAGGCCCTGAAACTGTCCGACTCCACCCAGGTGGCGGCGGTGCGCTCGGCGGTCGAGGCGCATTTCCAGGCGGTGGACGTCTGGCACCGCCGGGTCGACTCCCGGCTGGATGCGCTCTGGGCGGACTGGTCCAAGGCGCGCACCCCGCCGCATCAGGACGAGACCAAGGCCGCGGCCATCGGTGCGAAAATCGATGCGATTTACGGCACGTTCCAGCGGCAGCATGACGCGTTCATCCGCCAACTCGCCGCGGTCCTGCCGCCATCCGGCGTGGAGACCGTCGAGGACGCGCTGACCCGAACGCCCGGCCTGAAGCGAACCTACGACGCCTACCTGGAAATCGTGCCGACCTTGACCGAGTCCGAGAAGGCCCACATCCACGCCACGCTGGTTGTCGCCCGCGACGAGGCACTGGACACGCTTTCGAAGAAGGAGCAGATCGCGCTGTTCAAGAAGCAAAAGGTGAAGGTGCAGGAATACATCCAGTCCGAGGGATACGACTGGAAGAAGTCCTACGCCGCCTTCGTCGCCCGACTCAAGGCGGAGTCGGCCGCCCGGAAGGCGCACTAGCCAGAGCGGTTGAAACAAAGCTGTAGCCGATCGCCGACGCGATGCCTCAGGTGGTAGGGCTGGGACTCCGCTCCCAGCCAAGGCGGGGTCAGGCGACCCCGCCCTGCAACAGGGAATTGCTCTTCGCTCTGGACTCTCCCCTCTGAGCTTCGGTTGCGGCGGAGCTACTCCAGGTTCATTCGTTTCGCTTCGTGGTTCGACGGAATCGTTACGGCCAAGACTGGCTTCACGGATCAGCTCCAGACTCCGGGAATCGTGGTTCCGCAATGCCGGCATTTTCCGGCCACGATGTCGTTGCGGAGCACGGCAAAGATGTTGCGCTCGACGATCGTCCGCCGGCAGCCGGGACAACGGGTCGACTCGGTTCCTTCCAGTTCAGGCACGTTGCCGACGTACACGAACCGGAGTCCCGCCGCCTGCGCGATGTCCCGTGCCCGGAGCAGCGTTTCCACCGGCGTCGGTTCCAGTTGGTCAAGCTTGTGCTGCGGGAAGAACCGGGAAAAGTGCAGGGGGCGGTCGGGGCCGAGGTGGTCGACGAACCAGCCGCACATCCGGCGAATCCCGTCGAGGTCATCCGTGTAGGTGGGCACGACGAGATTGACCACCTCGAACCAGACCCCGAGTTCCTGATAGACCCTCAGCGTGCGCAGGACGGGATCGAGATGCCCGGTGTTGAGCTTCCGGTACGCGGATTCGTCGAATCCCTTCAGGTCGATGTGGGCGGCGTCGACCCAGGGGAGGAGTTCCCGCAACGGCCTTTCTTCGATCGAGCCGCAACTGACAATGATGTTCCGGAGGCCGGCCCGTCGCGCCGCCCGGCAGGTCGCGAGGGTGTACTCGTAGAACGCCGTCGGCTCGGAATAAGTATACGCGATTGACGGACACCGGGACGCGCGGGCGACGGCCGGGGCGTCCTCGGGAAAAAGGCTGAGCCGGCGAAAATCCGACGAGGAAAGGGATCTGGGCAGGGGAGGGCGCAGTCGCAGCTCCGGACCGGTGGGATCCTTGGTTTCCTCCGGCTTCTTCTGGGAGATCTCCCAGTTCTGGCAGTTGAGGCATCGGAAAACGCAGCCCGAGGTTGCCAGGGAAAAGGTCCGGCTGCCGGGGAGAAAATGGAACAGCGGCTTCTTTTCCACCGGGTCGACGTGAAGCGTGCACGGGTTCGCGTAAGCCAGCGTGTACAGCGTCCCGTCCCGGTTGATCTTGTTGCGACAATGACTGCGGTCGCCCGGCGCGAGGATGCAGTTGTTCGGGCAGACCTTGCACTGCACGTTGCGATCCAGCCGCACATAATGCTCCGCCTCCTTCGCCCAGCCACGTTCCCGCCACTTCCTCCAGGTCGCCTCGTTGGGGGCGTCGCCCTTGAAAATGTCCGCTGGTTCGGCTGCCGTTCCGTTTCCGAACAGCCGGCTCCACCACGAGCTGCCGCCGTTGGCGACGGCGCCGTGCAGGAGGGCCGCGCCGCCGGAGGCGAGGGCGGTGCGCCGCGTCACCTCCGTCCAACGGTGGCAGTTCGTCGTCACGGGCGCGTTTTGATCCAGCCCCATCGGATGAAGGCGAGAAAGGCCGACGGCACCACGTGCCCGAGGACCAGGACGGCGAGCGGGAGATGCATCAACTTGTGGAGCATCAGGGCGGTGCGTTCGTCCGCGAGCGCGTCCAGGCCGTAGCGGCCGCTGATCGCGAACCCCGTCGCAAAAAACGCCGTCACCACCGGCAGCAGCAGCCAGCCGGTCCAGCGGACGAGTTTCAGTGCCTGTGACTGCAGGATGCTCATGTCCGACCGTGCGCGGCCGAGCTTAGCGCTGCGGCGAGACCGTTCAACCCTGCCGTGATGACGCAGACCGCCGTCAGACCCATCCCGGGCAGGACGAAGGTGCTGACGACGACGGCGGCGAGGGCCGCCCCGAGGAGGTCGGCGGAGAACAACCTTGGCGCAGTGCGCGTGCCGGCGGTGTGGCCCGCCTTGGCGGCGACCGTGAATTGCCCGCCGATGGCGGCCGCAACCGCCAGCGTCAGCACGAGGATCGCCGCCAGTGCGATCGGCGCAGGAGTCAGTTGGCCAGCCAACGTTGCCAGCGTGGGCAGCGCGACCGCAAAGAGCAGCGCCAACCCGGCCAGCGCGGCGCCGAGGATGCGGACGACCGTGCGCGGCGAGCGGGGATTCGACCGGAGGCCGAGCATCGCCCCGGCGGCGAGTCCGACCATGAAGGTCGTGACGAGGACGCCCAGTTGGTAATAGAGCGCGCCGAAGCACACCTGCACGGTCACCAGGAGCGTGAGTTCGAGGGCGGATCCGGCGAATCCCCCGGCAAAGATCATCCGGGGAACCGGGGCGAGGCGGACGATCCCCATCGCGAGCAGGAGCCCGAACGCCGCCAGCAGGCCGAAGGCCGGGAATCGGTATTGACTCAGCCAGTACCTCAGTTCGAGCAGGGACAGCACGGGACGAAGATCGGAATTGACCGGCGCGGCCCCGCGGGCCGCGCCATCGATGTCCGTCAGCCGGTCCGGTGTCAGCATGGCGTCCAGGAAGTGCCGGTTCACGTAGGCCGGCTCGACCTGCTCGCTTTCCAGCGCCTCCGCGATGTCACGCCGGAGCGGCCGGTCCGAAGCGATGAAGAAGACGCGGGTGCCGGGGATCACCGCGACATGCCGGAAAACCCCGTCGGCGGTGGCATGGGCCGAGGCGATGAGCTGCCGCGATTCGACGCTGAGGTAATTCTCGTACCGGCCGGTCGCGAACGCGAGCACACCACCCGGCTGGAGCACGCGATGCACGGCGGCGAAGAACTCGGCGGTGTAGAACCGGTTTAGCTGAAACGTGCTCGGATCCGGCAGCGCGATCAGGACGGCATCGAACCGCTGTTTCGTGTGGAGGACGAATTGCCGGCCATCTCCGGTGATCAGGTGCATTCGGGGATCCGCCATGTTTTCGGGGACGAGCTTGCGGCCGGCGGAGACGATCCGCGGGTCGAGCTCGACCGCCGTGATCTCGCGGATGCCCGGGTGCCGGAAAACATCGCGGCCCACGCCGGCCACCGCGCCGCCGATCAGGAGAACGGAACGGGCGTTTGCGCGCTGGGCGAGGGCGTAGTGGGCGATCTCCTCGGTGGCCACGGCGTTGGCGGTGAACAGAACCGGGGCGCCATTCTCGTAAAACGTGAGCTGACCGGCCCGCTGCGTCACGACGAGCCGGCCGTAGGGTGAAATGCCCCGGTACACCACGTCGGCGGTGTGCTGCCACGCGGTCGAAATCCGGTCGAGGCCGTCCCAGAGTCCCGCCGCGGCCATCGTCACCATTCCGGCGACGCCCACGGCGATCAGCACGCCCGCGCGTCGGCGCCAGCCCACCAGCGCGCAGAACCCGCAGCAAACCGCGACCGGCCAGCACAGGAGGGCCGCGTGGTCGACGTGCGGCCCGAGTCCGAAGGTGAAAACGGCCGCCCCGACGATTGCGCCCACACTGTCCATCGCGTAGACGCGGCCGGTCGCGCCGGGCAGTCCGGCTTGTTGCAGCACGCGGCTGCCGGCGCCAAGCAGCATGCCGCTGGCGATGCAGAAGGGACCCAGGACCAACGCGCAAACGAGGATCGTGGCGATCGGGTCCAGCTCTGCGCCGCGAAGATAGAACCGGTCCCGCAGCCCGCGCAGCCCGAGCACCGCCGCCAGCGGCAGCAGGGATGCGGCCACCAGCGCGACGGCCAGGAGCCGGGAGGGATGCCGGGATCGGCCGATGGGCCCGCCGAGCCACGTGCCAACGGCCGTGAGGCTGAGCCAGCAGCCCAGACTCACGCCCAGGGTCAGTTCGTTTCCCGACGCCGCACCGAGGAGCTCGCGAAACAGCGCCAATTGGGCGACCGCGGCGGTGAGGCCCAGTGTTCCGATGCCGGCCAGCACCAGACGCGACCGGCCGGGCATGGGTAGATGGTTGGCGGAATCCGCCGGGGCGAGGAAGACGGGCAGCATCGGCCACCGCTCCTATTCCTGGAACGATTCGACGTGATAAATTGAGACGGTGGTCCCCGGACGCCGCCAGTCTCCCGCGCGTCCGCCGGCCTTGACCGCCAGGCTGTCGAGGAACTCCACCCGGTCGGGAAGCTGCTCCCAGACCTGCGGAAGATACGTGGCCGTACCCGCCGCCACCTGGAGCACCACGCCGTCCCGGTGCGGCTCGAGCTTGCGCAGGAGATCGTCGGCGGACGTGAACGCGAGCGGCTTCGGGTCCGTCAGCACGCTGATCTCGATCTCGAGCTGGCCCACCTCGCGCGGCGTCACGGGCGGGAAGCGCGGATCGTACAGTGTGGCGCTGCGCGCGTTCTCCGCCACCGCCCGGTAGAGCGGCATCTGTGGGAAGATGTGGCCGATGCACCCGCGAAGCTCGCCGCGCCGGGTGAGGGTGACGAACGCGGCCTTGCGCGCCGTCAGCTCCGGCGGCAGTTGCTCCCGCGAGAGCGGGGGAAGTCCGCCGGACACGGCGGCCTCGCGAACCGATTGCCGCGCGAGCTGGAGCAGAAAAGCCCGGTCGGCCGTCGTCAGTGCCGTGGCGCTGGGCGCGGGCGCATAAAACGCGATGGCCGCATAGCCGACCACTCGCGACTTGTCTCCTGCGGTGTCACCACTGTTGCGCAGGTCGAGCAACTCGGGCCGCCACCCGCGGTGCCTGGCGATCTCCAGCAACGTCAGGATGGGAGTCCGACCGCAGGCTTCCTGGCGCGAGGTCTTCGTCAGATCGAGCGCACAGATCGCGTCGACGCATTGCCGGTCGAGTCGCTGTGCCTCCGCGTACGAGTGGTAATGGCTGAGATCGGAGCTGACGATGAGGAGGGTGGAGTCGTCGATCAGCGGCTCGAGGGCCCGGGCCGCGCGCGTGGGATCGACGTCACCCATCACCACCGGGATGAGCGCAAATGTCCCGAGCGTCCGTTGCAGGAACGGAATCTGCACCTCCACCGAGTGCTCCCACGCATCGGCAGGTTCGGCTCCCCCCGGCGTTGGTGGCGGCGCTGCCGACGTGGCCCACGCGGGCCGGTGCACCTCGCAGGGTGGATCGATCGCAAACGGGGCCGTTTTTCCCAGTTCGCGCGCCCGCGGCGAAATAGGAACGTCGCCCAGCGGCGTGCGGTAGACGGCGGCTCCGGACACCGCGCCGGCGGCCAGGACGGCGTGATGCGCCGGTCCGAGCACGATGACGGTGGTGAAATGGGTTCCACGCAGGAGTCGGTACCCCGACGCTGCGACCGGCCCGGAATACGGGTAACCCGCGTGCGGGCAGATCAGGGCCCGGAGTTCGCCGGTCCTCGCCGTTTTGGCCGCGGCGAGATCGGCGTCGATCGTCCGCGCGAGGGCGGCGGGGTCGCGCGGGTAGAAGAGCCCGGCCACCGCCGGCGGTCGCACGTCCGTGATGGGGGCGGACGTTCCCAGGAGAAACAACGCCGGCAGGATCCCGACGGTGAGCCAGATCACGATTCGCTTCATATGCGGCCCTCCTGATTTCGAGTGACTCGAGGCGGTCGCACCCTAGGGGCGCGAACAGCCCGATTCAACCGCGATGTGCTCTGGGAGCCAACCGCCCGAAACCGGAATCGACCGGCAACGCCGGCCCGACCTGTGGACGTCCGGTCCACGGCCAGGTTCGTTGCCCAACGGGGCCGCGGTCGGGCTGTCGACGCGGAGCCGGATCAGGACGCGTGCGTCAGCAGCAGCGTGCTGAGCAGGGCGGTCCAGAGCGCGAGTCCGCCGCCGAGCAGTCCGATCATCAGCCGCCGCGCGCGCGTCTTGGCCGCCTCGGACAGCCGCAGCCAGGACACATCGATGACCCAGTGCACGTGCGGCGTCCCACCCGGAAGCGGGTACCACTGGCAGCCCTCGGGAATGAAACCTTCGGCGGCCAGCTCCCGGATGAAGTAGACCTTGCGGCGCTCCGAGAAGGTGTTCCGAGTCGCACGCACCACGACCGTGTCCGGATCCGGATTCTCGACCTGAATGAGCGTGTCGAGATCCCGGAAGTAGAACTCGAAACGAGGCGACTTCAGAGCGGGCGTATCCATTGGGAGCATAGACCAGCGATTGCGACGCGGGAGCGGCGGCACACGAAAAATTCCAATAAATTGACGGACGCCCCGATCCCGCGATCGAAGGCCGCGGCATTTCGCCCAGCGTCGATGGGGCGATTCTCCCATCGGCGGCCCCCGTCGCGGTCGCCGGCCGGAGTCCGACGCCCGTCCGCGGTGTCGGGCGGGAAACCGGCAGGTTCGTGCGCTCCATCCCCTGCCGGCAGCCGGCACTTGTCAGAAGCGGCCGGTTGACCGTTATTCGAGGCTGCCATGGAAAAACGTCCGTTCCACGCCCTCGGGCTCTCCGCCGAATCACTCAAAGCTGTCGAAAAAATGGGCTTTGAGGAGGCTTCGCCGATTCAGACGGCGGTCATACCGGTCGCCCTGACCGGCCGCGACATCGTCGGTCAATCCGCCACCGGTTCCGGAAAGACCGCCGCCTTCATGCTGCCGGCGATCGAGCGGACCGAGGCGCGGCGGCGCGCCGTGCAGGTGCTGGTGCTGTGTCCGACCCGCGAGCTGGCGGTGCAGGTGGCCGAGGAGACGGCGCGGCTGGCCTTCTTCAAAACAGGGCTGCGCGAAGCGCCGATTTACGGCGGCCAGAGCTACGAGCGGCAGTTTCGCGCGCTCGCGGCGGGCGTCCAGATCGTGATCGGCACGCCGGGCCGGGTCATCGACCATCTCGAGCGGGGGACGCTGAAGCTGGACGCCGTCCGGGTGGTGGTGCTCGACGAGGCGGACCGAATGCTCGACATGGGATTCCGCGAGGACATCGAACGGATCCTCGGCGCGACCCCGCCCGACCGGCAGACGCTGTTTTTCTCGGCCACGATGCCGCGCGGCATCCAGGAACTGATCCGGCGCCACAGCCGCGAACCGGAGTGGATCAAGATCGAACCGCATGCCCAGAACGCACCACGGGTGGAACAGGTGTATTTCGAGGTCGACCGTCGTTCGAAGATCGAGGCGCTGACGCGGCTCATCGACCGGCACGACTTCCGCTACGGCATCATCTTCTGTTCGACGAAGAATCGCGTCGATGAACTCGACGAGCTGCTGCACGCGCGCGGCTATGCCGTGGACCGGCTCCACGGCGACATCTCGCAGGCGCAGCGCGATCGCGTCATGGCGAAGTTCCGCGAGCGGAAATTCGAGTTCCTCATCGCCACCGACGTCGCGGCGCGCGGGCTGGACGTCGACGATCTCGAGGCAGTCTTCAACTTTGACCTGCCGAACGATGCGGAGGATTACACGCATCGCATCGGCCGGACCGGTCGTGCGGGCAAGACCGGCCAGGCGTTCACGTTCGTCTCGGGACCGGAGGTCTACCGGCTGCAGGGCATGATCCGGTATGCCAAGCTGAAGATCCAGCGCGGCACGATTCCGTCGCTCGATGAGGTCGAGGAGGCCCGGAGCAACGCCCTGTTCGAGCGGATCCGCGCCACCCTCGAGGCGAAGGATTTTCGGCCGCGCGACGCGCTCGTCGACCGGCTGCTGGAGGAGGGATACGCCACGACGGACATCTGCTCGGCGCTGATTCACCTGCTGACCGCCGGCGAGACTCCGCCCCCCGGCAAGGCGGGTACCGCCGGTGCCGCGCCCGCTCCCGGCGGGAGCTTTCCGCCCGTGGCGTCCACCGCGCCCGCTCCGCGCCCCGGCCCGCCTCGGTCCGCCGAGCCGGCTTCCGATTCCGAAGCCGACGAAGGGGATCCCGAGCCGGCGGAACGCCGAAAGCAGAAATACGCCCGCCCCGCGCGCACCGGTCGCGAATCGGGCATGACGGTGCTGTTCCTCAACGTGGGCCGAAAACAATTGATCACGCCGGCCGACGTCGTCGGGAAGATCGCGGGCGTCACGCGGCTGCCGGCCGGAGTCGTCGGAGCCATCGACATCCACCAGCGGCACACGCTGGTCGACGTGGCGGCGGAGCACGCGCCGCTGGTGCTCCAGAAGCTCAAGGGGATCAAGATGAAGGGCGTCGCGCTCGACCCGGTCCTGGCCGAGCCGGGCGTCGATTGATCCTCGGCCGGTGACCGGACGGGCGGATCCACGCGACTGGTCGAACCGTCTCCGGTGAACAGCCGCCCGGCGGGCGCTCGCGGAACGTCACGCGATTGCCCGATCCTGCGGCGGCGCACGCTTTCAGACGGTACGACGTCGTTCGCATTGTCGTGGCCGCGACGCCCGCGAAAGTGGCGCCGATTCCGGCCGGGCGCGACATGGCCGGGCGCTGGCCGCCCGCCGTCCGGGTTCTCCCGCCGCGGATCGTTTCCGGTTTCGCGCCGCTTTCCTCCACCACGCACATGCCTCATCCGTCGGACCCGCTCCGTACGTTTCCCGTCGATCAATTCGGCGCGGTGCCGAATGCACCGGCCCCTGCCACCGCCTGCATCCAGCGGGCGATCGACGCGGCGGCCACCGCGGGAGGCGGCGCCGTCACGTTCGCGCCCGGCGTCTATCTGACCGGCGCGCTCTTCCTCAAAACGGGGGTGGAGTTTCGAGTGGGACAGGGCGTCGAACTGCGGGCGATCCAGCGGGACGACGCGTTTCCTGAAATCTGGACGCGGGTGGCCGGGATCGAGATGGCGTGGCCGGCGGCGTTGATCAACGTGTGCGAACAGCACGACGTCAGCATCACCGGCGGCGGCACGATCAATGGCCGCGGCGAGTTCTGGTGGGATAAATTCTGGGGACCGGACGAGCGGGGCGGCATGCTGCGCGATTACGAGGCGCGCGGGCTGCGCTGGGCCGTGGATTACGACTGCCGGCGGCCGCGCCTCCTGCTCGTCTACCGTTCGCGGGACGTGACATTGCGCGACCTCACCCTGAAGCGGTCAGGGTTCTGGACGGTGCACGTCTGCTTTTCGACCCACGTGACGATCGACGGGATCACGATCCGCGAGAATCTCGGGCCGAGCTCCGACGGCATCGACATCGACTCGTCCTCGGACGTGCGGGTCGAGAACTGCGACGTGGACTGCAACGACGACGCGATCTGCCTCAAGGCCGGCCGCGATGCGGACGGACTGCGCGTCAACCGGCCCACCGAGCGCGTCGTCGTCCGCAACTGCATCGTGCGCACCGGCCACGGCCTTTTCACGATCGGAAGCGAAACGTCCGGCGGCGTTCGCGACGTGGAAGTGTCGAATCTCAAGGCCGTCGGAACCTGGATCGGATTCAGTTTCAAATCGGCGCGGACCCGCGGCGGAGTCATCGAGCGAATCTCCATCCACGACATCGAAATGGTCGGAGTGCCGCGGCCGTTCCGGTTCACGCTCAACTGGCTGCCGACCTACAGTTATCCGACCCTGCCGCCGAACTGGACGGATCCGGTTCCGGCCCATTGGCAACGGCTGCTCGAGCCCGTCGTTCCGCCGGAACGCGGGCTGCCGGAATTCCGCGACATCTCCTTCGCCCGGATCGTGTCCCGCGCCGCCGCGCCCGGCGAATTCGACCGGGTGTTGTCCTCGTCCGTCGCGATGCACACCCCGGACCCGCTCGCGTCGGTCGCCCTCGATATCGAGGCGTATCCGGAAAAGCCGATGCACGACATCCAATGGCGGGATGTCCGAATCGAGGCGGAGCGCGCCGGGATGATCCAGCACGCCCGCCGCTGGACGATGCGCAACGTCGAGCTGGTCACGAACCAGCCGGTGCCGCTCGAGCGGGTCGATTGCACCGATGTCGAGCAGCCGAACATGACCGCCTTGGGGCGGACGTGAACGCGAGCCCGCCCGAGGCGGCACGAGCACCGCGGTGGTCTCGAATGGGGCGCGTCGGGTCGCCGGTCGGCAACCGCAGGTCGGGCGGGCCGGTCACCGGCGCCCGGCCTCTGGTCGTAACCTTCTCGGATTCAATTCGCCGGCCAATCGTGACCATCGTCACAGAAAGGCCGAAATCGATGAATTGCCGGGTGGGGCCGACCGGGCGACATCCTTGACAGTTCCCGCGCGCCGCCATTATTGGCGTGCTCCCGTATGGAAACGGCGCTCGACCAACCGGTGCTCGTTTTGAACCGCCTCTGGCAGGCGGTGAACGTGATTGGTGCGCGACGGGCCTTTGCGCTCCTCGCGCGCGGGCACGCCCATGTGGTGCATCATTTCGAGGACGACTTCCGCACGTTCTCGATGCTCGATTGGATCGACTTCTCGCAGAACAATCCGCCGGTCGGGCTCCTGGAAACCGTGCACACCCCGACGCGGACAATCCGCCTGCCGCGCGTCATCCTCCTGACCTTCTTCGACAAACTCCCCTGCAAGGAGCTGAAGCTGACCCGCAACAACGTCTTCGAACGCGACAAGAACACCTGCCAGTATTGCGCGCGGCCGATGCCGCGGGAGCAGCTCAACCTGGACCATGTCATCCCGCGCGATTACGGAGGGAAGACGACGTGGGAAAACATCGTTTGCTCATGCATCCGCTGCAATACGCGCAAGGCCAACCGCCTGCCGCATGAAGCCGGCATGCGCCTGATCCGGAAGCCGTCGCGGCCCAAGTGGCGCCCCGTCATTTCGCTCGTGCTGGGCAACCAGCACCACGAGGTCTGGAAGGACTTCCTCGACGTCGCCTACTGGAACGTCGAGCTGGAAGAGTGACGCGATTTTCGATTCTCGATTTTCGATTTTGGGTCGGATGTCCATGCGCCTTCATCCTGCGAGGTTCGCAGGTGGGGCGTGACCGACGGCATGAACACCGGCCTGGCTTTCCCACGGGAACGCGAATTCGCGTGGATTTCTGAACTCGCGCGACGGCGGCGGGTTTTCGTGCGCTAAAGTAAAAAATCCGGTTCCGCCGGGCTGGGTGACAATCGATGCGACACCGGGCCGACGGTAACGCCAAGACATTCGATCGCGATGCAGCGACGGCGTCGGAGAAATCGAAAATTGAAAATCGAAAATCGAAAATTTCTACGACTCGAGCTTCACGTCGACCATCAGGTCGGCGGCGATCTTTTCGAGCTCGGCCCGGACGGTTCCGAGTTTGACGTCGGCGGGAACGAGCACGGTCGCACGGGCCTGGAACAGCGTTCCGCCGCCCATGGGCGCGCTGATCCGCTCGGAGGCGAGCTCCTCGACGTTGACGCCGTGCGCCGCAAACACCCCGGAAACGCTCCGCAGGATGCCCGGCCGGTCGTGTCCGACGATCTCGATGTGCGCGAGCGCACCGCGCGACGGATCACGGCTGCCCGCGGCGCCTTCGGCGTGGATGATCACCCGGAGGCCGTCGACTTCCAGCGTCCGCAGCGCCGCGACGAGTTCATCCCGGCGCTCGCCGGCAACCTCGACGCGGAGAATCCCCGCGAATTGGCCGCCCAGTCGTGACATCCGGCTTTCCAGCCAGTTGCCGCTGTGGTCGGCCACGCGCGATGCCACCATCTGGACCAGCCCCGGACGGTCGGGACCAATGACTGTCATGACGAGCGTTGCGAGCATGGGCGCAGCGTGGTTCCGGTGCTGGTCTCGCGCAACCCCCGAAACGCCGGACGGATTCCCGCCGCCGCCCGGGCGGTTGAAGGAAAAATCCAGCCGATCGCCGGCGTGATGCCTCAGGTGGTAGGGCTGGGACTCCGCTCCCAGCCAGCCATGGCGCGGAAGGGACTCCGCGCCCTACCGGTCGCTGCGACTCGAGTAACACCGCTAGCGGCTGGACTGATTCTGCTGGCGGACGAGCACGAGCAGCACGCATCCGATGAAAATGTCGCCGAGACCCGCCATGATGCGGAGCGGCATCGGGACCCGCCGCAGCACCGTCAGGAGGACGAGGCCGACGATGATCAACAGTACGCCGAGCAGCGCCACCGTCCGTTTCTGCCGGGCGTATTTCCGCGCGTACTCGGTGACTGGATCATTCGCCATCACCGGTAGTCCTCGCGCGCCGGAGTGAAGATGTCGAGCACACGGGACGACGAAATCGCCCGGCAGGCGTGGGGCACGTTTGGCGGCACCAGGGTCGCCATCCCAGCACGCCCGTCAGTGCTGCGCCTGCGGGAGCGTGATTCGCATCGTCGTGCCGTCTGGTCCGGTCCGCAGCAACAGCAGGTCGCCGTGATGCGACAGCAGGATCCGTTTGGCAATCGACAGCCCGAGACCGGTCCCGTCCGGCCGCCCCGAGAGGAACGAGTCGAAAATCCGCTCCCGGATCGGTTCCGGAATCCCCCGGCCGGTGTCGGCGACGTCGAGGTGGACGACGCCGCCCGCCGCGCGGTGCTCCGGGGTGATCGCGATGGCGATCGCTCCGCCGTCCGGCATCGCCTGCGTTGCGTTCAGGATCAGGTTCAACAGGACCTGCTGGATCTGCCCCTTGTGCACGTCGACGAACAACGGCTGATCCGGGCGGTCGAGATTCAGGGCAACCTTGCTCTGCGTGAGCTTGAGCCGGACGAGGACCAGCGTGTCCTCGACGATGTCGGTCAGGGACCACCGCGCGTGGAGACTGCTGGGCGCCTTCGCGAAGCCGAGCACGCGGGTGACAATCGCCTCGAGCTGGTCGAGCTTCTCGCTGATCACGCGCATGTCGGTCCGGCGCGGGTCATCGTCGGGGAAATCCAGCCCGAGTCCGCCAAGGAGGAGCTTCAGGACCGTGAGCGGGTTTCGGATCTCGTGCGCGATCTCGGCGGCCAGCAGCCCGAGCGTCGTGAGCCGCTCGTTCTTCCGGACGAGGTCCTCGCTCTCAAACACGCGGGCATAGAGCCGCACGTTCTGGAGCGCGACCGCTCCGAGGCTCGCCAGCGCCGCCCCCAGGCGCTTCTCGTCGTTGTCGAACCGGTGCACCTTGTCGGTGAAGACCGCGAGCACGCCGAGCACCTCCCCCTCGAAGATCATCGGTGTGGCCAGCATCGACGTGAGGGCCGGGTCCGCGGGCAGGTCGGCCAGCTCCCGAAATTCCGGCGACTGGACGTCAGTGAAACTGACCGCGCGGCGCGTTTGGATCGCGGAACCCACGAGCGAGGACTCGACCGGCACGGCCGAGGGCGGCGGCGGCGTGATCGTATCGCCCGTGAGCGAACCGAAATGGACCGTCTGCGTCGCGGCGTCGTACCGGTAAAGTGCGCACGCGCGCGCCGGCAGCATGCGTCGCGCCTCCCGGGTCAGGGTATCGAACAGCTCCTGCTGCTCGAGTTTGGTCACCAGGGACTGCCCGGCGCTGATCAGGCCCTCCAACTGCCGTGCCTTCGCCTGGAGGTGCCGGACCTGCCAGATCCGCTGGAGGACCCGCGCGGCCTCGTCCGCCAGTCCCTGCAACAGCGCGAGATCCGACCGGGTGAACCCCTCGCGCCGGTCGCACTCCAGGTCGATCACCCCGATGACGCTGTCGTCATCGATCATCGGTGCCGCCATTTCGCACCGGGCGCTGGCCCGCACGGCGATGTAGCGCGGTTCCACCGCCACGTCGGGCACGAGCAGCGCGCGCCGGTTGAGTGCGCACCAGCCGGTCACCCCGTGGCCAGGCAACAGTCCCGGTTCCGCCGGGGGCAGGGTGGCTCCGGACTGGATCTCGACTTCGAGGCGCCCCGTGTCGGGACTGAGGAGCGAGATCGACGCTGCGTCCGCGTGGAACGTCTCGATCAGGAGGTCGAGCATCGACTGCAACACCGCGCGCGGCTCTTCGTCGCTGGTCGCGAGCGTGGCGATTCGATACCGCGCCGACAGCAGGCGGGGGTCGTCGCTGGTCGACTGTGCGTGACTATCCACGGCGAAAAGCTTGGCGCGACAATCCGGCCCTTGGCCAGTACCTTCCTGACGCGCCCATCGTGGTTCCGTTGGCAGTCAATTAGCTGGCGGTCGTGAGGGGGAGCCCGATGTCCTCATCGGGCTGCGGGGGCTGACGGTGATCGAGCAACGCGATGAGGACAGCGCGTTCCACCAGGCACGCCTCCCCTCACTTCGCCGGGGCCGCGGCGGGCGCGGGGGCGATCACCTCGCCCAAGGCGTCCCGCAGCGCATGCAGCCGGCTTTCATCCTCGATCGGTTCGTCGTTCGTGTCCTCGATGTAGAACGTGTCGATCGCGACGCCGCGCTCGGTTCCGATGCGCGCGAAGGTGATGTCGAAATGGTGGTCGGAGATCGTCTTCGCCAGCCGGAAGAGCAGGCCGATCTGGTCCCGCGCCTGCACCTCGACGATCGTCCGCTGCATCGAAAGCTCATGGTAGACGTCCACCGTCGGCGGAAACGCGCTTTGGAGGGTTTCCCCGGTGGACGGCGTGAGATAACGCGTCGCGGCGATCTTCTTCGCCTGCGCCGTGATGTCCGGCAGGAGGTCGCGGTTCGCCACGAGCGCTTCCTCGATCGTCTTCGCGAACTTTTCCTGGGCGACCGTGTTCTGAACCGGACCCCGGCCGGGCTCGACCACGTAGAACGTGTCGATCGCGATATGGTCGCTGCGGGAGATGACCTTCGCGCCCAGGATGCTCAGGCCGGCGACGCTGAAGGCCCCCGACAACTTGTAGAACAGCCCGGCGCGGTCCCAGGTCACGACGTGCACCACCGTCAGCGAGCGGTTGAGATCGTCCTTCCATTCGATGATCGGCCGGAGTGATCCAACCGAATCGGCGGCGGTGATCGACTGGAGCAGTCGGTTCACCATCTGGATGTGGAGCACGATGTCCGCCGGGTCCGTGTGGATGAAATACCGGTCGGGGAGGAGGTTGAAATGGGCGTTGATCTCGTCGGCGCTGATGCCGGGGATCGATTTCGCAATCAGTTCCTGTTGGGTCATTTTTTTCTTCTCCTGCATCGAGGCGTCGACCGCTTCACCGTGCTTCAGCCGCTCGAAGGTGGAGCGGTAAAGCGTCGTGTGCAGTGTGTCCTTGTAGCTGTTCCACAGGTCGGCCGACGTCGCGCGGGCGTCGCAGAACGTGTGGACGTAGAGATGGCGGAGGTGTTCCGCAGTCCCAACGAGTTCGGCGAAGGCAATGGCGGTTTGGGGGTCATCGACGTCCCGCTTCTGCCAGAATCGTGCCATCGCAAGGTGATTTTTTATGACAAATGTCACCAATTCCCGGTCCTCGGGCGAGACGCCGAGCCGGTCCAGGATCGGGATCGACAACCGGACGCCGCTCTCGGCGTGCCCCCGGATGCCCTCGGCCTTGCCGATGTCGTGCAGCAGGAGGGTCAGATAGAGAACCGAGGCATCCTCCGTCTCGTGGAGTGCGGCCCGGTATTTCAGCGTGATGGGCTCCGCCTCGGTGTAGATCCGGTCGAGCTCGCGGACCGCGTTCAGCGTGTGCACGTCCGCGGTGTAACGGTGGTAATACTCGTGCTGGACCAGGCAGGTGAGCGCGTCGAATTCGGGGATGAATTTCCCGAGCACGCCAAGTTCGTGCATTTTCGTGAGCACGGGGTGGACCGCGCCGGCTTCGGACAGGATCGACCGGAAGCAGACGCTGGCGTCCTTTCCATGGGCGATCTCGCGGGTCAGGAGCGGCAACGAGGTGCGGATCAGTTCGGCCAGGTGAAAATCGAGCGCCGCCTCGAGCTGCTGGCTGTGCCGGAAGACCCGGATCAGCCGCACCGGATCGTCGCGAAACACCTCCGGCTTTTCCGCGGCGAGCTCGCGCCCGCGAAGGATGAAACCGTCGATCCGCTTCGTCTTCTGGAATCGCGACGCCAGCAGGGACTCCCGGAACGATCGTCCCGTGTGGTTGCTGTTGCGGCCGATGCTGAGCGCCAGGCGGTCCTCGACGAGTTTGGAGACCCGGAAGATCGTCTGCGCCGCCTTGTAGTAGTCCTGCATGAAATGCTCCACGCGCACGAGCATCTCCGGGTCCTTGTAGCCGAACTTCTCCGCGATCCGCGGCTGCTGGTCGAGGGTCAGGATGTCGGACCCCCGGGCGCTGCTGAAGTGCAGTTCGTTGCGGACACGGAGCAGGAAATCATACGCCCGCCGAAACGCGGTCACGTCGTCGATGCGCAGGTAGTTCTGCGCGGCCAGTTCGTTGATCGAAGTGATGTCGAGCTTCACCCGCGCCATCCACACGGCGTTCTGGTAGTCCCGCAGGCCGCCGACGCCGCTCTTGATGTCGGGTTCCTGGTTGAAGACGGTGTTCGCGAACTTCGCGCGCCGGTTCGCCTGGTCGTCGAGCCGCGCCTCGATGTAACCCTTGGGGTCTTCGCTGATGTAGTAGCTGCGGTAGGCCTGCGAGAACGTCGCGTACACCTTGTCCGAGCCGGCGATCTGGCGTGACTCGAGCAGCGCCGTCTTGGTTTGGATGTCCTTGCGGGCCTCGGCGAACGCGTCGTCGATCGTGCGCGTGGAGTGGCCGACCTTCAGCCCGCAATCCCAGAGGACGTAGAGGATCTCGTTCGTCAGGTGCTCCTGGAGCGGCTTCGCCTCGGCGACCGGCGTCTTGGTCGGGAACAGGAACATCACATCGACGTCGCTCCACGGCGAAAGCTCGCCGCGGCCATACCCGCCGAGCGCCACCAGCGTGACCGGGCTCGGCGCCGTTTTGTGCGCCCGGGTGTACGACTCGAGCGCGTAGTTGAAGAGGTTGCGCAGCAGCTCGTCGATCGTCTGGGCCCGCTCGTGCGCGACCTGGAGCCCCGACTCGCCGGCCTCGTGCCGCGCCCGCAGGGCCGCCGTTTCGGTCTTCAGGAACTCCTTGCACGCGGCGAGGCGGTCGGCGACGGAGACGTCGCCTTCGAAACGGAGCCGCTCGCGGGCGTGTTGGTGAATGTCGGCGGACATGGGATGGGCGAGTGAAAGGGAAACTGCGGTCGGCGCAACGCGCGAAAATCCCGGGCGCCGGTTCCGCGGCCCGCCCGCGGCGGCCGGCGGCGGCGCCGGCCTCGAATGCCTTGGCGCTCAAATCGTTGACCCAGGGGCATTCCACCCTGCCCGCGGATGCCGCTGGTTTGCGGGCCCTGCGCCCGCGGGGCCGCCGGAAACTCCGCCTTCGCCGGTCGGCAATAACCACTTGCATCCGTTCGTGCCGGCCGGTTTTCTCCGCGGTTCCATCACGCCCATGGCCGAGATCAGCAAGAGTTACGAACCGCGCGACGTTGAAAAGAAGTGGTATGCCGCCTGGCAGGCGGCGCATGCGTTTGCCGGGAAGGTCGCGCCGGGCAAGGAGCCGTATTCGATCGTGATCCCGCCGCCCAACGTCACCGGCGTGCTGACGATGGGCCACGTGCTGAACAACACGCTCCAGGACATCCTCGTGCGCCGCGCGCGACTCGAGGGCAAGTCCGCCCTCTGGATCCCCGGCACCGACCACGCCGGCATCGCCACCCAGACGGTCGTGGAACGCGAGCTCCGCAAGCAGAAGCAGACGCGGCATGACTTCGGCCGGGAAAGGTTTCTCGAGCGGGTGTGGGAGTGGCGCCACGAGAAGGGCGGCATCATCCTCGAACAGCTCCGCCGGCTTGGCGCCTCGTGCGACTGGGATCGGACCCAGTTCACGATGGATCCGCACTACTCGAAGGCGGTGCTCTCCGTCTTCGTCGACCTCTTCGGCCAGGGCCACATCTACCGCGGCAAGCGGATGGTGAACTGGTGCCCCGTCTCACTCACCGCGTTGAGCGACGAGGAGGTCATCATGAAGCCCGTCAACGGCACGATGTACCACGTGCGCTACGAGCGGGCGGATGCTCCGGGCCAGTTCATCGAGGTCAAGACGACCCGGCCGGAGACGATCCCGGGCGACGTGGCCATCGCAGTCCACCCGAACGATCCGCGTTACGCCGGCTGGGTGGGGAAGAAGGTCCGCCGGCCGATCGGCCCGTCGGCCGAGATCCCGATCATCGCCGACACCGCGGTCGACCTGGAATTTGGAACAGGCGCGCTGAAGATCACGCCGGCGCACGACAAGGCCGACTTCGAGGTCGGCCAGAGGCACAACCTGCCGATCATCGACGTGCTCAACGCCAACGGCACGTTGAACGAGCTGGCGGGCCCGGGGCTGGCCGGCCTGGAGCGTTTCGCCGGTCGGAAGAAGGCCGGCGAGCTGCTGAAGGAACGTGGCGCCCTCGTCGCGGAGGAGCCGTACGCGAACAATGTGGGCTACTCCGAGCGCGCCGACGTCCCGATCGAGCCGCGTCTCACCTGGCAGTGGTGGCTCCGCTATCCGCGCATCGAGGAGGCCAAGACCGCCGTGCGCGACGGCCACATCAAGTTTCACCCGGAACGCTGGAGCAAGGTGTACCTCCACTGGCTCGAAAACATCCAGGACTGGTGCATCAGCCGCCAGCTTTGGTGGGGGCATCGCATTCCCGTGTGGTATCGAAAGGGCGTGGACCGCGACCGGCTGACCGAGGCGGATCTCCGCGATTCGACCAAGGTCCACGTCTCGCTCGAGGGTCCGTCCGACCCCGAGAACTGGGTGCAGGAGGATGACGTGCTCGACACCTGGGCCTCCTCGTGGCTGTGGCCATTCGCCACGATGGGATGGCCGGACACCGCGGCGATGGAGCAGGCGGCGATCAACTATTTCTATCCAACCACCACGCTCGTCACCGGGCCCGACATCATCTTCTTCTGGGTCGCCCGCATGATCATGGCAGGGCTCGAGTTCATGCGGCCCGGCGAGCCGCTGGAGCGCCGGATTCCGTTCAAGAACGTCTACTTCACCGGCATCATCCGCGATGCGCAGGGACGGAAGATGTCCAAGTCGCTCGGCAACTCGCCCGATCCGCTCGTGCTGATCGACAAGTACGGCGCCGACGGGCTGCGCTTCGGCATCATCTCGATCGCGCCGCAGGGGCAGGACATCCGGTTCCAGGAGGACCGGATCGAGGGCGGGAAGAACTTCTGCAACAAGCTGTGGAACGCCTGCCGCTTCCGCCAGATCAGCGGCGAGGCCGGCGACAATTCCTCGCTCAACGCGATCCTGACGCGGCTCGAACCGGCGAAATTCGACGCGGACGACCACGCCATCCTGGACCGGATGCTGTCGACGACGCGCGAGGTGAACCGGTGCTTCACCGAGTTCGAATTCAGCGCGGCGGTCCAGGCGTTGTACGCCTTTTTCTGGAACGATTTTTGCGACTGGTACGTGGAGGTGTCGAAATCGAAGCTCCAGTCCGCCGACACGAAGCGGAACTGCCTCGCGATCCAGGACCTCGTGTTGCGCCAGACGCTCCTCCTGCTGCACCCGTTCATCCCGTTCATCACCGAGGAGCTGTGGCACCAGCTTGGCTACGGCCCGGAGGGACATTTCATCGAGGAGGCGCGCCTGGAAAACGCGTCCCAGGTCGCCACGACGGCCCACGGTCGCGGGCTCACGCTCGACCGCGCGGCCGTGGCCTCGGTCGAGCGGCTCAAGTCGTTCGTCTCGCAGGCACGCGCGCTCAAGGCGGAGCACAATCTCGCCAGCCGGCGCGATGTGAAGCTGCTCGTCACGGCGACCGATGCGGACTGGGCGGTGCTCGAACCGAATTTGACGAAGCTCGTCCGGATGGCGGGCGCGGCGGAGATCACGCGCCGCGACCGGGTCGACGGGGCGCCGGCGATGGTCACGCCCCTGGGCACCGTCTACCTCGATCTGGCGAGTGCCGTCGACGTCGGCGCCGAGAAGCAGCGGCTCCAGAAGGAGCTCGAGCAGCTGGCGAAGCACATTGCCGGCACGGAAGCGCGTCTCGCCAACAAGGCGTTCGCCGACAAGGCGCCGGCCGCCGTCATCGACGGAGCGAAGAAGCAGCTCGCCGAGCAGCACGCCAAGCGTACCGAGCTCGAGCGCCTGTTGAACGCCCTCGGCTGATTGATAGCCGGTAGCGGCGGATTGGTGTAGGCGCGGTGCACTCACCGCGCGAGGCACGGCAGACGCTGCTTCCGGTTGCATGACTTCTGCCATCGGTCGCTTGCGCCGGTGCGTTGCGCGCGTTGCCTTTCCCCATGCCCACACCGTCCCGCATCCTCGCTTTCTCGGGCAGTGCCCGCCGTGAATCGCTGAACCGGAAACTGCTCGCCGCCGTGATCGAGGCCGTCGGGGCGGTCGGGGGCGAGGTCACGACGCTCGACCTCAACGATTATCCGCTGCCGCTGTACCACGGCGACCTCGAGGACAACGAGGGTCTCCCGCCGAACGCCACCAAACTCATCGAGGCAATTGCCGCTCACGACGCGCTGCTGATCGCCTCGCCGGAGTACAATTCCCAGATGACGCCGCTGCTGAAGAACACCATCGATTGGTGCACCCGCGGCGACGAGAACCCGCTCCGGGGCAAGGTCGCGGCCGTGGTGTCCGCGTCTCCCGGGATGTTTGGCGGCATTCGCTCGATGACGCTGGCCCGCCAGCTTCTCACGCATCTTGGCTGCTATGTCATCCCGGCCCAGTGCGTGCTGCCCTATGCCGACAAGGCCTTCGATCCGACGGGGCGGCTCCAGGACGCGCGCACGCAGAAAGCGGTCGTCGCAGTCGCCACCGACCTCGTGCGCGTCGCCGGCAAGCTGGCATAGGTGCTCGCGACGCGAAACGCAGGGGCGTTTTCTGTGGGCGCGGTGACCTCACCGCGCGCGGCGAAGCGTTCGTCATCTCCCGCGGGGTGGGGGCACCCCGCCGACAACAATTCACTTCGAGCCGATCCGAATTGAACACCGCTCGTGAAGCGCGATGGGGACATCGCGCTCCACCAAAATGTCTTGGTTCGCAGGCGCGTCGGATCGATATCCGCGCTTTTCCCGATACCGCCGCGGCGGGTCGACTTTATCCAACGCCCGGTCAAACTTTTCCATGGTCGAAGCTTGCCGGCGTTGTGCGCGGCAACCTAGCTTCGCCCTTCGTTTCATGAAAAAAGCCCTCGTCACTGGTATCACGGGTCAGGATGGCTCCTATCTCGCCGAACTGCTGCTGGAAAAGGGATACGAGGTCCACGGCGTGATTCGCCGCGCGTCCACGTTCAACACCAGCCGCATCGACCATCTTTACCGCGATCCCCACGTGAACGGGGTGCGGTTGTTCCTGCATTACGGCGACCTCGCGGACTCCGTTCAGATGGTGAAACTCCTCTACGAGCTCCAGCCCGATGAGGTGTACAACCTCGGAGCCCAGTCGCACGTCCGCGTGTCGTTCGACATTCCGGAATACACCGGCGATGTGGATGGACTCGGGGCACAGCGCATTCTCGAAGCCATCCGTGAGGCCGGCCTCGTGAAGAAGGTTCGTTACTATCAGGCGTCCTCCTCCGAGATGTTCGGCAAGGTGCAGGAGGTGCCGCAGACGGAAACGACGCCTTTCTGGCCGCGGTCGCCGTACGGCTGCGCCAAGGTTTACGCGTACTGGCTCACCGTGAACTACCGGGAGAGTTACGCGCTGCATGCCTCGAACGGCATCCTCTTCAACCACGAGAGCCCGCGTCGCGGTGAGACGTTCGTCACCCGCAAGATCACGCGCGCCGCCACCCGCATCAAACTCGGCCTCCAGGACTCGCTTTACCTCGGCAACCTCGAGGCGCGCCGCGACTGGGGCTACGCCAAGGAGTATGTCGAGATGATGTGGCTCATGCTCCAGCAGGACAAACCCGACGATTACGTCGTGGCGACGAACGAGACCCACAGTGTCCGCGAGTTTTGCGAGGAGACGTTCGGTCTGCTCGGTCTCGATTGGGAGAAGTACGTCCAGCACGATTCCCGCTACGAGCGGCCGGCCGAGGTCGACCTGCTCATCGGCAACCCGGACAAGGCGCGCCGCCAGCTCGGCTGGGAACCGAAGGTGCGGTTCAAGGATCTCGTGCGAATCATGGTCGACCATGACCTGAAGCTTGCCGAACACGAAGCCCGGGTCGCCCAGCTCCCGCAATACGACGCGAAGGCGTGAGCAGCCAAATTGGAAACTGGGGAAACGTCGGAAACAGCGGAAATGTGACCGCGGATACACACGGCGGACGGCAGGTTATGTCGACCCCGCCCTTTCGAGATCTGGCAACGCCGGCAGCGACTCCGCCCGGCCGTAATGTGTCTTGGGTGGTTGCCACTAATCGAAAATCGAGAATCCAAAATCGAAAATCCTCAGGATGAAGCTGTTCATTGCCGGTCACAACGGGATGGTGGGCTCGGCGCTCGTGCGCCGGTTTCAACGCGAGCCGGGTGTTTCGCTCCTCTTGCGGACTCGCCGCGAACTCGACCTGTCTTCCCCGGCCGCCGTCGAGGCGTTCTATGCCGCGGAGAAACCCGATGTCGCCATCATCGCCGCGGCCAAGGTCGGGGGCATCCATGCGAACGCGACCTATCCGGCGGAATTCCTGTACGACAACCTGGCCATCGCAGCCAACACCGTGCACGGGGCGTACCGGCACGGCGTCAAGCGCGTGCTGTTCCTCGGGAGTTCGTGCATCTACCCGAAGCACGCGAGCCAGCCGATTCGCGAGGATTCGCTGCTCAGCGGTCCGCTCGAGCCGACGAACGAGGCCTACGCGATCGCCAAGATCGCCGGGCTGAAACTCTGCCAGTTTTACCGCCAGCAGTACGGCGTGCTCTATCACTCGGCGATGCCCACGAACCTGTACGGGCCGGGAGACAACTACCATCCGCAGAATTCGCATGTATTGCCCGCGCTCATCCAGAGGTTCCACGAGGCCCGCGAATCCAAGGCGGCGAGCGTGACGGCCTGGGGTACCGGCAGCCCGCGCCGGGAATTCCTTCACGTCGACGATCTTGCAGATGCCTGCGCCTTTCTCATCCAGGCGGACAATCCGCCCGACTGGCTCAACGTCGGCACCGGGACCGATGTCACGATCCGCGAATTGACCGAGCTGGTGGCCGAGGTCGTGGGCTATCGCGGACGCATCGACTGGGATGCCTCCAAACCGGACGGCACGCCACGGAAGCTCCTGGACGTCTCGCGACTTGCGACGCTCGGCTGGCGCGCGCGCATCGGACTTCGCGAGGGCGTCACGGCGACCTACGCCAGTTTCCTCCAGGAGCTGCGCGAGGGCCGCGTGCGCGGCTCGAGTGGTTGAAACAAAGATGTAGCCGATCGTCGGGGCGATGCCTCCGGCGGTAGGGCTGGGACTGGGAGCTCCTCACCGCATGGGTGACACTTTCTCCTCACCGCATGGGTGACATTTTTGAATGGGAGGGGTGCTGGGGAGGGAGCGATCAGCTCCCTCCCTGCGAGTCTCTAAATTAAGATTCC
>DASZYH010000345.1:0-14893 GCA_035545515.1 Opitutaceae bacterium
GGGATCGCCGCTGGACCACACGCCGGTGAGCGTCGCGTCCCCGACCCGCACGTCGGTCGCCTCCTCCCCCAGCGTCGCCGCCAGCAGCCGCGGAAAATTGCGGGACTTCGACGCGCCCGGCGGCTCCGTCACGACGTACATCGCCCGTTTCGCCCGCGTCAGCGCGACGTACAGCAGCGACAAGCTCTCGTAACAGGCGTCCGCCTCGGCCGCGCGGATGTGCGCCGCGAGCACCTTGTCCTGCAGGCAGAACATCCGCGGCGGCAGGTCGAGGACCCAGTCCACCGAACGATCCGCCGCCTTCTGGACCGCCAGTCCGTCGCGCCGCTCGTCGATCCGGTTCCCCTCGAGGTCCGGCAGCACGACCACGTCGAAACCGAGTCCCTTCGATTTGTGGATCGTCATCACGCGGATCACCGCCGCGCTTTCCGAAGGACGCACCGTGTGCCGCTCCATGAACGCAATGAATTCACCGATGTCGCGGTTGCCGGTCGCATCGAACAACCCGGCGGCTGCGGCAAACTGCCGCGCCCGCATCCGCGAAAAAGCGTCGTCGGCCGCGAGGCTCGGTTCCAGCGCCGCGATCCACCCTTCCACGGTCCGCTCGAATCCTCCGCCGTGCACCTGCGCCAGCACCTCGCGCGTGAGCGCCTCCGGCGTGCCCAGCCCGCGGCTGTCCAGCACGGCGCCCAATGGCGTCATCCGCACATGCTCCCGCGCGAAGGTGTCGCCGGGGTGCGCCGCCGCCTGGAACAGCGCGAGGAGCGCGGTGCCCAGCGGATTGTCCGTCGCAATGTGCAGGTCCGACTCGGCAATCGCGGCCATGCCGGCCCGGCGCAGGTAATCCGCCAGCGTCGCGGCCGTGTCGTTCTTGCGGACGAGCACGGCGCAGCTCAGCCCGCGCTCGAGCGGACGGATCTCCTCCAGCAGTCGCCGCGTCGTCTCCCAACGTTCACCGGCATCGGCAGCATGCAGCCATGCGGCCTGTCCGGTCCGCTCCGGCACGGCCGAGCGGTGCTCGCGCCACTCGCGGTTCCACGTCGTGCTTGCCTCGCCGGGAAACAGCTCGGCGAGCGTGGCTCCGTTCCCGAACACCGCATTGACCATCTCGATCAGCGGCGGACCGGAACGCCACGACGCCACGAGGTGCCGCTCCGCAATGCTGCCCGGCGCGGCCGTGTTGTAGTGCGCGAAGATCTCGCGGAACAGCCGCGGATCGCCTTCGCGCCAGCTGTAGATCGCCTGCTTCACGTCGCCGACGCAGAAGAAGCTCCGCCGACCTTCCGGATCCTGCACGACTTCGTCGATCAGGTTCCGCAGCACCGACCACTGGCCAAAGCTCGTGTCTTGGAATTCGTCGAGCAGCCAATGGTCGATCTCGGCGTCGAGTCGATAGTCGAGCAGCAGCCGCGTCGCCTCGTCGGCCCCGGATGGCGGCGCGGACCGCTCCGGCCGGCGGCGTGCACCGAGCGAAAACTCCATCTGCCCGGAATCCGCGTCGCTGTCGGCCTCCGCGGCATCGTCTTCTCCGACCAGTTCGCCGGTCCCCGGCGCCTGCCGGGTGAGGATCGCCGGTGCGAGCAGCCGCTGGATGTCCGCAAACGTAAGCCTCCCGGCCCGCCGCACGAGGTCGTGGTAGTTTTCCTCGTACCCCCGCAGCACCGCGAAAATCCCGCGCGTCGTCTCGATGTGCCGGCGCAGCACGGCGCCGATCAGGTGCGTCACGATCCGGCGCAGCGCGCGGCACGCCCCGGGCGTCAGCGCGAGTTTTCGGCGTTCGACCGTGATGACCGCCTTCCCGTCGCAGAGGTCGTCCCACGCCTCGAGCGTGTTCTTGAGCAGGTACTCCAACGGCTTGGGCAACGGGGCGCCGGGCATCCATTCCGCGAGCGCGGCGAAGAACGCCTCCCAGCGTGCGCGCTGTCCGTCGGTGAGCGCGCCGAGTTCCGCGCGCAGCGTCCGTACTTCGTCGGCGAGCTTCACCTCGGCCCCGAACCAGGGCGCCCCGCCCGTCCAGATCCGCGCCGGGTTTCCCCACACCGTCGGATCGGGCGCCGCGAGGAAATTGTCCTGATACTCGTCGAGGAACCGGTCGAGCAGGGCCGAGAGTCGCTTCTCTTCCGCGCCGAACGTCGCGCGCTTGAACGCCTCCACGAATTCAGCCTGCGCCGCCTCGAGTCGGTCGCCGCTGCGCGCAAACATCCCGCGCAGCACGCGCCGGCGCTCGAGTTGCGCGGTGTGCTCCTGCAGGATCTCGAAGTCGCCATCGAGGCCGAGTTCCAGCGGGAACGACTTCGCCACTCGCGCGAAAAAGCTGTCGAGCGTTCCGAGGCGCAGCCGGTGCATGGCCTCGACCATCGCGCGCAGCAGTTGCAGGAAATCCGCGGGTTCGAGGTGCCGGCCCGCGCCGAAGCCGGCCTCGGCCAGTTGCCCGTCGAGTTGCCGCGCGAATCCGGGTTCGGCCGCCGCCCGCGCGAGCTTGCGCAGGATCTCGTCGAAGAATTCTCCCGCCGCCTTGCGCGTGAACGTCAGTGCGACGATCCGGTCGGGCGCCGCGCCCGCGGCGAGCAGCGCCACGAACCGGTTCGTCAGCTCGTAGGTTTTGCCGGATCCGGCGGACGCCAGGATCATCTCGTGCGGCGTGCGGTTCATCCGGCGGCCCCCTCCCACGCGACGCTTTCGGCCACCCCGTGGTGAAAGAGCGCCGCAAAATCGTCCGCCTCGGCGCGCAGATCCTCGTTCGGGGGCCAGTACTCGCCGCCGCGGATCGCCGCGCACACGCCCTCCGCACACTGCATCGCCGCAGCGTGGAGCTCAGGCGTGTAATCGTCCCACACGGCGAGCGCCGTCTCCCCCACCGCCTTGGGCAGGTTCACGTAGCCGCAGGTGATCGCGCCGCCGAACTCCGCCGCGAGGGCGTGCCGATAGAGCGGAAGCTGGAGGTCGGTCCACACGCGCGCCCGGCCGTCGCCCGGCACCTGCATCCACGCGCGCGCCGGCTCGCCCGCCCGGGCGGTCCGCACGTGCGCGGCGGCCGGGGTGACCGCCGTGTCGGAGGTCTTGTAGTCGAGCACCCGCACCGCGCCGGTGGTCGCGTTCCGGTCGATCCGGTCGATCTTGCCGTTCACAACCAGCCCGCCGACGGGCACCGCGAACGCGCGCTCGACATCCTGGATCACCCATCCCGCCGCCCGCTCGCGCGCCTGCAGCTCCGCGAATTTTCCGAGGCGCTGGCGCGCCGACTCGAGCTGGATCACGAGCGGAAGCGACAGCTCGGCGCCGTAGCGGCGCCGGGCCTCGCGCGCGAGTTCGGCCAGCAGGAATTCCCGCAGCACCGCCGGATCGGTGCAGTCGCGCATCGCCGCATCCCGCCCCATCGCCTCCAGCGCGGCGTGACAGAGCGTGCCGAAATCGAAGGCGTCCATCTCCGCCTTCGTCGCGTCGATCGCCTCCATCCGGAGCACCGAGCGGAGGTAAAAACGAAACGGGCACGCGAGCCAGCGGCGCAGCGACGTGACGGCGACCTCGCGCGGCACCGGAAGCACGCGCGGCTGGACGCGCCAGGCCCGCATCCAGGGCAGGTGCGAGCCGGGCGGCTCGGGAGTGCGGAAGAGGAACGCCACGCGCTGCGCCAGTTCGGCGTCGGGGCAGCGCAGCAGCAACCGCGAGGGCCGGAGTGGATCGCCGCTCGCCGAGGTCTTGCCGAAGAGGACATCGATCCGGCCGCCTTCCGATCGACAGGCGGAAAGCGCGGACAATAGGTACGCGTCGCGCGCGAACCGGGCCGCATTGGTCTTCAGGCCCAGCCGGGCACGCAGCGTTTCGGGCAGGAACGCATCGCCCACGACCGCATCCGGCACGAGTCCGTCGTTGAGTCCGGCGACGACGAGATGCGGCGCGTCCTCGAAGAGGAGTTCGAGCCAGCCCTGCAGTTCGAGCGCATCGGCGGTCTTGTCCGGCGAATACCGTGTGGCGCCGAAGAGCCGCAGCGCGATGTCCCACCACTCGCCGGCGGCGACCGCCGGAAACTGCCGGGCGGCGGCGGCGCACTCGCGCACGATGCCGGTCCACGTGCCGGCGGCATCCTGGAGCTGCGCATCGGATTCGCGCGCCGGGTCGACGCGTCGCGCGCCGAAGATCGCGGCCAGCACGCGCGCGAGCGGCCTCGGAAAATCGGATTGGGCCAGTTCGGCCCGGACTTCCTCCATCACTAACAGACCGGTTGCGACGTCGTTGCGCGCGTGCTTCCGGGCGGCGGCGAGATCCGAGGGCAGATGTCGCTGCCGGAGCTTGTCGAGCTCGGCGAGGAACCTGGCCTCGGAAAACGCCGGTCCGCCGCGCTCCGTCAGATAGGCCAGGAAATCGGGACACCGCGCGAGCGTCTCGACGGCCTCCATCGTCGGCCGCCGCGTGCAGTCCGCCAGCGCCGCGAGCAGATGATAGAGCGCGCCGTCGCGATGCGATTCGCCTTCGGGATCGAACACCGGGACGCCGCGCCGCGCGCCTTCGCCCGCCACCAGCGTCAGCACCTCCGGGTCGGCGACGCCGACCGCCAGCGCGCCATCGGTGGCGCCGTCGCGGGCGTCGCGGTACCGTCGCGCCAGTTCGGCGACCCGCACCGCCTGGTCGGCAGGGTCGCTGCACAGGTGCACGCGCTGCTCGAACTCCGGCAACGCGAGGACGCGTTGCGCCCAGGTTTCCGAATTGGGGCGGCCCCAGTCGTCAATGTGACCGGCCTCGGACTCCGGGGCGAACACCACCACGTCGACCGGCACTGTTTCCGGCAAATCCTGAAGCATCGCAATCGACGCCGGCAGCGGATCCACCGTCGCCAACACCACCACCCGCCCGATCCCCTGCCACACCCCTGTCTCCCCTGTAGGCGCGGTGCCCCCACCGCGCATCGATTCATGGGTGCCCGCAGCCCCCTCTCCGCGCATCCGTCCAATCGCGCCTCGCGGATCCCTCAGCCCCGCCGCCCGCAGTCGCTCGTCGTAGCGCCGCTCCAGCTCCGCGAGTTGCAGCCACCGGTCGAGTTCCGGGAAATCCGAGCCCACGCGCGCCGGCACGTCCGCCAGCCGGAGCCGGTTTTCGCCGAGCGAGCGCTGGAGCCGCTCGAATTGCTCCGCGAGTCGCATCGCCCATTCAAAGCTGCGCGCCGACGGCTCATGCGGAAATACCTCCTGAAACTCGGTGAGGTCCAGTTCGCGAAACACCTCCATCCACGCGAGGAGCATCTGGAGCCGCGACGCCGCGCCGGAGTCCGGATCCGGCATCACGAGGGCTTCCGGGGTGACGACCCGCGGCGGGAAAACCGCCGAGCCGAGTCGCGCCGCGTGTTCGGCCAGCCCTTCCCGGAGTCGCCGGCCCGACTGGCGCGTGGGCACCACGACCAGCAAGCGCGACAAGTCCAACGGGCTGCCTCCGGTCCAGTCGCCCGCCAGGAACGCCACCGCCTGCGGCAGCAGCGGCCGGTCCCAGGTCAGGAAATGACGTCGCGGAGAGTTCGGCACGGAAAACTGAGCTGAAACCGTTCGGTCGCGGTGGCGCAACTGCCGATTGCGGATGATCGCGCCCGTGCGTGGGTGGAGACCGTGAGTTGGTGGAGACCGATGTCCTCATCGGGCTTTCCAATTTCAACCCCAGCTCACGACCAGCACGCCGCTCAACTCGATGGGGACATCGAGTTCCACCGACCGATATCCTCATTCCGCCCCATTTATGACGTAACGTTGTAACTTTCGGCTGATTTTCGGTGTGTTCCTCTGGTCGCCCAATCCCCTTCACCATGGACACTTTGTTTCGCGATGCCCGCTACGCGCTCCGCCTCCTGGCCAAAAGCCCCGGGTTCACGATCACCTCCCTCCTGACGCTCGCCCTCTGCATCGGGGCCAATCTCGCGATCTTCTCCGTCGTCGACGCCGTCCTGTTGCGGCCACTGCCGTTTCCCGACTCGGGCCGCCTCGTCAGCGTGTTCAACTGCTATCCGCGCGCCGGAGTCGATCGCGCCAACGCCTCGATGCCGAACTACTATGACCGGCGCCACGCGATCAAGGCGTTCTCCTCCGTCTCGATCTACCAGGACGGCAGCACGATCGTCGGCGACGCCGGCTCGCCGAACCGGGTGAAAATGGCCCGGGTCTCGCCGGAATTCTTCCACACGCTCGGCGTTCCCCTGGCCATGGGCCGGCCGTTCACGGACGCCAACCTGACGTATCAGACGGACCAGGTCGCGATCCTCACCCACGAGTTCTGGCGCGACTACTTCCACAGCGATCCGAACGTCCTCGGGAAGAAATTCCAGAACGACGGGCTGTCGATCGCGGTGGTGGGAGTCCTCCCCGCGAATTTTCACTACCTGTCGAGCCGGCCGCAGTTTTTCCGGCCCTCGTCCCACAACAACAAGGACGACATCAGCCCCAAGAGCCGGCATAGCAACAACTGGGACATGATCGCACGGCTCGCTCCCGGCGCGACCCTCGCCGATGCGCAGGCGCAAATCGACGCCTTCAATGCGCAGCAATTGACCGATGACCCGTTCGCCAAACTGGTCCGCGACGCCGGCTATCACACCACCGTCGCCGACCTGCACGCCGACCACGTGCGCTCCGCCCGGCCAATGCTGCTGCTGCTCGAGGCGGGCGTCCTCTTCCTGCTGCTCATCGGCAGCGTCAACCTCATCAATCTCCTGCTGATCCGCGCGAGCGGCCGCAGCAAGGAACTCGCGGTCCGGCAGGCGCTCGGGGCCGGACGGTGGCAGCTCGCGCGCGAAGTCCTGACCGAAACGATGCTGCTGGCGCTCGGCGGCGCGACGCTCGGACTCGGACTGGGCGGCGTTGGCATCACGCTGCTGCGGGCCCTCGGCACGGACAAATTGCCTCTCGGCGCCGACGTCGGCTTCGACGGCCGGCTGGTCGTGGCGGCGCTGGCGGCGGCCATCATCGTCGGCATCCTGCTGGCACTGCCGGTGATCTGGCTGACCGGCCGCACGCATCTGGCGCCGGTGTTACAGGCGGAGTCCCGTTCCGGCACCACCACGCGGAGCGCGCAGCGGCTGCGTTACGGCTTCGTGGTCGCCCAGGTGGGGCTCGCGTTCGTGCTGCTGTCCGGCGCCGGAATGCTCGTCCTCAGCCTCGAGCGCGTGCTGCAGACCCGCCCGGGATTCAGCGCCGACAACGTGCTCGCCGGCACGATCAGTCTGCCCTGGAAGGACTACAAGGACGACGCCGCCCGCGCCGCGTTTGTAAACCGGCTGCTGCCGGCCATTCGCGCGCTGCCGGGTGTGACGGCGGCCGCGATCAACACGAACCTGCCTTTCAGCGGCGGTGGCAACGACAGCGCCGTGCTCGTCGACGGCTACACGCGCAAAGCCGGTGAATCGATTCAGACGCACTATCTGGCCGGCGTGATGGGCGATTATTGGTCGGCCATGCACATCCCGCTCCTCCGCGGCCGGACCCTGGAGGAAGCCGACCAGGATCGCGACCAGAAGGTCTGCGTCATCGATGAGGCCGTCGCGCGGCGCTACTGGCCGAATGGCGATCCGCTCGGGCATCGGATCTGTTCCAACATCACCGATCCCGACAAGAACTACTTCACGATCGTCGGCGTGGTCGGCAGCGTGAAGCAGAACGAACTGGCGGAGAAGGACGGCCATGGCGCGATCTACTTCCCCTACCGGAAATTCAACTCCTCTTATTTCGCGCTTGTGGTGCGTTCGGCGCTCCCCGCGTCGGCAATGGCTGCGACCGTCCGCAAGGCGGTGCTGCAACTCAATCCCGGATTGCCGATCGACGACCTGCGTCCGATGACGGCCCGGATCGACGACACAGTGGCGTCCCGCCGCTCGCCGGCGTTGATGGCGGCGGTGTTTGCCGCGGTCGCACTGCTGCTGGCTGCGATCGGCACCTACGGGGTGCTCAGCTATTCGGTCGCGCAGCGGCACCGCGAGATCGGCGTACGCATGGCGCTTGGGGCGCTGCCGGCGCAGATCCGGAATCAGTTCGTCAGGGTTGGCGTGCGGGTCCTCGTGGCCGGAGCGGTCATCGGGACGCTTGGCGCCTGGGCCGCGGGCCGTGCGATGCAGGCCGTGCTCTTCGATGTCCCGCCGCTGCCGGCCGTAAACCTGGCGGTGGTGGTCGGCATGATGGCCGTCGTGACGCTGATTGCGTCCGTGATCCCCGCCCTCCGCGCCACCCGGGTGGATCCGGTGATCGCCTTGCGCGGAGAGTGACAGGCCTCACCCGGTCATGCCTTCCCAGCGGTCGGGGCAATCCAGTGTCTCGCGAAGGCCGCGAAGGATTCAAAGGAGCCCAAGGTTCCGCATCGGCGATTCCGCATCTCTCCGCGTTCTCCGCTGCTCCGCGTGAGCCGGTCCCGGCCAACCCGAAGCCGATGCACATTCGTGAGCGGGTTGACCCGCGGGTTGACCCCGCCTTTTTCCTTCGTCCCCTTCCCAACCTTCGCGAGCCAATTCAGTTTCCCGTCCAAACAAAAACCCCGCAGGCGCATGCCAGCGGGGTTGCGTAAGAGGGGAGCGGTCCGTCGCTTACTTCGCGAGGACGTACTTGGCCACGTGGGCCTTGGCGCGAGCGGCGGCGTTCTTGTGGACGACGCCGGACTTGGTGCCCTTGTCCATCGCGGAGACGTAGGCGGAGCCGGCGGCCTTGGCGGCGGCGGCGTCATTGGCCTTTACCGCGGCGACGAACTTCTTGTGCAAGGTCTTGATGTTCGTGGCGACCGCCTTGTTGCGGAGCGTGAGGCGCTGCGTTTTGCGGGCAGCTTTGATGGCGGATTTGGTGTTGGCCATGGTGGTGATCGAATCGGAGCCGGCCAAAAACTCAAACGCCCGGCGGCGAGTCAAGGGTTTTGTAGGGTAGGCGCTGTCCTAATTTGAAACCAAGTTCCGAAGCTGGAGATTTTGGAAACGTGCGGTGTGGACTGATGTTTCGGGCAAGACAAAATCAATTTCTGATACGTACCTGACAATATGCCATTGAGTTTTGGTGCTCTTGGCTTGGGGCAAAACCGCTCCTCACTTGGCAGCGTTCGGCAACCGGGACGGGACAACGCGGCCGAACTGCATTCGCCCGTGTGCTACAGAATATGCAACGGACCTCACGGAGAGCCCGTTGAAAGCAGCCCTTGTTTTTGTACTGGAAGCCAGACGTCTGGACACTGGACGCTCGTACCGTCTGGCAACTGGACTATGTCGGGTAACCGCGACTTGGACACGTGCAGGTTACTGAGCTGGCGCGTTATAGCTATCCTGCAATGCTCTGGTTTTCGGCTCTGCAGAAGGTCATTGTCCTGGATTGGGAGAAAAATATAGATCAGCACCCTGGGGAAATCGCCGTTGCCAGCACGTTCCCGGATCATTTTGAGCGCGGGAAGAACGTCGATGTCCGCCGAAATCACACAAATCACGTCCGGTTGCTTCTCAATGTAATCACGGTACACATGCAGCGCGAGGTTCACATCACTCATTTTCTCCGACATCGTCTCAAAGGTGAGAAACCTCCCGCATGCCCCGGCCTTACACCTGCGCTGTCGCGGAGCCAGTTCACCCTTGATGATTTCCACGCCTCGGGATTCCAGCGCCTTCCAATAAGTGGCCTGACGCTGCTGTTTCGGGGTGGGTTTGGTTGGATCGGCGAATGGATCAACCCGCGCCGTGAAAAATTTGATGACTTCTACGTTGTCATGTTCAAACAGGAACTCAGATGCCAATTTGCGGAGGCAAAGCCACTTTGAGGGCGGGTCGTTTTCCAGCCTACGGTGGTACAGATTGAAACCGTCAACGTAAACGAACACTCTGCGCGGAGGCCTCCCTATGCTCATTTTTGTGCTTGAATTTTTGTAAAGAGGGATATGCTTCGCACCACTCTGTGCCGAGAGGCACTTGAGCCCCTAAATCAGGCTCACGAAAACCGCAGTCAAAAGCTGCGGTTTTGTCGTTTCATACACGTACCTTCGAGGTTCGACTTGGCACACTGTCAGTGGCATTTCAGACTTGCGGCGGCGATTTCGCCGGCTCCTCAAGATAACGATCGGCGATCTTCTTGATCTCCTGCTTGCGCAGATACTGTTTCTTGAACAGTGCAACGTAGTCTGCGAGCGCGTCGAAGTCGGCCGGTTCAAGCTTTTCGCCGGTAAAAATGAGTTCCGCTTCCGACGAACCAATTGGAATCTTGAAGGTTGCAAGCACTTCTGGGCGATTTGTTGGCTGTGCAACCGCGATGCCAAGCGGGCCACGCATCGGCGCGTTGCTGGTATTTGGAGAGGTAGCGATTGGCTTTCCCGCGGTGGTTTCATCGCGAGTCGCGGAAGATACAGAGATATCTCCAAGTTTAGCAAGCTCAACGTTAGCTTTGTATGCTGCAGAAACGCGTCTGGCCACATCAAATGCAAAGCCATCGTGCGCTAGCTGGTTAGCTAGCACATCTTCACTGGTATCTCGATAGCGTTCGTGAATATCGGCAAACACCTTCGGAGATAACGACGCCTCTCTCAATGCAGAGGTCTTGTCTTCTGCACTCACTGGGGCAATGATTCGTAACGCGAGCGGAGTTACTTGGACATCCCCCTTACTCCGATCAATCAGACCATACTGGTTCAGCGCGCCCAGCAATGCCGCTGACGAACCGGTGATGCCATTATATCCAAGAACACCAGCAGCAATCTCAGCCTTAATGGGAGATCTACCAGCCTTCTTGTACAACGCTTCTACGTGCGGCACTGCCTCTACTAGCGAAATCTTGGGACTGTTCGGGCTTCGACTACGGCTGATTTCTTCGCTCATGCGAAGATACTCTACTCGCTTTCGTGCGTAAGCAAGAACAAAATTAACGGATCAAACCGTCAATATCCGTAAGAATCATAAAGGGCCTGATTCATTTTCGCGACGCCGAACCTCGCGAACTGCTTGGAATGGAACCCCGGGGCCGCACTTCGCGACGGTGCCAATCCGTGGCAGATTCAGGACACCGCGAAGGAATGAGACCGGTGATAGTTTGATGGGATGCAGGGCATTGCCTTCGGGACTGTGGCCCATAGGAATCGACGCGTGCATCCGACCGTCCTTGTCACCTTTGCAGTCGCGCTGGCCATTGCGGTCGCACTGCCGGGGCCGGGGATTTTCTCGGTGGTGTCGTGCGCGATGGCCCACGGGTTTCGCTCGGCGCTGGCGATGATCGTCGGGCTGGTTTTGGGCGATCTGATCTACTTCACCCTCGCGATCGCCGGGCTGGCCGCGCTCGCCCGCTCCATGGGCGAATTCTTCTACATCGTGAAGCTCATCGGCGGCGGTTACCTCATTTGGCTCGGGGTGAAGCTCTGGCGGCAGTCACGCCATGCACCCGCCCAGGTCGACGTCGCTCGCACGGTCACGCGATCCCACCACCGCAGTTTCGTCGCCGGATTTCTGGTCACGATCAGCAACCCCAAGGTGATCGGCTTCTATGCCGGCCTCCTGCCCACGTTCATCGATCTCGAACGGCTGACGCTGACCGAGGCATTCACGATGGCGGGCATCGTCGTGCTGACCGTCGCGACGATTCCCGCGCTCTACGCCTACGCCGCTGCGCGCAGCCGGCGGTTCTTCCAATCGGCCAGAAGCCTGAAGGTCCTGAACCGCACCGCCGGCACCGTGCTCATCGGATCCGGCATCACCGTCGCGACCCGGTGAGCGGGACGGTTCGGCGGAATGGGCAGCAACAGCAACGGTGCGTAACGCGCGAGGCCGTCGCGGGACCCGCTTGACCGAAACGCGTGTGCCTACATTGTACTCACATGAGCGGAATCACAGCCAAAGTCTTCCAGGCGGGCAATTCCAAGGCCCTGCGGCTTCCGCGGACGCTGGACGTGAAAGCGAGGACGTACGAGGTCACCCCGACGCCGGACGGCTTCATGCTGGTTGATCCGGCGGCCAGGACCCGTCGGCTCAAGGCGCTCCGGAAGCTTCGCTCACTGCCACCACTGCGGGGAGACTGGCCGCGGCCATAGCCAATGCCGCTCTACCTGCTCGACACGAATGTGCTGTCGCGGCTTGCGCGGGGCGTCGATCGCGGCATCGCGGAAAAAGTAACTGAACACCTCGACGATTGTGTCGTGTCGTCGATCGCGTGGTACGAACTCGAGTATGGAGTTGTGCGTGCGGCCGATCCCGCCAAGGCCCGCCCGCGCCTGGTGCTGTTACGCTCCATCTTTCCTTTTGTCCGCGCGTTCGGGGCCGATGAGGCAACCGAGGCAGCGGCGGTTCGCGCCCATCTGGAAACGTTCCGACCCAACGCCCAGCCGATCGGTCCGCACGACGTGTTGCTGGCCGGCCATGCATTGGCGCTCGGAGCAATTCTCGTGACCCACAACGTGCGGGAGTTCTCGCGTGTTCCCCGGCTGGTCGTCGAAGACTGGCAGTCCGCGGATTGAACGGGATCAGCCTGCCTGACCAACCGCCGACCGCGCGGCGTTGACCGTTCACGCTCAACCCTCGCCTCCAGTTCTTGTTTTCGACGTATTCTCCCAACGATGAAACGTCTCGCCCTTCTGCTGGTGGCGGCACTCCTCACATTCACTTCCGGGCGCGCGGCGGACGCGACGGCGGACGAGGCCACACTCGTCGACCGCGGTTCCAGCATTGTCCTGGCAAACGGCATCCTCTCGGCTGAAATCGCCAAGGCCAACGGCAACGTGCTGTCGGTCGTCTATCGCGGCACGTCGGTCCTGGCGTCGCCCGGCTACCTCAATCTGCACTCCGGCGACGACGACTCCGATTTCAAGGATCACGCGAGCACGTATGCGCGGCTGCGGGACGGGCAGTGCACGGTCGCCGTCGATCCACGGTCCAACGGCGGCGCGCTGGCCGACATCGGCATTCGCCAGAAATCCCTCGGCGCCGACCAGCCGTTCGGCGTCGAAATCCATTACGCGCTGCGACGCGGCGAAAGTGGACTCTACGCCTACCTGGTGGTGTCGCACGCCAAGGACGCCCCGCCGGGTGCGATCACGCAGATCCGGTGGTTGCTTCGCCTGAAGGACAGTCTCTTCGACGAGGTCGCGATCGATGACCACCGGCGCTGGGTGATGCCGCCGTCGGACACGCCCACGCGGCCGCTCGGGCCGAAGGAGTCGCTGCTCGTCACCGCCGGCCCGTTCAAGGGCGACATCGTCGACAAGTATCACGATTTCGTGGACGCCGGCGACCACTACGTCCACGGCTGGATCGGGCGCCAGCAACGGCTGGGGTGCTGGATCATTTCGGGCAGCACGGAGGATCAGAACGGCGGGCCGACCAAGCAGTACAACACGGCGCATTTCCCGCGGATCCTGATGAAGATCTTCAGTTGCACGCACTATGGCGCCGCGCCCGTCGCCGTGGGCCGCGAGGCGTGGCAGAAATTCTACGGGCCGTGCCTGCTCTATTTCAACTCAGGCGGCGGAGCCGATGCGCTGTGGGCGGATGCCAAGGCAAGGGCCGAAGCGGAACGCGCCGCGTGGCCGTACGCCTGGGTTCATAATCCGCTGTATCCGTTGGCGGCCGATCGCGGCGCCGTCACCGGCCGGCTCGTCGTGACCGATCCGCAGGCGCCAACCGCGTCCGCCGCCGGCGCGTGGGTGGGGCTCGCCGCGCCCGCGCCCGACTGGCAGCAGCAGTCGGACAATTACCAGTATTGGGTGCGCGCCGACGCGGAGGGACGCTTCACCATCCCCAACGTCCGGCCCGGCACGTACACGCTCTACGCCTTCGTCGGCGGAGTGATGGACCAATTCCGGCGCGACGACGTGACGGTCGCACGAGGCGCCAAAACCGAGCTGCAGACGCAGCGGTGGACGCCGCTGCGCCATGGCCGGCAGATCTGGCAGATCGGGATACCCGATCGCAGTGCGGCGGAGTTTCGGCACGGCGATGATTTCCGGCACTGGGGATTGTGGCTGCAGTACCCGAAGGACTTTCCACACGGCGTGCATTTCGTGATCGGCCAGAGTCACGAACGCACCGACTGGAACTACGCGCAGGTCAACGTGCCGTCGGGTCGGAAGTGGGCTGGCACAACCTGGACGGTCGAGTTCAACCTCGCGGAATCACCCGCCCATCGCCGGGCGACGCTGCGTGTCGCGCTCGCCTCCGCGTCGAAGGCAAACGTCGCCATCGCGGTGAACGGCCGCTCGATCGGCCGGATCGAAACCGGAAACGACAGCGCGATGATCCGCGCCGGGATTCACGGCCAGTACTCGCTCACCGACCTCCCCTTCGACGGCCGCTTCCTGCGCCAGGGGCATAACGAGGTGACCTTCACGCAGACCGCCGGCGGCAACGTCGCCAAGAGCGTCATGTACGACTGCCTCCGCCTCGAGCTCGCCGACGCCGCCGGGGCCGCGAGGGAATGAGCGGCGGGAGGTGGAGTTGGGTGGCGAGTTGGGGAGTTTGGAGTTCGAAGTTGGGATCTGGGATCTGGGAGTTTGGAGTTGGGGAGATGGAAGTTTTGCGAAACGCGTCAGGTGGAACTCGATGTCCTCATCGAGTTCACGCCATCTGAGGGCCCGGCGAGTGAAATCCCATCCGCCCCGGTCGCCGCTGTGGAAACGGCCGTGGCATAGGAACTGGAAATCGCAGCAACCGCCGACGAGGTAAGCGCCGTGGTACGCCAGCGGTAATCTGAGCGGTATCGTGAGTGGCAACCCGGGCGGTATTGCGAGCGGTCAGCCGAGCGGTCGTGCCATCGGTAATCGGAGCGGTATCGCCAGCGGTAATCTGAGCGGTATCGCCAGCGGTAATTGGAGCGGTAATCTCAGCGGCAGCCGGAACGGTAACGAGGGTGGTATTGGGACCGGTCACCAGGTCGGCAACCCGAGCGGTATTGGGATCGGTAATCGCAGCGGTCACCCCAGCGGTCGG